>NZ_JACDCW010000053.1 GCF_013817345.1 Methylibium sp.
GCACTGGCCTGCAGGATCACCGGCGCGCCGACTTCGTGCGCCGCGGACATCACCGCCTGCACCTGCTCGAGGTTGTTGACGTTGAACGCCGGGATGCCGTAGCCCTGCTCGGCGGCGTGATCGAGCAACTGGCGCATGGATACGAGTGGCATGGAAGTCCCCTGGTGAAGTCGTGCGGCCGCCCTGGCCCGCGAGAGTGATGCCGATTTTAACGAGCGCCCACTCGGCTTCCGCGCGCTGGCATACAGCCGACTCGGGCCGCTGCGGCCTGACGATGCCGCAGCGCACCGCTGGGGCAAATTCCCGCCGCAAAGCAGACGACGCAGCGCGCACCGTAAGGTACGGCGCCGCACCGAGGGGCTCGACGCAATTGCGGCGAGTCGAGCCACCCTTCGCGGGCGCAACGCCGATGCACCCGCGCGCAGACCACCGCGCCCTGTCACCGCCAGACCCATCACCCCCGGAGTCTCGATCCAATGAATTTTCACAAGCCCTCGATGCCGCTGGCCCTCGCCGCCTGCATCTGCTGCACTCCGGCGCTCGCTCAGGTCACGATCGAGCCCGACGGTCAGTGGCGGCACCTGTTCGCATTCGGCGCGAGCGTCGCTTCGGGCAACAGCGACGCCACCAGCGTCAACCTCAGCACCGACAGCGTGCGTGCCACCGACATCGACAAATGGATGATCACCGGGCGTGCGCTCTATGCGAGCAGCGAAGGCGAGACAACGGGTGACCGCATCGGGTTGGGCACTCAGTACAACCGCGACGTGTCGGCGCGCTGGTTCGTGTTCGGCTCGGCCGATGCGCTGCGCGATGAGCCCGCCAACCTGTCGTCGCGGCTCTCGGTCGCTGCCGGCCCCGGCTACCACCTTTGGCAACGCGACACCGACTTCTGGGATGTTTCGGTCGGCCTGAGCTACACCCAGGACCGTTTTTTCGACACCACGGAGATCGACGGCCGCCAGCGCAGCAGCTACGGGCGCGCCGAACTGCTGCTGGCCGAAGAATCGAGCCACCAACTGACCGACACCACCGCCTTCAACCAGAAGCTGCGCGTGCTGCCCAACCTGCGAGACACGGGTGCCTACCGTGCGGAGTTCGAATCGAATCTCACGGTGGCGATCAATACCACCCTCAGCCTGACCGCGGGCCTGGCCTACCGCTACAACAGCGACCCCGGCGCCGGATTCGAGCGGAGCGACACGCTGTTTGTCACCGGAGTGTCGGTGCGGCTGGACTGAAACCGCAAGCGCGGCTCAGCTTGGAAGAGAGATTGAGGGCAGGGGGCGAGACCGCGGGTGCCTTGCTTCGCAACGGCCGCCGCGACAGCGACGCCCTGAAGACCTCGGCCGCGACAGCGGCGCCTACAGAGCCTCAGCCGACCCGGCACACCTTGAGCATGTTGGTGCCGCCCGGGTGGCCCATCGGCTCGCCCACCGTGATGGCGTAGGTGTCGCCCGGCTTGAGCACGCCGCCGGCGACGAGCAGCGCCTCGGCGCGCGCCAGTGCCTCGTCGCGTTCGTCGCACTGCGGCATCAGCAGCGGGCAGACGTTGCGGTACAGCGCCATCTTGCGCTGGCTCGTGAGCTGCGAGGTCAGGCCGTAGATCGGCACGTGGATCTTGTTGCGGCTCATCCACAGCGCCGTCGAGCCGCTTTCGGTGAGCGCCACGATCGCCTTGCAGCCCAGGTGATGCGCAGTGAAGAGCGCGCCCATTGCAATGCTCTGGTCGATGCGGTCGAAGCGCTTGTTGGTGAAGTCGGCATCGAGCGTCACGTCTTCCGACAACTCGGCGGCGATGGCGATGGCGGCCATCTGCTCGATCGTCTCCACCGGGTAGCGCCCGGCCGCCGTTTCGGCGCTGAGCATGACCGCGTCTGTGCCATCGAGCACCGCGTTGGCCACGTCGCTCACCTCGGCGCGGGTGGGCACCGGGTTGACGATCATCGACTCCATCATCTGCGTGGCGGTGATTACCACCTTGTCCATGTCGCGGGCCATCTTGATCATGCGTTTTTGCAGCGCGGGCACCGCGGCGTTGCCGACTTCGATCGCAAGGTCGCCGCGCGCCACCATGATCCCGTCGCTGGCGCGCAGGATCTCGTCGAGCACCGGAATCGCCTCGCTGCGCTCGATCTTGGCGATCAGCGCGGTCTTGTGCTGATGCGGCTCGCCCGCCACGTTGGCGAGCTGGCGCGCCATCTCCATGTCGGTCGCGTTCTTCGGAAAGCTGATCGCTAGGTACTCGCAGCGAAAGCTCATCGCCGTCTTGATGTCCTCCATGTCCTTGGCCGTCAACGCCGGCGCGGTCAGGCCGCCGCCGAGCTTGTTGATGCCCTTGTTGTTGGACAGCTCGCCGCCGACCTTCACAACCGTGTGCACCGCGTCGCCGAGCACGCGCTCGACCATCAGCACGATCAGCCCGTCGTTGAGCAGCAGGGTGTCGCCCGGCTTCACGTCGCGCGGCAGCGACTTGTAGTCGAGGCCGACCGCCTGAGCGTCGCCGAGTTCGCTGCGTTTGGCATCAAGGATGAAGCCGGCGCCGGCCTCCAGCATCACCTTGCCCTGCGCGAACTTGCCGACGCGCACCTTCGGGCCTTGCAGGTCGGCCATGATCGCGACCTCCTTGCCGGCACGCTTAGCCACCTCGCGCACCATGGCGGCGCGGTCGATGTGATCCTGCCCGCTGCCGTGCGAGAAGTTGAGCCGGACCACGTCGACGCCGGCGCGGATCATCCGCTCAAGGATCTCCGGCGTGGAAGAAGCCGGGCCGAGCGTGGCGACGATCTTGGTGGCGCGCGAAGCATTCAGGGAAAGTGACATGGCGGTTTCGGTAGGCGTTGTGCGTTGTCGGAAAGAGGCGGTGTGGCGCACCGGGGCGCCGCGGGTGGAAAAGGTTTCAGGCCGCGGCGCGGCGCTGCAGGATGTCGAAAGCCGGCAAGGTCTTGCCCTCGAGCACTTCGAGGAAAGCGCCGCCGCCGGTTGAGATATAGCCGATGTCGGCCTCGATGCCGTATTTCGCGATGGCGGCCAGCGTGTCGCCGCCGCCGGCGATGCTGAAAGCGTCGGAGCGCGCGATGGCTTCGGCCAGGGCCCGCGTACCGCCGGCGAAGGCGTCGTACTCGAACACGCCCATCGGGCCGTTCCAGACCACCGTGCCGGCCTTCGCGATGATCGCGGCCAGCTCCGCCGCCGTGCGCGGGCCGATGTCGAGGATGAGATCGTCGGCCTGCACGTCGGCGGCGGCGACGGTGCGGGCCGGCGCGGTGGCGGAAAACTCCTTGGCCACCACCGCATCGCCAGGGATCGGTACGGCCGCGCCTCGCCCCTGCATCATGTCGATGATGGTCTTCGCTTCATCGGCGAGGTCCGGCTCGGCGAGCGACTTGCCGATCGGCAGACCCGCGGCCAGCATGAAGGTGTTGGCGATGCCGCCGCCGACGATGAGCTGATCGACATTCGCGGCCAGGCTCTTGAGGATGCTCAGCTTGCTGCTGACCTTGGAGCCGGCGACGATGGCCACCAGCGGGCGCTTCGGGTTCTGCAGCGCTTTCGTGATGGCGTCTATTTCGGCAGCCAGCAGCGGGCCGGCGCAAGCCACCGGCGCGAACTGCGCAATGCCGTAGGTGGAGGCTTCGGCACGGTGCGCGGTGCCGAAGGCATCGTGCACGAACACGTCGCACAGGGCCGCCATCCGGCGGGCCAGGGCTTCGTCGTTCTTCTTCTCGCCCTTGTTCAAGCGGCAGTTCTCGAGCAGCACCAGTTCACCCGGCGCAACGTCGACGCCTTCGGTCCAATCGCGCCTGAGCGGCACCTCGCGGCCGAGCAGTTCGCCCAGGCGCTGCGCCACCGGCGCCAGCGAGTCCTCCGGCTTGAACTCGCCTTCGCTCGGACGTCCCAGATGCGAGGTGACCATCACCGCAGCGCCTGCGGCCAGCGCCATCTCGATGCACGGGATCGAGGCGCGAATCCGCGTGTCTTCCGTGATGTTGCCGGCGTCGTCCTGCGGCACGTTCAGGTCGGCCCGAATGAAGACACGCCGGCCTTCGATGCGGCCTTGTTGCACCAGGTCTGAAAAGCGCAGGACGTTCAACGGAAATCTCCTCGAATCGGTTGTGCAGGGTGCCAACGCGGCGACGCTCGAACGCTGGCGGGCCAGCTCGTCACCACCCCAGGCCCAGGCGCAGCGGCAGCAGCACGGCCATGCCGGTCAGGATGGTGCCCAGGATGCCGCGGCGCCAGAAGAAGTAAAGCGTGGCTGCGATTGCCGCGTAGATGCGCGCGTCGCGCCAGGGTTCGGTCATCAGGCCGCCCTGGTTCATCACCAACTCGGGCGCCACCACCGCCGCCAGTGCGGCCAGCGGTGCGTAGCGCAAGCCGCGCTTGGCCCAGTCGGGCAGGACCAGTTCGCGCTCCGACAAAAAGAAGAAGCAGCGCGACACCACGGTGATCACCGTCAGCCCGGCGATCGTGAGGAGGAACTCGGACGTGCTCATGTTCATGCCGCACCCCCCGCCTGGCATTTGTCGCCCTCCGTGCGTCGCGGCGCGGCGCGGTCGAGCCAGGCGCGCACACGGCGGCCGGCATCGCCGCCGCCGTCGAGCATGAGGCCCAGGCAGATCGCCGCGGCGATCGCGACGACGATGTTGAGCTTGAACGGCAACGCGAAGGCAGCAACCGCCGCCGCACCGGCCACCACTGCCGCGAGCAGGGTGGCGCGGTCCGACACCAGCGAATAGGCCAGGCCGAGGAGTGCCAGCGTGCCCGCGAAGCCCAGCCCCCAGTGCGTGGGAACCACGTCGGCCAGCACGATGCCGATCACCGACGGCACCTGCCAGGCGATGTAGTTGGCCGTCATCGTGCCCCAGAAGTATTCGATCTGCCCGTCCGGCGCCTCGCCCTTGGCCGGCGGCTCCGCGTAGCGCTTCATGAACAGCACGTAGATGATGTCGCCTGAAAAGTAGCCCAGCGCCAGCCGCGTTCGCAGCGGAAAGCGCATGAAGAACGGCCGCCATTGCGCGCTGAAGATCACGAAGCGCAGGTTCACACAGAACGCCGTGGCCCAGATCACCCAAACCGGCGCGCCCACCGCCATGAGCGGCAGGACGGCAAGCTGTGCGCTGCCGGCGAAAACGGTGAAGGTCATCAGCAGCGCGAGCGGCACCGACAGGCCGGCCTTGCCCATGGCCACGCCGGTCACCAGCCCCCAGGCCGCGATGCCCAGCGACAGGCCGGACATCTCGCGCAGGCCGGTGAGATAGGCGGGATGAGCGAGCGTCGCGCGCGAGCGGTCGAAAGACATCTCAGGGATTGTCCCACCGGCGCGTGTTGGCCGTGGTTCGCGCGCGGCAGCCCGAGCGCCGCGCCACCCCTTCAGGAGGCGGCTGGCTTGCCTTTGGCGGGCGCGGCCATCTCCAGCGCCTTGGCGGGCGCCTCGGCCGCCGTGGGAGCCGGCGCCTCGGCTTCAGGTGCGGCCCCCGCCGGCCGCGCCAGGACCGGCACGACCGTTTCCAGCTTGTTCTCCCGCATGTACTCGTCCATCTCGCGCCAGCCGGCAAACACCGCGGGGCGTTGCGCCCTCGGGTTCAACAGATAGCAGTCCTCGATGGCGCGGCCGGCATGGCGGCAGGCGCTGCCGACGGCCTGGCCGTCGGCCTCGCGCAGCGCCGCGATCTTCTCGCTCGAGTCGATGTCGAAGAGCTCGCAGCCAGCCAGCAGCGCGGCGGCGCACAAGGTGAGAGCGAAGAGGGCGGGACGCATGGCAATCGGTGAGGCTTCGCTGACTTATCGGCGTCAGCACGCAACACTTGAGGGCCCCTATGAGAAACGCCCCGCGAAGGCGGGGCGTGGACGCGGCAAAGTCGTTCGCGACCGGGGCATGCCTTTCTCAGACGCGCACACCCTGCGCCGCCATCGCCATCAACCGTTCGACGCGCTCCTCGGTGGACGGATGGGTGCTGAACAGGCCGCGCAGACCGCCGCCGGAGAGCGGATTCATGATCATCATCTGCGCCGTGGCGGGATTGCGCTCCGCGGCCTCCATCGGGATACCGCCTTGCGCGTAGCGATGGATCTTCTGCAGCGCGCTGGCAAGCGCCTGCGGGTCGCCCGAAATTTCCGCGCCGCCGCGGTCGGCCTCGAACTCGCGGGCGCGGCTGATCGCCATCTGGATCAGGCTCGCAGCCAGCGGCGCGAGCAGCATCACCGCGATGCTGGCGATCGGGTTGGCCGGGCGGCCATCGCCGCCACGCCCGCCGAAGAACATCGCGAAGTTGGCGAGCATCGAGATCGCGCCCGCCATGGTCGCGCTGATCGTGGAGATGAGGATGTCGCGGTGCTTCACGTGCGCGAGTTCGTGCGCCATCACGCCACGCAGTTCGCGCTCGGACAGCACCCGCAGGATGCCGGTGGTCGCCGCCACGGCAGCGTTGTCGGGGTTGCGGCCGGTGGCGAAGGCGTTCGGAGCGTCCTCCTGAATCAGATACACGCGCGGCATCGGCAACTGCGCTCGTTGCGCGAGTTCGCGCACCATTCCGTAGAACTGCGGCGCCGAGGTCTCGTCGACCTCCTGCGCGTTGTACATCTTCAGGATCAGCTTGTCGCTGAACCAGTAGCTGAAGAAGTTCATGCCGAGCGCGATGAGCAAGGCGATCACCATGCCCTGCTGGCCGCCCAGCACCGAGCCGATCGCCATGAACAGCGCCGTGATGGCGGCCATCAGCACGCCGGTCTTGATCAGATTGAACATGTTCTCTTGTCCTCGTCACGCCCACGAGGGCGCGTGCAAGTAGATGCGGGCTTGCGACGCAAGTTCAATGCCCATGGCCGGGTTCGGCAGCAAGTCGCAGTCCGGGCCGCAGTGCCGGCCTGGCAGCCAGGAACTCGCGCGCGCTGACGCGCCGGCCGCCGGGGCGCTGCAGTTGCTGCAACGCCAGCGCCGCGTCGCCGCAGGCCACCACCAAACGCTCATCGGCTTGCAGCACCGTACCCGGAGCACCACGCCCCTCGGTGAGAACCGCGCGCCACAGCTTTACCGTTTCGCCGTCCAAGCCGAAGCTCGCACCAGGAAAGGGATCGAAAGCGCGCAGCCGCCGCTCGATGACCGCAGCCGGCTGCGTCCAGTCGATCGGCGCCTCGGCCTTGCCGATCTTGTGCGCATAGCTCACGCCCTCGTGGGGCTGCGGCGTGCGAACCAGCACGCCACGGGCCGACAGCTCGAGCGCCTCGACAATCATCCGCCCGCCGAGCACCGCCAAGCGGTCGTGCAGACTGGCCGTGCTGTCCGAAGCGGCGATCGGCTCGGACCCGGCAAGCAGCATGTCGCCGGTGTCCAGCCCGCTGTCCATCTGCATGATGGTGACGCCGGTCGCCGTGTCGCCGGCTTCGATGGCACGGTGGATCGGCGCGGCGCCCCGCCAGCGGGGCAGCAGCGAGGCGTGAATGTTCAGGCAGCCCAGCGGCGGGAGTTCGAGCAGCCAGGCCGGCAGGATGAGCCCGTAAGCGGCGACCACCACCGCGTCGATGTGGGCGCACTGCAGCGCCGCTTGCGCGGCGGCAGCATCTTGCGAAAAGCGGCCGTCGAGCCGCAGGCCCTGCGGCTGCAGCACGCTCAGCCCGCGTTCCAGAGCCCGCGCCTTGACAGGCGAGGGCTGAAGTTTCATGCCGCGGCCGGACGGCCGGTCGGGCTGGCTCAGCACAAGGGCAAGGTCGAAGCCGGCTTCAAGCAGCCGGTCGAGTGCTATCCGGGCAAATTCGGGCGTACCGGCAAAGGCCAGCCTCATCGCCAACGGCCGCTTCGGCAGCGTGCGCGAGTCATCGACTCCGCGCTCACGGCCGCGTTTCGGCTCGCGGGTGCCTTGCTTAGCAACGGCTGCCGCGCCCGGCAGCGCAGGCGACGCCTCAACTCCGCGCTCACGGCCACGTTTCGGCTCGCGGGTACTTTGCTTCGCAACGGCTGCCGCGCCCGGCAGCGCAGGCGACGCCTCACGCCTCGACCTTTGCCTTCTTCAGCATCTTGCTTTTGATGCGGTTGCGCTTGAGCGGCGAAAGGTATTCGACGAACACCTTGCCGAGCAGGTGATCCATCTCGTGCTGAACGCACACCGCCAGCAAGCCTTCGGCATCGAACTCGTAGGGCCGGCCATCGCGGCCGAGTGCACGCACGGTCACCCGGGCATGGCGCGGCACCTTGTCGTAGATCTGCGGCACGGACAGGCAGCCTTCGTCCGCCACGACCATCTCCTCGCTGACCGCGATCAATTCGGGGTTGACGAGCACGCGCGGCTCGTCGCGGCTGTCGGACGTGTCCATCACGATGAGCCGCTCATGAACGTCGACCTGGGTGGCCGCCAGACCCAGGCCCTGCGCCTCGTACATCGTCTCGAGCATGTCGTCCGCGAGGCGGCGGATGCGCTCGTCCACGCTTGCCACCGGCTTGGCCACGGTGTGCAGGCGCGGATCGGGATAGCACAGGATGTCGAGAAGGGCCATGGTTGGCAGGAGTTCAGGGGCGAACGCGAGAACGCTTGCGTGGGCGGCGCTCACTGTGGATCACATGCAACGAAGCGCCGTGAAGGGCTACCGCCGGGCGCGTCCGTCAGCAGGCAGGTTTCGTTGCGGCATCAAGGCTTTATGGGCAGAATCTTCTAAACCAAGTGAGGATTTTCGCCGAACCGCAAGGTCTCGGGAAAGCCCTTGATAAAACCACAGGACGCCGGGTGGGTTGGAACCGGCGGCGCCGGAGAGAGCGTCAATGATACGAACTGCCCCCGCCGCATGCCGGCCTTCGCGCCGCCACTCGGGCCGACCTGCATTGGCTTTGCTGGCGGCCTTGGCCGCAGCCGCCCCGCTCTCCTCGGCGATGGCTGCCGAACCCAATTTTCCGATCACCGCCGAGCAGCGCAGCACCGCCCAACAGGTCGCCCAGGCGGGCGTGGCGCTGTCGGAACTGGCGCCGAACGCGCCAGACAGTTACACGGTCAAGCGCGGCGACACCCTGTGGGACATCTCGGCCCTGTTCCTCAAGCGGCCGTGGCGCTGGCCGGAGCTGTGGGGCATGAACCTCGAGCAGATCCGCAATCCGCACCTGATCTATCCGGGCCAGATGCTGCTGCTCGAGCGCGACGGGGACCGCGCCCGGTTGCGCGTCGCCGGTGGACCGGGCGGCCCCGGTGGACCCGCGCGGCTCTCGCCGCAGATCCGCGACGCAGGCCCCTCGGGCGGGCCTATCGCTGCGGTGCCCCTGAAATTCATTGAAGGCTTTCTCAACGAAGCGGTCATCTTCGAGACCGACGCCCTGGATCGCGCTCCGCGCATCGTCGCCGCGCAAGAAGGCCGCGTGCTGCTCGGCAAGGGCGACGCCGCTTACGTGCGAGGCGATCTGAACGGCGTGCGTGAATGGCGCGTGTTCCAGGAGCCGAGGCCGCTGCGCGACCCGGTCACGAAGGAGCTGCTCGGCTGGGAAGGCACCTATGTCGCCACCGCCGAATACGAGCGCGAAGGCGCCGTGAACGCCCGGGGCGAAATCGTGCCGGCCACGTTCCGCATTACTTCGGCCAAGCTCGAAGCCAATGTGAGCAACCGGCTGGCGCCGGCGCAGCCGCGAGACTACGCGCCGTATGTGCCGCATGCGCCTTCGGCGCCGATCGGCGGGCACATCGTGTCGGTGTACGGCGAGGCGCTCAACGCCGGCCAGAACCAGATCGTGTCGCTCAACAAGGGCGCGCAAGACGGCCTGGAGCGCGGCCACGTGCTGGCCCTGTGGCGCGCCGGCGATCTGGTGCGCGACACCACGCAGGACGGCCCAGCGCAAGCCCTGCGCCTCCCCGACGAGAAGCACGGCGCGCTGTTCGTGTTTCGCGTCTTCAACCGCATGTCCTATGCGCTCATCCTCGATGTGAAGGACCCGGTCACGCGCGGTGACCGCTTCACCGAGCCCTGAGCCGCCGCCAGCGCCTGGTCACCGGCCGAGCGCCATGCTCGATCGCGACGAACTCGCGGCTTGGCTGCGGCTGACAGAAACCCCCGGGATTGGCCTGGAGACGGCACGCCGGCTGCTCGCCGCCTTCGGTTCGCCGCAGGCGGTGTTCGAAGCGCCGCAGCGCGCCTGGCGCGAACTGCTTGGGCCCGCTCAAACCGCAGCGCTGAACGCTCCTGCGGCAACGCTGGACGCGCTGGTCGAGTCCACGTGGCAGTGGCTGCAAGCCGGCGAGGCAACGGCGCCGCGGCAGGTAGTGGTGCTCGGCGATGTGCACTATCCCGCCCTGTTGCTCGAGACCGCGGATCCACCGCTGCTTCTGTATGCGATGGGCCGCACCGAACTGCTTTGCGCTCCGGCGGTAGCCGTGGTCGGCAGCCGCAATCCATCGGCGCAAGGTCTAGAAAACGCCCGCGCCTTCGCCGCCGTACTCAGCGGGACCGGATTGACGGTGGTCTCGGGATTGGCGCTGGGCATCGACGGCGCGGCGCACGAGGGTGCACTGCAGGGGCCCGGCTCCACCATCGCGGTGGTCGGCACCGGTCTCGATCGGGTCTACCCGAAGCGCCACTTCGCGCTCGCGCACCGCATCGCAACAGCCGGCCTGGTGCTCAGCGAATACTCGCTCGGCACGCCGCCGGTGGCGGCCAATTTTCCGCGCCGCAATCGTCTCATTGCCGGGCTGGCTCGTGGCACCCTGGTGGTCGAAGCTGCGCTGAAGTCGGGCTCCCTGATCACCGCGAGACTGGCCCTCGATGCCGGCCGGGAAGTCTTTGCGATCCCGGGCTCCATCCACGCGCCGCAATCGAGGGGTTGCCATGCACTGATCAAGCAGGGCGCCAAGCTGGTCGAAGCGGCAGCCGATGTCCTGGTCGAACTGCGGCTCGATGCACCTCCGAGGCCGCCAGCCGCGGCGGTGGCGTTTTCCGACTCGGGCGGCGATCCGGTGTTGACCGCCCTGGGCCACGATCCTGTGACGCTGGACGCCCTTGCCGCACGTACCGGCTGGTCGCCTGCGCAACTGAGCGCTCACTTGCTGGAACTCGAGTTGGCCGGCGAGGTGTCTCGGCTGCCGGGTCAGCTCTTTCAACGCCTGATTCGCGCCTGATTCTCCCGGAGCAAGGCTTGTCGAACAGCACGACCGCAGCGCCAGTCGACCGGTCGAGGCCGGAATCCCGTGGTACCCTAATTTCATGTTTGATGTGCTCGTGTACCTCTACGAAAACTATTGGCGGCCGGACGCCTGCCCCGACCACCGCCAGTTGTCGCGCAAGTTGTCGGCCGTAGGTTTCGAGAACGAAGAAATCGAAGACGCTCTGACTTGGCTGGCCGGTCTGGCGACGGCAGCCGAGTCGCACAGCGGCGAACAAAGTACACGAGGCATGCGTGTTTATTCGCCCGCCGAGCAGGATCGCCTGGGCGCGGAATCGATTGGTTTTGTCAGCTTCCTCGAGTCGGCCGGCGTACTGCGCGCGCCGATGCGCGAAATGGTGATCGACCGCGCCATGGACATTGCGGTCAGCCCGCTGCCGCTCGAAGATTTGAAGATCATCGTCCTGATGGTGTTCTGGAGTCTGGGCGAAGAGCCTGACGCACTCATCCTCGACGAGCTCTTTGTCGAGACGGAGGATCGGCTGATCCACTGAGCCTGACGCTTCCTATGCCGGAAAAAAGCCGCCCAAGGGCGGCTTTGTGTTTTCCGAAGCGCGGCTCAGTTCAGAAGCCGAGCCGGATCGGCGTCGAGTTTGGCCAGAGCGGTGCGGGTGGCCCGCACGGTCAGCGCCTCGTCCTGTGCCGGCACCAGGAGACCGGCCTGCAGGAAGGACGCGAGCCGATGCTGCTGGAACAGCGTGCCGCGGCCCTGCTGCGACACGAACAGGCTCAGCTGCTTGCGCATGCCCTGCCAAGCGAGTTGCACGGCTTCGATGCTGCCGCGGTGCTCTAGCATGTACCAGCCACCAACCTGAAGCTCGCGCGCCCAGGCAATCATGGCCGGCGTGGGCATCGAGCCGCCGTCAGTGACGATTTGGAGCTCCGAGCTTTCGTGGCCCGACAGGTCCATCACGATCGACTCGTCGATCACCATGTCGTCGGCGTCGGGCAAGAGCTCTTCGAGGTCGTCGAGCCGTGCCATCAGTTCGTCGAGCCGTTCGGCAGGGATGGCCGCGGCCTTCGCGGTGAACGCTGCAGCGAGCGAGTCGTTGAGCGACTGGATGTGTTCGTCCTGCTTTTCCGGCAGCAGCCCGGCCTCGGCCATGCCCGCGCGCAAGGTTTTCAAGAGCGGCGGCAGGCGGCGGATCACATCGGCCCGCTCTTCGCGCGAGACCTTGGCGCCCGCAGACCAGATCAGGTCCGCAGCAGCACGCTTCATGACCTTGGTGGTTTCGCTGCCAGCCCCCGCCTTCAGCGCCGTCGTGGCCAGCACGTCGGCCCAGACCTGGAACAAGAAGATGCGCACGCCTTCCTGGACCGGCATTTGGTCGAGCATCTTGCGCAACTCGATGGTGTACTGAATCGCCAGCGTCTCACGCTGTTCGACCTGCTGTGCCAGCGACACGCCCTTGCGCGTGGCCGCATTCTCGTTGCTGAAATAGTGCTCCAGGAAGCGCTCGAACTCGGTCAGCACAGTCTGGAACACGCGCCGCCCGGTGTCGGGATAAGCCTCCACCACCTGGACCACGCGCTTGATCTCCTTGTCGAGCGCGTCGCCGACGGCGCGCGCGCTGACATCGAAGCCCATGACGCACGCCCCCATGCGGTCGATCAGGTTGCGGGCCGGATGGTCGGTGGTGGCAAAGAAGTCGGGCTCGCTGACGGCGACCCGCAGCACCGGCATCTGCAGCCGCGCAAACCACACGCGCACCTGGGCCGGAATCTTCTCCTCCATCAGGATGCTTTGAAACAGCAGGGCGACGATCTCGATGGTGGCACGCTCGACCGGCGTGGTCGCTGCCTGCTTGAGCACGGCCTTGCGCTGCCTCATCTCCTGCAGCAGCGCCGGCGTACTGATCTGGCCACCGCTGCTTTCGTGCGTCGCCGCGCCGAGCTGGCGCTGGAGGCCGGCCTGCGCGTCGGCGATGGCCTGCCTCAGGCCGGGGGAACTCTGAGGAGCCGTGGTGTCCGCGAACTGCGGGACCTGCCGGCCGACGAGCTTGTTGAGCCTGCCGAGCACGGCTTCCGCGTGGCCAACGCCGCGTGGCAGACCCGTCATGCGCGTCATCAACCGCGTTTCTTCACCGACCTCGCCGCTACCGCCGCTGGCAGTGCTGCCACTTCCTCCGAAACCGCCCTCGTTGGCGCCCCCTCCACCACTGCCGCGCCGGCCGTGTGATCGTTCTTCGGCCATGTCGCCGAATCCGGTGGTCACGGGCGTTCCGGCCGGGCTCACGCCGCGCGAGCGGCGAATGTAGGGCCGCAGATCGATTTCGGGGCGTACGCCCTCGCTCATCAACCAGCGGTTGGTTTCGTGATAAGCCTCTTCGATCAACTCGCCGAAACTTGTTTGCAGGACTTGCTGCACCGTCACCCAATGATCGAGCGGCAACCCCGCACTCCGCCAGGTGTCGACGACCGCGCGAGCGACCACGTGGGGGCGAAGGATGTCGGCCCCGTCAAGTTCCTCGCGCCGCTCCAGGCTCGACAAACGCGCCCGCAGGTCGGTGAACTCCCAGGACGCCTTGTCCATCATCGCCAGCGCGAGCCGCGAACTGAGGATTTCGATTTCTATGGTGTCGTCATCGACGAGCGCCATCGGGGGCATGTCGCCGCCTCCACTGCCGTACTGCGCACCGGCGCCGGTGCGCGCACCGAGCGGCAGGTTGGGCCCTGTCGAGAGACGGTCGATCAATGTTTGCTGCCAATGCGCCGCGGGGCGCACCAGATCCATGGCCACGTTCATGCGCTTGTGCGCGGTGGGCGGATCGGCCTTCTCGTTGGCCAGGCGATGAGCCCCGCTCACCACCGTCTGCACCGTGGTCGGCACTCCGAGCAGCAGCGACTCCACGTACACCCGCCGGGCCTGAGCGGCAAGCGCGGACGGGTTGGCTGCGGTGGCCATTGGTGGCGTACAGACTGGCGAGTGGTGAAGGCACTTGAACTCTACACCACGGCTCCGGCGTTGGGATCGTCCGGATCGTCACCGCCACCCGGCTTGCCAGCGCCCGCGCGCATGAGATCTTCTCGCTTGACGCCCAGCCACATGGCGATTGCCGCAGCCACGAACACCGACGAGTAAATGCCGAACAGGATCCCGATCGTGAGCGCCAGCGCGAAGTAGTGCAGCGTGGCGCCGCCGAAGATCAGCATCGACAGCACCATCATCTGCGTGGAGCCGTGCGTGATGATGGTGCGGCTGATCGTCGAAGTGATCGCGTGATCGATCACTTGTTGCGTGTTCATCTTGCGATAGCGCCGGAACGCTTCACGGATGCGGTCGAAGATGACCACCGACTCGTTGACGGAATAGCCCAGCACCGCCAGCACCGCCGCCAGCACCGCCAGCGAGAACTCCCACTGAAAGTAGGCGAAGAAACCCAGGATGATGATGACGTCGTGCAGGTTGGCGACGATGGCCGCAACAGCGAACTTCCATTCGAATCGGAACGCCAGGTAGATCATGATGCCGACCACCACGAAGCCGAGCGCCATCGCGCCATCGACGGCCAGTTCCCTGCCGACCTGCGGTCCGACGAATTCGCTGCGCTGCAACCGTACCGGCTGGGCGGCGGCGTCCACCGCGGCATCGGTGCTGCAGACCTGCTGGCTGATCTGTTCGCCGCGCTCGGTGACGGTCTCGCGTTGCGTGACCTTGCCGGCCTCGGCAGCGCACAGCGCACCGAACACGCGACCCACCACCTCGTCCTGCTCGATGTCCTCGCGCAGCGGCAGGCGGACCAGCACGTCGCGCGACGTGCCGAAGGTCTGCACCTGCACCTCGCCGAAGCCGAGCGCCTCGACCGTCTCGCGCACCTCGGACACGTCGACGGCTTGCGCGTACTGGGCCTCGATCACCGTGCCCCCGGTGAATTCGATCGAAAGGTGAAGCCCGCGCGTGACCAGGAAGAACACCGCGGCAGCAAAGGTCAGGAAAGACACGACGTTGAAGATCAACGCGTGCTTCATGAACGGGATGTCGCGCTTGATGCGGAAAAACTCCATCGGGCTTCTTTCGGTTCAATGCATGTCGTGACGGCCAGTCCCGCGACGCGCTCCCGCAGCGCAGGAGTGCGGCCGCAGGTCGGCCTTACTCAGCTAGGCGTCGCCGGTGCGCGATCGGCGCCCGGCCGCCACACCGTGCCGATCGACACGCTCTTGAGCTTCTTCTGACGCCCGTACCAGAGATTGACCAGCCCGCGCGAGAACAGCACCGCCGAGAACATCGAGGTCAGGATGCCCAGGCAATGAACGACAGCAAAACCGCGCACCGGCCCCGAACCGAAAGCAAGCAGGGCAACGCCGGCAATCAGCGTGGTGATATTGGAGTCGAGAATGGTGCCCCAGGCGCGTTCGTAGCCGGTGTGGATCGCCGTCTGGGGCGAGGCGCCGGCCCGCAATTCCTCCCGCACCCGCTCGTTGATCAACACGTTGGCGTCGATGGCCATGCCCAGGGTCAGGGCGATGGCAGCAATGCCGGGCAGCGTGAGTGTGGCCTGCAGCATCGACAGCAGCGCCATCAGCAGCAGCAAGTTGACCGACAACGCGAGGGTCGAGAACACGCCGAACAGCATGTAGTAGGCGCACATGAAAGCGGCGATCGCGGCGAAGCCGTAGATCACGCTGTCGAAGCCCTTGGCGATGTTCTCCGCGCCCAGGCTCGGGCCGATGGTGCGCTCTTCCACGATCTCCATCGGCGCGGCAAGCGAGCCCGCGCGCAGCAGCAGCGCCTGGTCGTTGGCTTCCTGCGTGGTCAGCTGGCCCGATATCTGGAAGCGCGCGCCGAGTTCGCTGCGGATCACCGGCGCGGTGATGACCTCGCCGCGCCCTTTCTCGAACAGCAGGATGGCCATGCGCTTGCCCACGTTCTCGCGCGAGACGTCGCGCATGATGCGCGCGCCCTTGGCATCGACCGTCAGGTTGATCACCGGCTCCTGGGTCTGGCCATCGAAGCCGGCCTGCGCATCAGTGAGGTTCTCGCCGGTCAGCACCACCTGGCGCTTGACGATCAACGGTGCGCCACCGCGCTCCACAAAGCGTTCGGTGCCGAAGGGCACCGGCCCGGAGCCGGCCGCCGCGGCCTGGGCTTGCGCACTGTCGTCGACCAGACGCAACTCCAGCGTCGCGGTGCGGCCGATGATGTCCTTGGCCTTGGCGGTGTCCTGCACGCCGGGCAACTGCACCACCACGCGGTCCGCGCCTTGTTGCTGGATCACCGGTTCGGACACGCCGAGCTCGTTGATGCGGTTGTGCAGGGTGGTGATGTTCTGCTTGAGGGCCTGGTCCTGCACCACGCGCGCCGCCTCCGGCCTGAGAGTGGCAGTAAGAATGATGTCCGAACCCCGGGGCGCCTCGCTCCACTGCAGTTCGGGCAGCGGCTCTGCGAGCACCGTGCGCGCCGCCTCCAGGGTGGCGGCGTCGCGCAAGCGAATCTCGATGGCATTGCCATCGCGCGTGATTCCGGCGTGGCGAACGTTCCTGTCACGCAGCAGCACGCGGATATCGCCGGTCAACGCCTCGGCGCGCTTGGTCAAAGCCGCCTGCATGTCCACCTGCATCAAAAAATGAACGCCGCCGCGCAAATCGAGCCCCAGGTACATGGGCAGGGCGTGCAATGCGGTCAGCCAGGCCGGCGAGCGGCTGACCAGGTTGAGAGCGACGACGTAGCTGGGATCGTTGGGGTCGGGGTTGAGCGCCGCGGCAATCGCATCGCGGGCCGTAAGTTGGGTATCGGTGTCCTGAAAGCGCGCCCGTACCGAGCCGCCCTCGAACTGCACGAAATCGGCTTGCAGGCCTGCGGCCTGCAAAGCCTGCTCGACGCGCGGCACCAAGGCGTTGTCGACCTTCAGCGTCGCCTTGCCGCTCGAGATCTGTACGGCCGGTGCCTCACCGAAAAAGTTGGGCAGCGTATAGACCAGGCCGACCACCATCGCGATCGCCAGGATCGCGTACTTCCACCACGGGTAGCGGTTCATCGAAACATCCTTGGGGCCTGGGGCCCTGACTGCAGCGCGTCGACCTCACGCCTCGCTTGCGAGAAGGCCGCGACACCCTGGGGTGCGCGGCCTTCGGCTGGCTCGACGGCGTCGCCGCGCTTACTTGAAGGTGCCTTTCGGCAGCACCTGCACAACCGAAGTGCGCTGCACCTGCAACTCGACGCCGGTCGCCACTTCCACATGCAAGTAGCTGTCGCCCATGCGCGAAACCTTGCCGAGCACGCCGCCCACAGTGACCACCTCGTCTCCCTTGGCGATTGCCTCGATCATGGCCTTGTGTTCCTTCTGGCGCTTCATCTGCGGGCGGATCATCACGAAATACAGCACCACGAACATCAGCACCAGCGGCAGCATCGTGATCAGGGTGGATTCGCCACCTGCCGGAGCGGCCGGAGCGGCCTGCGCAAAAGCTTCGGAAATAAACACGTTTGGTCCTCGGATTCGTTACGCTGGAAAGCGACGCACATTGTAGTGCGCGGCCTGTGGACGCCGATTGGAACGCGTGCAGGCAAGGAGGTTCGACCGCTGCGCCGCGAATCACGAAATGAGGCACAGCATGTGGTCCCCGAGTGAGCCCGCACGTAATCGTTGAAGACATTGAGGCGCACGCCCTGCTGCTACACTCTCGCCCCTTGGCTCGGTAGCTCAGTCGGTAGAGCAGCGGATTGAAAATCCGCGTGTCGGTGGTTCGATTCCGCCCCGAGCCACCAGAAAAAGCTGAGTGCTATCAAGCGCTTAGAGATTCGGCGGCTACGAAAGTGGCCGCCGTTTTGCGTTTTAGGCGCAAATTCTGGCAATGTTCTGGCAATCACAACAGGAAACCGCTGCGCAGCCTTGCGCTGCACTGCGGTCACCGGTGGTTGACCGCGAACGAAGCCCGGTCCCAAACAGGACCTCGGTGGCCCAGGGCGTGAATCAAATCACGGCGGTGCGCGGTTCGAAGCCGACCGGCTAAAAATCGCGATTCCGATTCCTAGACGCAACTCCTAGTCCATTGGAGTTGTTCATGAGGTCACTGTTCGTTTTCTCGTTGTCCCGCCGCTTGGTTCCGTCTGGCACCCTGGCGCGTGTAGCCACCTTCTCAACGGAGGTGTCTCATGCCTAAGCCAGCGGCGAGGCCAATCAAGCAAGGCACGCTCTGGTCGTGCCGCCGACGGGTGTATGGCCAGGACGTGTACGAATCAGGCCACACGACGAGTGCGGCCGCCAAGCAGGCGATAGAGAGGCGGGTCGGCGTACTGGAAAGACTCGGCAAACCCAGGGGCCTCGGGCCTCATCGCACCACGTTCGCACAGGCGCTGCAGGACTACGGGTTGGAGCGTCTGCCGCTGCAGAAAGGGGCGCTTCAAGAAGCGAATCGCATCAACAAATTCCTGCGAGCGGCGGGACTTGCGACCCTGTCTGTCAAACGGGTGAACAGCAGCTCGTCGCAGGCCGCGTCCTCGTCTGTTGAGGCGCACGCTCTCACCGACGGCGCAGATGTCGACCCCGACGGCGATGTTGCCGGCCAGGGCGACGGGAGTCGCGCCGGGAGGGGATGCCACTGCACAGTCGAGCTGGCAGCTGTCAGGGTGGCTCGGCGCGTCCCGCGCGGCCTGGGCGTGCACCGCAAGAAGCTTGCGGCAAAGACGACACAGAGCGACCACCTGCGCGCGCGGCTGTCCGGGATGACCGTCGCCGACGTCGCTCCGCATCATGTCCAGTCGTTGATGAATGCCCTGAGCATGGAGGGGCAACGAGCGGCGACCGTCCATTTGGAGCGGGCCGTCATTCGCCGGCTATTCAACTACGCGGCCAAAAACTGGAACTGGTGCGAGCCGGCCAGAAACCCGGGCGCCGGGCTCGAGATGCCGACCGTGGACAACGGGCGCGAGCGGGTGATGTCTCATGAGGAGCAGGCACGGCTCGAAGAGGCCGTGCAGGGTTGCCGCAACAAGCTGGTCGGACCCACGTTGACCCTGCTGCGGGAGAGCGCGATGCGCAGTTCGGAGCCGCTCGAACATGCCCGGTGGAGGGACGTCGACTGGGACCTGAAAATTTTGGCGCTGAGCGACGGGAAGACCGGCAAACGCGACGTGCCGCTGTCGCCACTCGCGATTGCAGCGCTCAGACAGTTGGAGAGCCTGGGCGGGGGTGAAAAGGACGACCCCATCGTTCACATTTCGTATGAGGCGCTCAAAGCGTCTTGGGAACTGGTGTGCAGGCGCGCGGGGGTCAAGGGCCTGCGGCTGCAGGACCTGCGCCATACGGCGGCGACCCGCATGGCGCTCATGACCGGAAATATTTTTCTGGTTCAAGCCCTGACGGGACACAAAACCCTCTCGCAGGTGACGCGGTACGTCAACGTCACGGCTGGCGACGTGGTCAGGCTCATGCATGCAGAGGGGCCGGTCGTCGCAGGGACGCATGCGTTGCAGGTCGTCGAAAGGGTTGGCGACCGAACGTTGACGCTGGCGACGGGCAGCGGTCAGGACCTCAGTTTTCCGCAGGAGTGGGCGCTGGACAATGCACCCTGAGCGGGCGGAGCGCGGTCTCGGTTCGCCCGAGGCCGCCCTCGGTCCGTTTGGCGTCGGCCCTCGAAGCCGTTGGCGCGAGAAAGCCGGCCAGTCTGTGACATCCCCTAGGGAGCACAGGCTGTACCGGCTTCTTGTGGTGGCTGATTCAAGCAAGCGCCGCCGCCGTCCACGCCGCTGACGCCGTGAAGGTCGGGCGGCCGCGGAGGTCGTCAGCGATTCGGCCGCCACGCCTCCTGCGGCCCGAACATCCGGCCCATCCACGCTGAGACCGCCGCTTCACTCCAATAGACGTGTTTGCCCATCCGCACCGGCGGCGGAAACGTCCCTGCCTTGACCATGCTCTCCAGCGTTCGGAGGGAGAGGGCGAGTTTTTGGCAAACTTCGGTCTTCTTCAGCAAGGAGGGTGGGTTAGGCGTCATTGCAGCAGCTCGGTGGTGGGTATCCAACCTATAAGCACACCGGTTTAGCCTTCAGGGACGACGCGCTTGTGCTTGACGGCGGCATCCCGGGCGCCGGCGAGGTAAAGGCGGACCGAATCGCCGCGGCGTCGGGAAGTTGTTTGACGGGCCATCGGACGAGGCGGATGCCTGCAGCGTTGGTCGCCTGTTCCTTCTTCGCGGGGTCGATTTGCAGTCCGCACGCTCGTGCGAGCTGTCGTCGAACTCGATGGCGGCGAGAACCGTCGCATTGCCGCAGACGACGAAGTCGTGGCTCAGTCGACAGGCTGGGTCAGAGGGCGCTTCGCGTCGAAGGGCCGCGGCCCCTGTGCCGCCGGCGAACGTACCGCGCGTCTTCATCGATGTGGGGACGCCAGCACACACCGAGCGGACGTCACGCGAGGACGAACATGAGTGAAGGACCTCACGGCGGCATGACCGTTCGTTTCCCGCTTTGCTAGGCGACTACGCCGCTGCGGACAGCCGCGAACACACAACGCATTGCCGAACACGGTGAGGCCGGGGTCGCTGAGTGCGAAGAAGGTTGCAGTCTTGGCCTGGACATCCTCTGAGGCACGACAAAAAAGGGCTCCCCTGTGAAGGGGAGCCGCTGAATCACCGTGCGTCTACGGATTTTTCGAACGCGCCTGTATCGACAAAAGCTCGGCCTCGGCATCGATGTTTCCTAACGCCGCCGAGTGAATGGACTTCATCCATTCGTAGTTCCTGTTCGCCGCCCTGATGCCCGCCAGCTCCCCGTACAGCATCACCACGAAATGCTGAATTGCGGGTTGCGCATTCAGCAGCGACTCCGGGAAAAATCCTGCGAAATAGGGGTCCATCCGGAGTGTGTCCATCTGCCGTCTGACGAGCGCCGCCATGGAAACGCGACTCGGGTACTCCAGGTCGGCCAGACCGATGGTGCCGACCAGGCACAGGACGAAGATGGTCGGGACCTGCAGATACTCGGCCGCTGCTTCAAGAACCCTTCGCGAGGCTCTAGTCACATCGGATTCTCGTCGGCGCCATTGTGCGACGTGCTCATACGTCACCCCGAGCGCCTTGGACATGGCCGCCAGGGTGTCTCCACGTCGAGTCGCCTCGGCAATGAGCAGTCGGAGGAGCGGTTGGTCGTCGAGCTGCGCGGGTGCGTAACCACGACGCACCGGCTTCGCTTTGGGCTTGGTCATGAAATGTCCTGCTATGCAGCGAATTGCTGCATAGCGTCTAGCGAACACTTTTCCACACCTCCAAATTGGAGTCGGCCGGAAGCAATTCGGGCGAATCGGGATGCAGCGTCTGTCGACAGAGGAGCCTGCCTCCTATTTGGAAGTAAGACACCCCAACTGCCGCCGCGTTCCCCCCCCTTGTCACTTCATGACGCCATGGCCGACATTCACGTTGACAGCCAGCTTCTGGCGTTGCTCTATTGCTATTGGCGTCCCGAGGAGAATGCGTTGTTCGCTACCACCCCCAGATTCGAGGATGGGCTCTCGCGCCGGTTCGGCGACCCGGACCGGGCTTATTGGCGCGCCTTTGAGCTGACAACATTTGCTCCGTGGTACCTGCTGACCTATCAAGTCTCGACACTAAACGGCGAGGTGTTCCTGCAGACGGTCGCCATTGCCTGGGAGACCACATTGCGAGGTGAAATCGAAATCCTGGGAGCGAACGTCATCCGCGGCCTGCATTCAGTTCGCCTCCTGCCCTCGGGAGAGGCCAACTGGAGCATGCGGAAAGTCAGGACGGTCCTCACCCCTACAGATGATGAAGCGTCAACTATGGGGCCCGTCCTGTTTGTATTCGAGGATGAACCATTGACGACCTATGACTCGCATTTCGACGTTGCCGCGAGAGTCAATCATGACCGAAACGTCCTCGTGTCATTTGCAGGGCAACCGGAATGAGTCTGTGGACGATTGGCTCTGCCCAAGAGAAGCTCGCCTTCTCGATTGACGCATTCTTGAAGCGACTTACACCGACCCAACCTTGCCGGCGCCGCTGTTTGTTCGGTCAGGCCCGCCCTGCCGTGCGTATGGCAACAGATGCCACCGTCGAGTTGGAGATGAAGCATTTTCTTGGAGCGCCGTCATGAAAGATGTCCTTGGCCTCAACATCGGTGGCGTTTGGAGAACAGCCCCGGTAGGCGAGCAACCATCGCTCACGCTGGCGCGCTGGCAGGTAATGCAGTTGCCCCATGGTGAGCGGCACCTCGTTGGATACGCGCTTCAGAATAGGGAGGGCCGGGTCAGCAGTGCAGTCGCGACACTTGACGCCGCATCACTGCGAGGCGTCACAGCGACGGGTCGCGTCTACGCGCTCAGCGGCAGGCCTGGTCACGACAGCGACGCTGAGTACACCTGGCGCGCTTGGGCGCGCATCAACGCTGCGCATGAATGGACTGATGTCACGGCGGAAGTGTGGGCAGCCCACCTTGAAGCGTGCAAGCGTCCCGACGAAGGTGAAGGAGAGCTGAGGTGACGCAGGACGACAAGGCCCTCCTGCTCGCGCACATGCAGCTGCATCGATATGCGGAACACATGCTCGGCAAGCGCGGTTGGTTCCTGCTGTCGAGCTTTGGGCGCGTCATGCGTGGCCAGTACTCAGGTCAGTACGTGAGCGGCGTGCCGACGCCAGTTGCACGGTCCTTCGTCGACACGCTGGCAGCCGGCGGAACGGTGGCCATTCACTTGATGCACCGCTACAAATCCGGCAACTACGAGTCGTCTCACCTGCGCATCGTCGCGGGTTCCCTGGTGATGGTCTTTCAAGACCGCGAGGAATCGGCGTAGTCAATCGTTCGATGAGCGTCAGGCTCCGCAGTGAGCACCGAGCTCCGAGCTCCGAGCTCCGAAATTGCAGCGCAACAGCGAACGCCGTTCCCGTGCTCGCCGCGGAGGTCGCGCACGTCGATGTCGGGCCAGGACTGCTTTTCCTTGAACGGCGGCTATCGGACCCTCTAGGCATGCCAGCGTTGAGTGCAATGCTTCGCTGGGCTCACTCGATGCAAGCGCTCGTCCTTCCGAGAACCCCTGACCAGTCATGAACGAGCCGGCAGCTCGGAATGAAAAGTGTGGAGAACCGCGCACCCGCTCAGGTTTGCCCCGTGAGCGGGTTCGCCGAGCGCCCCTCTTAGCGGTCCCTCAAACCGCTCAACGTGGAAACCGCGTGCTTAGCAATCATCTCGGCAGATGCCGCCAATGCTTCAGGCGCATACGTGCCGACAACCAACCCCTCATATGCGACCTCGACCGCGTAAACGGGTCCGTCGCTCAACGACACAGACTCAATCGCCTCGCGGATGGTTGTGAAGCCTGCGTCGGAGAACATCGCTTGGTTGCCGTACGACATCCGTGATTCGTACAGCCCTGGCTCCAGCTTGCGGACATCAAGCCTGCAAACCATGTCGCGCCGGGGCGGATAGGTCGGCGCAGTCGTAGCTGCAGAGGTTGCCGGCGGGGGGAGCGGCAGGGACGCATAAGTGGCAAGCTGCTCGGCGCTCAAGTTCGTTTGGTAGATGGCCTTTCCATCGACCCGCACTTCCGGAACCGAAGCCATGTCGATGAACTTCCCCTTGAGCCAGACGTAGGCAGGCACGAAAAAATAGCGCCGAAGCACGAGACGAAACGCGTCATTGAGGTCAACTGGCGTGCTGGCGCCTGTGTAGCGGAACAGGCGGTAGTTCATCAGGTCCTCATGCGCGGCTTCCAACAGCTCGTCGGGCTCCATCGTCTCTGCGTGCGAAGGCGTCTCGTCGGCGGTGTGGACGAAGACTCCCCAGATGTCTGCAGCGGCAATGGTCCAGGCGTCATCACACTCAACGACGTAGTCACCCAGGGCAATACCGTCCGCGTCCTTGACGTCCATCGCAAAGACCAGGCCCGAGCGAAAAGCGAGCACGGACTGCTCGCCGGGCGGTTGTCTTTTCGCTTCAGCGGCCAACGTCTCAACAAGCAGCTTCGGGAGCAGGGGTAGCGCCCTGAGCATCGTCCTTGTCCGCTCGGCGCAGACGGTCAGGTGCTTCCAACTCCGGTAGCCGTCCTGCTTGGCGACGGCGTCTTGTGCGACCGCGAGGGACGTGCCAGTTTCCTTGCGGAGTGTCTTGGCGCGACGCTTGAGCTTTTCGGCGACTGTGGCCGTGGTGGAAATGTGAATCATGGGGTGCTCCATTCGTTGAAGCGGAATAGCTCAGTGCCCACTGCTGAGTTCCGCCACGAAAGGGGGCCCGGCAAAGATTAAGACGAGGAGTCGTCCCGGCGAACCAGGTGGGCCACGGTGGGCAGCGGGCGCCGACAAGCGCACCTGCACAGTCTAACTTAGGCTCCGGCCAACGACGCAAGGCGCGGCTGTCGCAGCCACGCGTCATGGGCCTTCCCAAAACCCCCGTTCATGCGCGGCCACGTCACACGGGTCGCGGTTGCGCAGAGCTGGCCCGCCTGTGCGGAGTGTCGGGAAGAGAACCGTTCGGCGGCCCTGACTCAGAGGACGGCGAATGGCTGCTGACGAAGACGAAGGGGTTCCCGGGTCAGCAACATCGGCCGGTATTCGCGCAGGTAGCGTTCGATGTCCGCCCAGACCTCTGGACGCACGGGCATGTCGTAGTCGCGGTCCCTCGCTGCGCCGTTGAAATTCTTAAACTGCCGCCGTCGGATAACGATGCGCCACTCGCCATTCAGCTTGCGCAGGTTTGCCTGAGTTGTCAGCCGCGTAGGTGAGGTCCTTTTTCCGCACGCAGGGGTGTAATCCGCTGATGACCGCTCGACATAACTCCGGACCCGTTGCCATATCGCGCTCTTCCGGCCTTTCGCCTCCTCGCGTGGTGGTTTCGCGCGCCGAGTGACGCCGGAGCGCGGGTTCGGGAGATTTGGGGAGTCCCAGAAACAGGTTCCATCCTCGACCTGGAGCGAAAGCTTTACGCCTCCCAATGGCCGGCACGTGAGGCTTGAAGAAATGAATCCATTCAAGGACTGAGCCAGTCGAGTGATTCCCGCGCTAGACTGAGTGCGGAGCGAGCCAGTTCCGGCTACACGTTCTTGGCGCAGAGCCTTGGCTCAGCGCGACGACAGCGGATAGGTGCGGATGCCTGCAGCGGCGCACTCCTTGGGACGGAAGCAGGGCCGGGCGTTGGTTCAAGTCCTACTGGCATGCTCCGCCCACCCACCCCGGGCGCGTCCTGACGAAGCTGCTCTGTGATTTTGGGGTTTTTGCTGCGTCGTATCAACGCGAACTGGAAACTTGCATCATGCCGCCCTCCTGCCGGAATTCTGACCACACCGCCAAAGGAGAAGGTTCGCGCATTGGGTCGCTCGCCCAGCAGTTGGCGCAATTGCAGGCTGACCAATTGGATGCAAAGCGTGCGGTCGTCCAAGCAGCGCTCCGCAAGGAACGGCAACGTCGCCTCACCTTAATTGCTATCAGGGCCGCTAAGGCAGGCAAGGTCACGAACACTACGATTGAGGACCTGTAACGTGCGCGCAGACCGCAAAGCCAAGCTCATCCGCCCGCGCAGATGGGCGCAGACGCGCGCGCGACCCGCACAGCATGGCCCTGACGACGAAGAAGTGCGAATGCTCTCGGGATTGCTCGAAACCATCGAAGGCTTGCTGCCCTACGGTGTCGTGACGGCCGACGCCGACGCTCGTCTAACGCGGCACTTTGAAGATGACAGGAAGTTGCTCGCAAAAGTGCGCGAGCGTATGGGAGAGCGCGACCGCGCCATCGAGGTAGACCTGGACGACCTCTAACTCGGCCAAGACGCGGCGAATGGGTTCAATGGACAAAGCGCCGCTCTGCGCCGACGCCGCCGCCCGGTGCGGGTTAGGCCACTCCAGTCGGCTGGCCGCCTACAACGTGCTTGCTCGTCAAAAGTGAGGGGGCGACCTCTTCGAGAGGCCGCCGCATTACGCAGCACTATCTGGCAAACCGTGAGGTCGAGGCCCACAGCTCAGCCTGTGGTTCGGTCAGCACCGTATCGGCGCGGACCCAACGCATCTGCGCCGAATCCGGTGCTACGAGACCAACCTCCAGTTCACAGCTGCTTTTGAGCCTGACTGCGACGAGCCGCCCGCTTCGGACCCGAAGGGGGCGCGATGCCCAGAGAACCGTGGACTTCCCGGTGTCTCGGCGGGGCGGGGTCTGGTCTGAGGTGGAGCGGGTAGCTGGCTCCGCTGCGACAGCAGCGCGCTGGTAGGAAACATGCATCTCTGAACTCCATCAGTTCAGCCAACAACGGACGCACCTTGGGTGCGAAGTCTGGCTGCAGTTGGGTTCAGAAGAAGTGGCTACATGGCTGGGTCCGGTTCCTGCGGGCGCATTGTGGCTCAGGTCCCACCCGTCGCGCCACCCGGGCAGGGGGTCGCCGCTGACACGGCTCGCGCGATTGCGTTCATCGCTGCCGTCGTTGGAAATCGTAGGTCAGACTGCTTTCCCTGAGAACGAGATAGAAGGCCTGTGCGCTGCGCGGAAGCGCGGGGCAACTGGCCGCCGCAGCGGGAATGGCGCTCGACGCAGGACGGCTATGGCTTGACCACCCATTCCACGGGCAACCGACGCCCGCTGCAAAGACCTGCCACGGCGCTCAACGATGTTGGCGGTACCCAACAATCCAAGTCCGGTAGCATTCCGTTCCGCTAGGGTCCAGCGGGTGCTTGACCAGTGCGGCGCGGAGTGATGCAATCGAAGTGGACCGACCGAAATCACCGCCCCTGAGGGTACCCATGCGTCTCTGGGCACTCGTGCTTTTCTGGGCCACAACATTTTGGCCACAGTCTGCGGCTGCGCAGATGCCGCCAGCGGTTCTGGCGCAGAACTTGGCCGACCTCAGCCTCGAGCAGCTTGCCAACGTCGTCGTCACTTCGGTGTCGCGCCGGGACCAGCCGCTGTTCGAGGCGGCTGCATCCGTTTACGTCGTCACGGGCGATGAAATCCGCCGGCTCGGCGTGACGACCCTGCCCGAAGCGCTTCGGCTGGCACCGAATCTTCAAGTCGCAGCGATTGACGCCCGGCAGTACGCCATTTCCGCGCGCGGCTTCAACGGCAATATCGCCAACAAGCTGCTGGTGCTGGTGGATGGACGGACCATCTACTCGCCGCTGTTCTCGGGCGTGTTCTGGGATGCCCAAGACTTCGTGCCGTCGGACATCGACCGCATCGAGGTCATCAGCGGACCGGCTGGTGCGACGTGGGGTACCAACGCGGTCAATGGCGTTATCAACGTTGTGACGCTCTCTGCAGCGAAAACCCAAGGCCCGTCTGTCTCGACGACCTTGGGCAACCTCGAAAAGACCGTGGTTGGGCGTTACGGCTTCACGGTCTCCGACGACATCGCAGTTCGCGCGCATGTGAAGACATTCGAGCGTGACGCCAGCCAGCTTCGAGGCGGCGGAGATGCCGGCGACGCCGCCAAGGGCACGGCTGCGGGCGTGCGGGCCGACTGGGTCAGAGGCGTTGATGCAGTCACGTTGAACGCCGGTGTGTACAAGAGCGACACCGACGAGCGCCCGGTAATCGGCGCCGTTGAGCTGTCGGGCTCGAACGTCACTGGGCGGTGGTCGCGGCAGCTCGGCGAAGCGAGCAACTTCGATGTGCAAGCGTACTTCGACCGCACGGAGCGGACCGACCGGTTCTTGCTGCAGGAAGACGCCGAAATCTTCGACGTCGAAGCCAAATACCGCCACACGATAGGCAGCCATCGCTGGCTCACCGGTCTGGGTTACCGGCGTGCAACGGCTAGTTCCCAGCCGGGGCTGCTGTTCGCGTTCTTTCCGGCTGAGCAACAGCTAAGTTGGTACAGCGCCTTCGTGCAGGACGAGGTCACGGTCACGGACAAGCTGGCACTGACGGTAGGTTTGCGCATGGAGCACAACCCGTACTCGGGCTGGGAGCCGCTGCCCAGCGTTCGACTCGGCTATGCGTTGAAGGCGGACTCATATATCTGGACGGCGTTGTCGCGCGCGGTCAGGTCTCCTGCACGCTTCGACCGCGAGATATTCGCGCCAACTGAACCGCCATTCATCATCGCCGGTGGTCCGAATTTCACCTCGGAGGTTGCCAACGTCGCCGAGCTCGGCTACCGGGTCAAGCTCGGCGCCGACGCCTCCTTGTCAGCAACCGCATTCCTTCACGACTACGACGTAAGCGTGGCCTCAAGGCCCTCTTGACCGAGAAGCTGGGAGGGGACTACAGCAGGTCGCTTTCGCCGTCGTTGACCTCGTCGATGAACACGTCATTCGACCAAGCCAAGCCGATGGCCTTGTCCA
>NZ_JACDCW010000054.1 GCF_013817345.1 Methylibium sp.
GCTCAGCGAATTCGGCCTCATGCAGCGCCGCGTGCAGGTGGAAGTGGAGTGGTTCATCGCGCTGGGCGAGGCCGGGCTGCCCGAGTTCGCGCCGCTGTCCCATGAAGCCCGCGCCCACCTGCATTTGCTGGTCGCCGATTTCTCGGAGGCCGACGCCCAGGCCATCAAGGACATCGAGAAGACCACCAATCACGACGTCAAGGCGGTCGAGTACTGGCTGAAGTCGACGTTCGACGGGCACGCGGAGCTGCAAGCGGCAGGCGAGTTCGTGCACTTCGCCTGCACCAGCGAGGACATCAACAACACCAGCCATGCGCTGATGCTCGGCGCGGCGCGCGAGACGGTGATGCTTCCGGCGCTCGACGGCGTGATCGCCACGCTGGAGCGCATGGCGCGCGAAATGGCGACGCTGCCGATGCTGGCGCGCACGCACGGCCAGACCGCCAGCCCCACGACGGTGGGCAAGGAGATTGCCAACGTTGCCGCGCGCCTGACCACAGCGCGCTCGCGCATCGTCGGCGTCGCGCTGCTGGCCAAGATGAACGGCGCGGTCGGCAACTACAACGCCCACCTCGCCGCGTATCCGGACGTGGACTGGGAAGCCTTCAGCCGCAAGGTCGTCGAGCAGCGGCTGGGCCTGGCCTTCAACCCCTACACCATCCAGATCGAGCCGCACGACTGGATGGCCGAACTGTTCGACGCCCTCACGCGCACCAACACCATCCTCATCGACTGGTCGCGCGACGTGTGGGGCTATGTG
The DNA here is from genome assembly GCF_013817345.1 of Methylibium sp. Lineage (GTDB taxonomy): Bacteria > Pseudomonadota > Gammaproteobacteria > Burkholderiales > Burkholderiaceae_C > Methylibium. The sequence goes on from NZ_JACDCW010000054.1 coordinate 761, forward strand.
AGCCTGGGCTACTTCAAGCAAAAGCTCAAGGCCGGCGAGATCGGCTCGAGCACGATGCCGCACAAGGTCAACCCGATCGACTTCGAGAACGCCGAGGGCAATCTCGGCCTGGCCAACGCGCTGCTCAGCCACTTGAGCCAGAAGCTGCCGATCTCGCGCTGGCAGCGCGACCTGACGGACTCCACCGTGCTACGCAACATGGGCGTGGCGCTGGGCTACACGCTGCTGGCCTGGGATTCGCTGGCCCGCGGCCTGGCCAAGCTCGAAGTCAACGAGGCCCAGCTCGCCGCCGACCTCGACGGTGCATGGGAAGTTCTGGCCGAGCCGATCCAGACCGTCATGCGCCGCTATGGACTGCCCAATCCGTATGAGCGGCTCAAGGAGCTGACGCGCGGCAAGGCGATCACGCGCGAAGCGGTCGCGGCGTTCATCGAGACGCTGGAGTTGCCGCAGGCCGAGAAGGATCGGCTGCTCGCTTTGACGCCGGGCCGCTACACCGGCATGGCGGCCGAACTCGCGGCGCGGTCGCGGTCGCGGTGAGCACGGCGCCGAAGCCACGTATGAGCTTCCTTGCCCGCCTTCTCGCCGCCGAGCGCCGCAACGACTCTTTGCTGTGCGTCGGCCTCGATCCGGAGCCCGCGAAGTTCCCGGCCCCGTGGACCGGCGACGCCACCCGCATCTTCGATTTCTGCGCCGCCATCGTCGATACGACGCATGACCTCGTGCTCGCCTTCAAGCCGCAGATCGCCTACTTCGCCGCGCACCGCGCCGAAGACCAGCTCGAACGGCTGATCGCGCACATCCAGCGCGTGGCACCCGAGGTGCCCGTGATCCTCGACGCCAAGCGCGGCGACATCGGCGCCACCGCCGAGCAGTACGCGAGCGAGGCTTTCGATCGCTACAAGGCCCACGCGGTGACCTTGTCGCCCTTCATGGGCTTCGACTCGATCGAGCCCTACCTGCGCCGGCCGGACAAGGGCGCGATCCTGCTGTGCCGCACTTCCAACCCCGGCGGCAGCGATCTGCAGATGCAGCGTCTGGCCGATGTGGAAGGCCAGCCGCGTCTGTACGAGCACCTGGCGCGGCTCGCTCAGGGGCCGTGGAACACGAACGGCCAGCTCGGCCTGGTGGTCGGCGCCACCTTCCCCGAGGAACTCGCGCGGGTGCGCGCGCTGGCGCCGACCTTGCCGCTGCTCATCCCCGGCGTGGGCGCGCAGGGCGGCGATGCGGCGGCCACGGTGCGCGCCGCCTGGCGGGGCGGGCCGGGGGGCCAGACCACGGCGCCGATCATCGTCAACTCCTCGCGCGCCGTGCTTTATGCCGGCAGCGGCGCGGACTTCGCCGCCGCGGCCCGCCAAGTCGCGATGGCGACGCGCGAGACCCTGAACCACGCTCGCTGAGGCCATCACCACGGGCGCTCGCGTGCAGTCCGACCGGTGCGCGCAGCTTCGTGGCGCGCGGCGCGTTCAGGCCAGGCGGCGCTTGCGGAAAATCGGTGAGCCCCTGGACCGCGGCTGCCTGTTGGCATTGCCTTCGCCGGACACCCCATTCGCCCAGTGAGTTCCGACGCCTCCCACTCTTCCTGGCCCCCTGCCGCCACGCCGCGCACCGACGTGGCGCTGCTGCGGCTCTTCTTCGGCTGCGGCGGTGCCGTGGCCGTGCTGATGACGGTGTTCTACGGGCTCGGCAATGCCGCCGGCGGTGCCACGCAACGTGCGGTGCTGGTCGGCGCCTGCGCGGCGCTGGCGGCAGTGTTCGCTCTGGCCGCCCGCGCCGCGCGCTTCGGGGCGGGCGACGGGTCTGCGGTCGCGGTCCAGGTAGCGGGCTGGGCGACGGTGCTCGCCGCCGCGGTGGTCAGCGTGACGCTCGGCACCGGCGTGCGAACACCGCCGATCGTCTTTCTGTCGGTCGTGATCTGTCTGTCCTGTGTGCTGGTGAGCGTGCGCGTCGCCGTCGCGCTGGCGTTCGGCAGCGTGGCCCTGCTGGGCGCACTGCTGTTCGCCGAGCACCGAAGCTGGCTGCCGCCGGCGTCCGGCACGGCCGGCAGGCTGGGCGCGAATCTGCCGGTGGCGTTCGTGATCCAGGCCGCGATGCTGACGATCGGCCTGGTGGCGGGCATCGCCAGCCGCAGCGCGCTGGGCCGCGCGCTGGCGGCCGTCGAGGAGCGTGAGCAGCGCTTTCGCAACCTGCTCGGCATCGCCGCCGACTGGTACTGGGAACAGGACGCGCAACTGCGCTTCACCTTCGCGTCGCACACGCTGGCAGACGACACCGGTGTCACCCAGTCCCAGTTGCTCGGTCGCATGCGTTGGGAAATCCCCGAATTCGGGTTGACGCCCGAGCAGTGGGCCGCGCACCGCCGCGACCTGGAGGCACGCCGTCCGTTTCGCGACCTCGTGATGCGCTGTGCCCACAAGGACGGGCGACCGCGCTGGGTGAGCATCAGCGGCGAGCCGACGTTCGATACGGCAGGGCGGTTCACGGGCTACTGGGGCGTGGGGCGCAACGTCACTGACACGGTCCTGGCCCAGCGCACGCGCAACGTCACCGAGACTCGCTACCGCGAGCTGTTCGCCTGCTCGCCCTCGCCCCTGCTGCTGCACCGCCACGGCGTGGTCGTCGAAGCCAACGAGGCGGCGGTCCGCTTGCTCGGCTACGGCGACGCGGCGGCGATGGTCGGCATCGAACTCTGGGCGCACCACGAACCGGGCGCCGAACTGGAACGCGCCCGCGCCCGCACGGCCGGCCTCGACGCCTTGCCCAAGGGGACCGCGCTGCCACTGGCCGACTTCCGGCTGCGGCGCACCGACAGACAAAGCGTCGAGGTGCAGGCGACGGGCCTGCGCGTCGAGCTCGACGACGGCCCGGCCACGATGTCGATCTACCGCGACGTCACCGCACAGCGCGCCGCCGAGCAGGCCCTGCGGGGTTCGCAGGCGCTGCTCACGCAGCTGTTCGACACCACGCCCGACACCGTGTCGCTCACCGAGCGATCGACCGGCCGCTATCTCATGATCAACGAGCAGTACACGCGCGTACTGGGCTGGAGCGCCGAGGAGGCGATCGGCCGCACCGCGGCCGAGCTCGGCATCTGGCACCGCGAAGCCGATCGCCAGCGGCTGCTGCAGACCGTGCGCGATCAGGGCAACGTGCGCGAGATGCCGGCGATGTTCCGCAGGAAGTCGGGCGCCCTGGTGCCGCTGCGGGTGTCGGCGGCGTGCTTCGTGCACGACGGCATCGAATACCTGGTGGTGATGGCGCGCGACATGGCCGCCATCGAGCAGGCGCGGCTCGAACGCGAGGCGATCCTGCAGCACGCCTCGATCGGTATCGCCTTCACGCGCAACAGCCGCTTCGTGCATGTGAACCCGCGTTTCGAGCAGATGTTCGGCTGGCCGGCCGGCAGCATGCATGGCGAGAGCGGCGAAGTGGTCTGGCCGAGTACCGCCGAACATGCCGAGGTCGGCACGGTCGCCGGGCCGCTGCTCTCGACCGGCCAGCCCTTCGAGATCGAGCGCCAGATGCGTCGCCGTGACGGCAGCCTGTTCTGGTGCCGCATGCGCGCGCAGGCGGTGGACCCCGACGACCCGAGCCGCGGCGGCACTATCTGGATCGGCGAAGACGTGACCGGGCGCCGCCAGACCGAGCAGGCCCTCGCGGCGGCCCGCGACGCCGCCGAGGCGGCCAGCCGCGCCAAGAGCGCCTTCCTGGCCAACACCAGCCACGAGATCCGCACGCCGCTCAACGGCTTGCTGGGCCTGGCGCGGTTGGCCCAGGCGCCGGGGCTCGAGGCGCCGAGGCGACAGCAGTACCTGCAGCAGATTCTCGAGAGCGCGGTGAGTCTGTCCTCGATCATTTCCGACATCCTCGATTTCTCCAAGATCGAGGCCGGCAAGCTGAGCCTCGAGTCGGTGCCCTTCGCGCTGCGCGAGACGCTGCAGGCCGCCTGCCGCGCCCAGCAGCCGGCGGCCGAGGCGCGCGGCCTCACGCTGACGCTGCACCTGGGGGCCGATGTGCCCGAGACCGTGCGGGGCGACCCCTTGCGCGTGCGCCAGATCCTCGGCAACTACCTTGCCAATGCACTCAAGTTCACCGAGCAGGGCGGCGTGCGCGTCGAGGTCGATCGGGGCGAAGGCGCGCGGCTACGGTTCACGGTCAGCGACACCGGCTGCGGCATCAATGCCGCCACCCAGGCGCGGCTGTTCCAGCCCTTCACTCAGGCCGACGATTCGATCACCCGGCGCTACGGTGGCACGGGCCTGGGCTTGTCGATCTGCCGCGAGCTGGCCCTGCTGATGCACGGCGAGGTGGGCGTGGTCAGCGAGCCGGGCCGGGGCGCGCGCTTCTGGGCCGAGCTGCCGCTGCCGGCCGCCGCCGCTACGCAGGCCGAGCCGCACGACGAGGCGGCGCTGGCGCAGCGCCTGAGCGGCGCGCGCGTGCTGCTGGTCGAGGACAACCCGGTCAACATGATGATCGCCGGCGCCATGCTCGAGCAGTGGGGCGTGCGCGTGACGCCGGCGCACGATGGCCAGCAGGCGCTCGATGCCGTGGCCGCCGCCGAGCGCGACGGCACGGCCTTCGACGCCGTGCTCATGGACGTGCAGATGCCGGTGATGAGCGGCCACGAAGCCGCGCGCCGGCTGCGCGAGCGCTGGAGCAGCGAGGCGCTGCCCATCGTGGCGCTCACCGCCGCCGCGCTGGTGTCCGAGCGCGAGCAGGCGCTGGCCGCCGGCATGGACGCCTTCCTCACCAAGCCCATCGATGCCGAGCACCTGCAGCGCACGCTGGCACGCGTGCTCGGTGACCGTGTGACCGCCTGAGGCCGAGGTCAGCGGCGGCGCGGGGCGACGACAGCCCGAACAACAGAGACGTCTCCGGCGCCACCGGCTCGGACATCCGGCTGTTCGGCCTCGACCGCGATGGCATCGAAGCCCCCGCTGGCGCCAATCAGCGCTTGGTGCCGCGCTCGAAACCCTGCGCCAGCAGGCGCCGCGTGACTCCGTTGGTCCAGCCGAAGCCGTCCTGCAGCGGGTACTCGCCGCCGCCGCCGCCGGCCGAGCGGTCCGCGCTCACCTGGCGCAGCGCGTACTTCTCGACCAGCTTGCTCTCGCGCCGGAAGACTTCGTCAACCGTGGCCAGCCAGCGCCTTGCGATTTCCTGCGCCAGCGCGGTGTGGCCGTAGTCGGCCAGACCCCGGATTGCCATCCACTGCAGCGGTGCCCAGCCGTTGGGTCGGTCCCATTGCTCGTCGCTGAACACCTCGGTGGTGGCCAGGCCACCGGGGGCGAGCAGGCGGCGCTCCAGGGTGTCGGCCAGCGCCGCGGCCTGGGCCGGATCGGCCAGGCCGGTAAAGAGCGGCACCACGGTGGCTGCGGTGAGGCAGCGGCGCGGCCGGGAGCGTTGCCAGTCGAAGTCGAAGAACCCGCCCTGCTCGGCGTTCCACAAGTGGAGCTTCACGGCGCTCTGGCGCTCCTGCGCCCTGGCGCCGAACCCTTCCGCGCAGTCGACATCGCCATCGGCGGCGCCCAGCCGCGCGATGGTCGCCTCCAGCTTGTAGAGAAAAGCGTTCAGGTCCACCGGCAGGATGGCCGTGGTGCAGATGTCGGCCAGCCGCGGAGTCGCGATGTTTGCAGGATCGTCCGGCTCAAGGGGGCACCCTGGGGGCTGCGCGCCGTCCCGCCGAGCGGAGGCGAGCCCGCCAGGGCCAGGAACGGGCCCCCTCGTGGGCTCTGGCGGCCGTGCGGAGGGCTCGTGCAGCCAACGCGTGCTGAAGTCCCAGCCCGATTCAGCCGCGGCGCGCAGGTCGCGGTACACGTCGGCGCAGGGGCGTTCTGACTCCGCGGCCGTGGCGACGTCTTCGCGCCAGGATTCCTCGCGCGGCGAATCACGGTCGTCCCAGTAGCGGTTGAGCAGCGCGCCGTCGGCCAGGCGCACCACGCGACGGCGCGCCTCGCCGGGGCGCAGACCGTCGGCGCCGTCCATCCACCAGGCGTGTTCCTTGCGCAGCTGCGGCAGGTAGCTAGCGGCAGGCGGGCCGTCGCAGTCCTCGCACAACTCGGCCATGAGGGCGAACACCGGCGGCTGCGAGCGGCTCAGGTAGTAGGTGCGCGTGCCGTTGGGCACGTGGCCGTAGGTGTCGATCAGGTAGGCGAAGTTGTCGGTCATCGCGTGCAGCACGTCGGTGCAACCGCTTTCGGCGAGCCCCAGCATCACGAAGTACGAGTCCCAGTAGTAGAGCTCGGCGAAGCGGCCGCCCGGCACCACATACGCGTGGGGCAGCGGCAGCAGCGAGGAGCGCACCGGGTGCTGGAGCGGCTGGCGCGTGAGCACCGGCCAGAGCGCGTCGATGTGTTCGGTGAGGGTGAGTCCGGGCTGCGCGACGTACTCGCTCGGCTTCGCCGTCGGCGCGGCGAAATGGGTGCGCACGAAGGCGCCGAGATCGAAGCCCGCCGCGCGGTGCTCCCGCCGGTACGCTGCCAGAATGGCCTGCGGATCGCCGCGCGGCACGCAGTCCACGAAGTCCTTGCTGTCCGCGAAGAGGCGCTGCGACTGCACGGCGACGAACAGTTCTTCGTAGCGGTCGGCCGGCGTGAGGGTGTCGGGTGGCGGGCAGGCCGCAGCTGCGGCGCTGCGCTGGCCTGGATCGACGAGAGACGCCGAGCGCCTTGGGAGCGGCCCGGCGGCGCTCATCGGGCCCCCCAGACGCTGCGCGTCGGCCCCCCGAGGGGGCGCGAGCGCCTTGGGAGCGGCCCGGCGGCGCTCATTGCTCGCTGTAGTTCCACAGCAGCCCGCCGTCGATCACGATCGTGGCGCCGGTGATGTAGTCGGCCTCGGCCGAGGCCAGGAAGGCGGCGACGCCGGCGACGTCCTCGGGCTGGCCGAGCCGGCGCAGGGGGATGTTGGCGAGCAGCCGATCCACCAGGGCCGGCTGCTTCATCAGCGTGGCGTTGATCGGCGTCTCGATCGCACCCGGCGCGATGTTGTTGACCGTGATGCCCAGCGGCGCCAGCTCCACGGCCAGGTTGCGCATCATCATTTGCATGCCGCCCTTGCTGCAGCAGTAGGCGGTGAAGTGCGGGAAGGGCAGTTCCTCGTGCACCGAGCTCATGTTGATGACCTTGCCGGGGCGCTGCGTCTCCTTCAAATGCGCCACGAAGGCCTGCGTGAGGAAGAACGCGCCCTTGAGGTTGACGCCCATCACGTGGTCGTAGTGCGCCTCGCTCACGTCGAGGAAGTCGGCGCGCTTTTCCACGCCGGCGTTGTTGACGAGCACGTCGAGCCGGCCGAGTTGCCGCACGCCTTCGGCCACCATCGCCCGCACCTCGGCGACCTGCGAAACGTCGGCCTGCAACACGGCGCAGCGTCGGCCGAGGGCTTCGATCTCCGCGCGGGCGCTGGCCGCGCGCTCGTCGTCATGGAGCACGTTGAGCGCGATGTCGGCGCCTTCCTGCGCCAGGCGAAGCGCGACCGCGCGGCCGATGCCCTGAGCGCCGCCGCTGACGAGTGCCACCTTGTTGTCGAGCCGCATGCTGCCTTTCGTAGCCAAGAGGCATCGTCCCATGAGAGACGTGGCCGCCTTGGGAGCGGGGAGAAGCGATGCAACCGGGGCTAGCCGCGGCTTGGTGTGTTGGCTCCTTCTCCCGCTTGTGGGAGAAGGCGGGGGATGAGGGTGCTCTCCCGCACGCGGAAGAGGGAGCAAGCCGCTTGATTCAGACTTGCAGCGGCAGCTCGCGCAGTCGCTGCCCCGTCAGCGCGAACAGCGCATTGGCCAGCGCGGGCGCCAGCGGCGGCGTGCCCGGCTCCCCCACGCCGGCCGGCGGCGCTGTGCTTGGCAGGATGTGCGTTTCGATGCGCGGCGATTCGGCCAGCGTGGCGAGCCGGTAGTCGGGAAAATTGCGCTGCTGCACCCTGCCTTCCACGATGTCGATGCGCCCGTGCAGCGCGGCGCTCAGGCCGAACAGGATGCCGCCTTCCATCTGCTGGCGCACGATGTCCGGGTGGACCACGGTGCCGCAGTCGATGGCGCTGACCACGCGGTGCACGCGCGGGCGGCCGTCCTGCAGCGACACCTCGACCACCTGCGCGACTAAGGAGCCGAAGCTCTCGTGCAGCGCCACGCCGCGCGCGCGGGGGCCGGCGGCATCCGGCAACAGCGGCGTGCTCCAGCCGGCTTCATCGGCCGCGCGCCGAAGCACGGCCGCGTGGCGCGGGCGGCCCTTCAACAGCGCCAGCCGGAAGGCCACCGGGTCTTGCCGCGCGGCATGGGCCAACTCGTCGATGAAGCTTTCGATGAAGAAGGCGTTGTGCGAGTGGCCGACCGAGCGCCAGTAGCCGACCGGCACGCCGCTCCTCGTGGCCACGTGGGCGATGCGCTGGTGCTCGATGCCGTAGGCCTGATCGAACAGGCCCTCGGCGCTCATCTTGTCGGGCGTCTCTACGGGGGCGGCCATCGCCGGTAGGCAGCGCTCCATCCAGCGCGGCGTGATCGCGTCGGAGGCGCTGGCGATGCGCAGCGAAAGCGGCAGGCGGTCGGGCCCCAGCGCCGCACGCAGCGCGGCGGCGGCGGCGGGGCGGTAGAAATCGTGCGTCATGTCTTCTTCGCGCGACCACGCCAGTTGCACCGGCCGCCCGCCGGTGAACTGCGCGATGGTGACCGCCTGCCCGATGAAATCGACGTCGAGCCGCCGGCCGAAGCCACCGCCGAGCAGGGTGACATGCAGCGTGACGGCGTCCTCGTCGACGCCGGCCGCACGGGCCGCGACTGCGCGCGCCGAGGTGGGGTTCTGCGTCGGTGCCCACACCGTGACCCGGCCGTTGCGGATTTGTGCGGTGCAGTTCATCGGCTCCATCGTGGCGTGAGCGAGATAGGGCGCGCGGTAGATCGCCTCGATCAGCGGGCTGCTGCTGCCACCCGCTCGCGCTCGCGCTTCCGTCTGCGCTACGTCCCCGCGGCTGTGAAAGGTGAAGCCGGCGTCGCCGTCGAGCGCCTCGCGGGCCTTCTGTTCGAGCGCGTCGACGATCGCCTTCGAGTTCGCCACGCCGGCCGGCGGCGACTGCCATTCGATCGCCAGCGCATCGACCGCCTGCTGCGCATGCCAGGTGCTGCGCGCCACGATGGCCACGCCGGCGGTGGCGCCGGCAATCGGTCCGAGCCGCACCATGCGCAGCACGCCGGGCCGGCGCAGCACCTCGTCTTCGTTGGTGATGCGCTGCGGCGCGCCGCCGAGCACCGGGCACATGCGCACGGCGGCGAAGAGCAGCGCCTCAGGCGCGCCGGGCCGTACATCGAGGCCGAACACCGCGCTGCCGTCGCTCTTGGTCACGACGTCGGTGCGCGGCACGGCACGGCCGATCAACGTCCAGGCGCTGCGCGGCTTGACCGTCACCTCGCCGGCCCGCGTGGCCGCGGCAGCGCGGGCGAGTTCGCCGAAGTGCGCCTGCGGCCCGGAGTCGTGCAGCACGCGGCCTGCACGCACGGTGATCTCGTTCTTGGGAAGCTTCCACTTCAGCGACGCAGCACCGACCAGTTGCGCGCGCGCGGTGGCCGCCGCCAGACGCAGGGGCTCCCAGGAATCGGCGACGCTGGTCGAGGCACCGGTCACGCTGATGCCGAGTTCGCGCACCAGCTTGCGGACCATCCACTCGCTGGCGCGCACGGTGCGCGTGCGCTCGCCCGGCTCGCGGTCGCGCGGATGGAAGGGCAAGGCGCCGACGAACATCGCCACGTTGCCGTAGATCGCGTCGCTGCCGGCGTCGAACAGGCGAATGCGGTCCAGGCCGATGTCCATCTCCTCGGCGACCAGCATGGCCAGTGCGGTGTGCACGCCCTGGCCCATCTCGCTCTTGTGCATGGCGAGCCGAACGCCGCCGTCGGGCTCGATGCGGATCCAGCCGTTGAGCGCCACGCCGCCAACGCCTGGCGACAGCAACTCGCGCGAACCCAGCCGCGAGCGCGGCGGCAGCACGCCCCAGCCGACCACCAGGCCACCGCCCACCGCAGCCGCGCTGAGCAGCAGCGTGCGCCGCTTCATGCCTTGAACACCAGCGGCTGCGCCTTGATGCGGCGCGGCGGGCGGCGCGCCGGCGGTGCAGGCGACGAAGGCGCGAGCGCTTGCGCGGCGCTGTGGATGGCGGCGCGCACGCGCGGATAGGTGCCGCAGCGGCACAGGTTGGTCATGGCCGCGTCGATGTCGGCGTCGGTCGGTTTCGGGTTCCTGGCGAGCAGCGCGGCGGCGGCCATGAGCATGCCGCTCTGGCAGTAGCCGCATTGCGGCACCTGATGCTCGACCCACGCGGCTTGCAGCGCATGCGGCGCGGCTGCACTGCCGAGGCCTTCGATGGTTTGAATGGCGCGGCCTTGCACGACTGAGAGCGGCGTGACGCAGGAGCGCACCGCCTCGCCGTCCAGCCGCACGGTGCAGGCACCGCACGCGGCGATACCGCAACCGAACTTGGTGCCGGTGAGGTGCAGCACGTCGCGCAGCACCCACAGCAGCGGCATCGAGGGCTCGGTGCTGCCCTCGGGCAGGCGCGAAACGCGTCCGTTGATGAGCAGGTCCATGGGGTTCGAGGAAAGCTACCGGCATTGTGGCGCGACGACCTTTTCCTTGGCCCTCGGCTTCTGTGGAGCAGTGAGCGGTGAGCGGAGTTTTCCCCTCTCCCTCTGGCAGAGAGCAGGGTGAGGGCAACGCAGAGGCCGGGTTCGGCTGGCCCCTCACTTGCAGTGCGCGTCTCGGCTTGCAAGCCGAGGCCGCTCGACGGGCTCGGCGCATGCGCCTCGAAAGCCCCGTCTCGCCCCAACCTCTCCTCAAAGGTGAGAGGAGCAATACGGCCCGTGCGGAGTTCCGGTGTCGGTGGGCTCAGTAATCCAGCGGCACGCCGCCCTGGAACACCTTGAGTTCCCCCGGCGCGAAGGCCTCCCAGGCCTCGTCGGCCGTGAGCGGTTCGGTCACGATGACCGCGACGCGATCCTCCGGCGTCGTCAGCTCCGCGAAGTTGACCGTCAGGTCTTCGTCCTGCAGCCGCGCGCTGCGAAACGGATGCTGCCGCACCAGCCAGTGCAGATGCGTCGAGGCATGCGCCCACAGCGCATCGCCGTTGCTGAGCAGGAAGTTGAAGCTGCCGTGAGCGGCCAGCGGTGCGGCCAGCTCACGCAGCGTTTCGGTCAGGTGCTGCACGCTGGGCAGCGAGGCGTGGTTCTTGGCCAGCTCCTGCAGCAGCCAGCACAGGGCGCGCTCGCTGTCGGTATCGCCCACCGGGTGAAAGGCCGCATGCAACTTGGGATGAAAGTCCTTGAGGTCGCCGTTGTGCGCGAACACCCAATAACGACCCCACAGCTCGCGCACGAAAGGGTGCGTGTTCTCCAGCGCCACGCGGCCCTGCGTGGCCTTGCGGATGTGGGCGATGACCTGGCGGCTGCGGATCGGGTAGCGCTTGACCATCGCGGCCACCGGCGACGTGCTGGCGCTCGTGTGATCGACGAAGCAGCGCACGCCCGGCCCTTCGAAGAACGCGATGCCGAAGCCGTCCTTGTGCTCGGCCGCGCGCGTGGCGAAGCCCGTGAAGCTGAACACGATGTCGGTCGGCGTGTTGCCGTTCATGCCGAGAAGCTGGCACATGGTGACGAGTGGTTGGACGGCGAGGAGCCCGTGCGCAAGGAGGACGTGCGCAGTATCGCAAGGGCCTGCAAGGATGCCGATGCCGGCCGCGTCGTCTCCGAAGTAAGTCCGGTCAGCGCGGCACCACGGTCAGCACGGAGCACCGCACTGATACGGAATTGCGTTCAATCGCATCGATGCCGCGCCCGCGCCCGCGCCCGCGCCGGACCCTCACCCCAACCCTCTCCCACGAGTGGGAGAGGGAGCAATAGCCGAACGACTGAAAGCAAAGTTGTATTCGTCAGCGAGTCATCGCGTCAGCGGCGTCTCAAATCACGACGGCAGCCCGTCACCGCCGCCCTCGCCATCGCGCGAAAACTACCCCGATCGCCACGCCGGCCAGCAACAGGCCGCCGCCCAGCAACAGGCTTCCTTCGCTCGCCGGTGGCGCCGGCTCCGGTGTGGCCGGCTCGAGCGAGAGCGAGCGAAACGTCGCCTGCCAGTCGCTCGGGCTGATCTGCGTCATGCGCGACGCATCCGCCAGGCCGTAGATGCACATCTCGCCGCCGGGCAGCGTGCAGAAGCGCTCGGCCGGGCAAGCGGTGAGGATCTGCTGCGCTTCGCCCTCGCCGCAGCGCGCACCTGCGCTGCGCAAAACCTGCAGGGTGACGTCGGGGTGCTTGGTGAGCTGCTCGGGCATGTCGTGCTCCCGGAGATAAGCCGCAACCAGAATAGGCGAGGAGTTCCGACCCCGTGCGCAGCCTCGTCAATCGCCGCGCACGTCGGCGGCCATCTCGGCACCGACCCACTCCCGAAACGCCGCGACGTGGCGGCTGTCGCCCTCGGCCTTGCGATAGCAGAGGAAATGCATCTCGCGTTCGATGCGCCGAAAACCCGGCCCGTCGAGCACCACGAGTTCGCCGCGGGCGAGCTCGCCTTGCGCGAAACGCGTCGTCTCCAGAGCGATGCCCAGGCCGTCGGCTGCGGCGGCGATGGCGAGTGAGCCCCGGTCGAACGAGGGGCGTGCGCGGTCCGTCAGCTTGATCCCGTTCAAGGCGCACCAGTCGGCCCACTGCACCGGATTGAGCGGCGACTCGATCCAGGTGAACTGCGCCAGATCTGCGGGGGCGATCGGGCCGCGCCCGTCGATCAGCCGCGGCGAACACATCGGCACTGTGATCTCACGGCCCAGCGCCTCAACCACCACCCCCGGCTGCGCAGGCGGCAGACCGTAGGCGATGTCCACATCGATCTCCTCAAGGCGCTGCAGGTCCGCCGGCTCGGCGCTCGACGACATGCGGATCGTGATGCCCGGATGCGCCTGCATGAAGTGCGCGAGCCGCGGGCTCAGCCACTTGGCCGCGAAGCTCGGCGCGCAGTGCACGGCCAGCTCCAGCTTCTGCTCGGGCGCACGCAACTCCGCGCAAGCCTCCTCGATGCACTCGAACGCAGGCGTGAGCCTGTCGAGCAGACGCTGGCCCTCCGCGGTGAGCGTGACGCGCCGCGTCTGCCGCACGAAGAGCGGGCGGTCGAACCACGATTCGAGCGAGCGCACCTGGTGGCTGATGGCCGAGGGCGTCTGGTGCAGTTCTTCGCCGGCGCGCCGGAAGCTGCCCAGGCGCGCGGCGGCCTCGAAGGCACGCAGGGCAAAGAAGGAGGGCAAACGTCGCATCGAGGATTCGTCCGAGAGCAAACCGCCGGCCGAGCATAGGTGAATCGAAATCACTCGTTGGTGAAAAGCCGTCGTTTGTCAGCCGCGACGGCGTTTCGCATCATCGGGACATCGCGCGACCCTTCGCACGTTTCCCACGAAACCTCAGAGGAGACAAACCATGCTCGACACCACCAAGCGCATCTCCGTGTACCAGCCCGAACAGGTCGGACTGCGCTTTCCAGAAACACCGGTGTTCACCACCCCGGCGCAGGAGCGCCAGCACCGCAAGGAGCGCCTCGCCGCGGCCTGCCGCGCGTTCGCCGTGGAGGGCTTCGACTACGGCTTTGCCGGCCACCTGACCGTTCGCGACCCGGAGCGCCCCGAGCTCTACTGGACCAACCCGATGGCGGTGCATTTTTCGCAGGTGAAGGTGTCCAACCTCATCCTCGTGGACCACGACGGCAAGGTCGTCGAGGGCGACTACGCCGTCAACCGCGCCGGCTTCGTTCTGCACGCCGCCGTGCACGAGGCGCACCCGGACATCCTGGCGATGTGCCATGCGCACACGGTGTATGGCGTCGCGTTCGCCGCGCTCGGCAAGAAGCTCGAGCCCATCACCCAGGACGCGGCCGTGTTCTTCGAGGACCATGTGGTCATCGGCGACGAAGCCGGCCAGGTGGCCGTGGAGACCAAGGCCGGCAACAAGGTGGCCAACGCCTTCGCCGGCGTGAAGGCCGCGATTCATCAGAACCATGGCCTGTTGACCGCGAGCCGCCACAGCATCGACGCCGCGGCCTTCTGGTTTATCGCGCTCGAACGCTGCTGCCAGCAGCAATTGATGATCGACGCCACCGGCATCACGCCCAAGCTGGTGCCGCCGGAGCGCGCCCGCTACAGCCGCGAGCACGTGGGCAGCGAGTACATCGGCTGGCTGCACTTTCAGCCGGTGTACGAGCAGCTTGCGCAGACGCAGCCGGACTTGTTCCGCTGACGTTACGTGCCTTGACGGGCGCGATTGTGAGGCCGTGGCCGTGTTCGTGGTCGAAGAAGACCACACATAGGAACCGCCGAGAGATCAGCCGTTCGCGCCGGCGTCCACGTGCCGCTGGACTAGCGCCGCCATCTCGGTGGACTCGGCCTCATCCCGCTCCAGCAGCCCCGCGACCACACCCAGCCGGTCGGCGGCGGGGCGGTTCTGGCTCACCTTCCATTTGCCGACCAGCCGCGTGATCGGAATCTCGATGCCGACGATGGCCTGCAACTGCCGGTCGATGAAATCGGCCGGCGCGTCCGACACCTGCCAAGGCTGAGCGCGGGCGGCCTCGTGCGTCTTCGTCAGCCGGCTGACGAGGGCGAGCAGCCAATTGCGATCCTCGATGGCGCGCGGCATGCCGTGCGCATGCACAACAGCGTAGTTCCATGTCGGCACCACCTTGCCGTGCTCGCGCTTGCTCGCATACCAGGAGGGCGTGATGTAGGTCTGCGCGCCCTGGAAGATCACCACCGACGCCACGCTCTTCGAGAACGACCGCCACATCGGATTGGCCCGCGCCACGTGCGCGACCAGCGTGCCGTGCTCGCCGCGGTTTTCGTCGAGCAGGAAGGGGACATGGTTGGCGATCAGCTCGCCCTCGCCCTGCGTCACCCAGGTGCCCAGCGGCCGCGCGCGGATGAGCGCGTGCAGCACGGCGAGGTCCGTTACGGCGTGGTGGGCGGGTGCGTACATGAGTGGGCTCGTGGTGGGATGCGCGGTGGCTTCTGCAAGACTTGTGGCAGAACGCTGCCAAGCGACGACTCAGCCGCTCTTCTTCGCGTACAGCACCATCTGCGTGCAGCGAAAGAGCGCAATGGTCTTGCCCGATTCCTTGTGCGTGACCACCGCGTCCCATACCTGCGTGGTTCGGCCCAGGTGCGCCGCCGTGGCCGTGCACTCGATGCTGCCTTCTCGCGCCGTGCCGAGGTGGTTGGACTTGAGCTCGATGGTCGTGAAGCCCGTCGCGCCTTCCGGCAGGCTGGCGAGGCAGCCATAGCCGGAGCAGGTGTCGGCCAGCGTGACCACGCTGCCGGCGTGCAGAAACCCATTGGGCGCCATGAGCTGCTTCGTCACCGGCAACTCGGCAGTAATCGTCGACGGGGCCACGCGCGTGATGACGATGCCGAGGTGGCCGGGCAGGTTCTCGGCGCCTCGCCGGTTGAAGTCATCGAGGGTGAGCATGACGGCGTTCCAATCATCGAGGACAGACGCGCCATGTTAGTTGTTCAGCGGTACTGAGCGCCTCACACCGCGCGCCGCGGCTCGAGTGCAAGCCGAACCGCCAGCGCGGCCAGAACGAAGCCCATGACATAGCGCTGAACGGCCAGCCACGTCGGATTGCGTGAGAACCATGACGCGATGTGCGCGGCGCTCAGCGCGATGAGCAGGTTGACCGAAAAGCTCACGAAGATCTGCGCCAACCCCAACTGAACGCTCTGCAAGAAAACCGAGCCGTGCTGCGGAGAAATGAACTGCGGAAAGATGGCCAGGTAGAACACCGCGATCTTCGGATTGAGCAGGTTCGTGAGAAAGCCCATGAAGAAGAGCTTGCGCGTCGAATCGTCGGGAAGATCCCGCGCCTCGAACGGCGACCGGGCGCCGGGCCTGACGGCCTGCCATGCCAGCCAGAGCAGGTAGAGCGCACCGGCCCACTTGAGCACTTCGTACGCGAGCGGCACGGCGAGAAAGAGCGCCGTCAGACCGACGGCAGCCGCGAACATGTGCACCAGGAAACCCGCGACAACGCCGAACAGCGAGATGACGCCCGCCTTGCGCCTCTGGCTGATGGAGCGCGAGATCAGATAGATCATGTTCGGCCCCGGCGTCAGTGCCATCAGCAGCGCGGCGCCGGAGAAGAGGAGCAGGTCGTCGAGAAGGATCATCAAATTTCCTTCGGTCGCTTGCGGCCTATGGGAGAGGCTTGTTCCGGCTTCCTGGCGTCAATGAACACCGCGACGTTCCGGCGCCGCCGGTGAGCATCAATACCTGATCAGCACCCAAGCTCGCGATGCCGCTTTCGGAAGGTGAACAGCTCGGGCTGCATATCGGTGCGCTCGTCAACAGCCGCCATTCGCTCCTGAGCCTCGAGATGAATGATCCTTCGATCCAGAGTTGCGCACTCGGCCCGCGCTCCCGGCTGAAGCTTGAACCGGCGTTTCTGCACTTCGATCTCCATTGCATCCTTGCCGGTGATCGGGCGTACTGCATCAGCGAACATTTCGTTTTGCCGCTCGCGCCGAACGTCAGCACCGGTGAGCTCGCGGCCCGTGGAGGCGTTCAATCCACGTGTGGGCTCCACATCCACTTGCTTGGCTCCGAGACAGGGCTCATCCGTGTAGATGACGTTGCCCTGCTTCTCGCACTTGTACACGACGCGCGTCGGCTCTCGCAGCTTTACTGTCTGAGCATGGGAGTCGGTTACGAAGGCCGAGCTGCTGAGAAACGCCGCGAGATGCAGTGAGCCACACGCCAGGAGTCTGAACTTGGTTTCGTATCGACTGATCTTCTGTGGCTCTGTTGTTCCCATCACAATTTCTAGTCGTTAGGTGAAAGTGCCAGCGAAACCGATACAAGCTCCCACGTCCGCTTGAAGGAAGGGTTAGCCCGCACTTCTTCGCGGCACGAAGTCGGGGTCTGGTAGACCGAAGGCCCGCAAAACCGGGACAAGAAAGAACCTCTCCTCGTTGTTGAACTCATCTTCTTCGCGAATGGATTCGAGCACCGGCCTATCCGTCTTCGATGGCCGCAGAATATTCCAGGCATGCTGCGCTTGGGCACCCGTCCGATCGATGCCCAACACTGTCAAGCGCTCACCTGCGATTGGCAGGTTTCTAACGGCGACGGCAGTACTGCGATCAGCCTTGCGTAGCCAAGACTCACCGATCCAGACTATGCCGGTCGCCTTGAGGTTCGTGATCCGGTCGGCGACGCTTCGCCAGAATATGAACTTGTCGGTTTGGTCTTCGAACTGTGTCGACAGCATGTCTATTGGTTGCCATTCGTCGCCAAGGATGAATAGCATGAAGGCGTGATTTCCATAGTGCAGAAATGTGGCCTCGGCCATTCTCTTGTAGTAGTCGAGTGCGGCGTCAAGGCTAGCGATCTGAGGTCTCGGGTGTTCCTGTGAGTCGTTGAAAGTTGCACGAATTGAGGGAGGTATCTCCATGGAGCGGTCAATCGCAACGGACTCCGTAGCAACGGAATGCATGTGCATTCCCTTCAGCTTGACAAACCGAACCTGGCGCGTCTCATCGCTAATGCGATCGAAGTGATTGGCATCTGGGATCGAGCTGTCGATTGCCTTGCCAAGATGCGTTGCCAATTTGCGGCAACAAGCGAGCATTCGGGCATAGACGTAGCTGAGTGCTTGCAGAAGCTCCCAGCTAGAAAGCGTCGCAGTCACCCACCGTCGTTCGATCTTCACGGCTGCAGCGTCCGAAACGCCTGTTGGAAGGTTGCTTCGCCCGAGACGCACCAACTTCTTGACGTTCCCCGCAAGTAGTTCGTCGCGACCACACTCGAGTACTACGTCTTGCTCGACTAGATAGGAGAAGAGCAGTGTTGCCTTCAAGGAGCTGTGTAGTTCCAGATCGCCCTCCTTCTCTACGGAATTTCGTGCCTCCTTCGCCCACTGCATGACGAGATCACCCTTCCAGCCGTTAATGACGGCGGCGGCATACCATCGGTCGTAGTCAGGAATCGTTGCCTTGTTCTTTTGAATGATGAAGGTGATGGTTCTTGCGGTCTGAAGGAACTGATTTGTGTTCATCCTGAACAGATCAGGGTCCAGATACGTCGTGTGGCAGTTCTTTAAGAGCTGTGCCAGGTCGCGCAGCCTTCGTTCCCAGGGGTTCATACGTGAGAGGTTCGCAGTTCCGGTCAGATGGCGTGATGCAATTTGCAATGCGGGCTAACGTTTGACTTAAGCGGCGCCGTCAGGCGTCCGCTTGAAGGAGGGGTTAGCCGCTTGTAACGTCCTGGACCTCGACTCGCTCTACGAGGCCTCGATCTACCAGCGCGGCCAAAGCTACCGCGCTTTCCGAGAATTCTGCGAGCAGTTTTCGACATTGGATATCCTTGTAGCCCACGGACTTCAGCAGCTCGATCTGCTTATGCACGTTCTGAAGCCTGGCCGCACGCAACTCTTCGGCCAATAGCTCTTCCCTCAGCCGGCGCTCGTGAAGCGTTGCCCTATGCGTGATGAGATGCAAAACAAAATCCTTTACATGTCCCAGCGTCTGTGCCAAGCCGGCAAGATCTGTGATGCCCGGAGATGCATATGTGCATCGCAGGACCGACAGCGGAGGATGATTCGGCCTTAAAACTATGACGTCAAGATAACGACGTCCGCGGGTGGCATAGACACCGCTATCGAGCTCAAGCTGTTCATCACGTCTCCCGACGAGCGATAGATTTCGCAAGTACGAAGCATAGAACTCGAGCTGCTCTGCGAAGTGAAAGTGATCCAAATTTGTGTCGGCGCGGATCTTCTTGGCAAGCGTTTCAAACGGACTCAAGTCATCTGTCGAAGCCCCTCCCTCTGAAGTGACGCTACGAATGTGCCGGTCGAGCGCCTGAGTTGTTTGCTCGATGTCAGCGTCTAGTGTTGGCAATCCAGCTAGTTCCGCTTCGCTAAGGCCAAAGAATCGGTAGACGATATTTAGGCTACCGAACAGGCGTTGGAAATCCAAGGCGGACCAGTTGCCGCTTATGGCGACTCGAAGCAGTCGCGATCTGGTTCCTGTGGAGACTCTCACGGTGGTAGGGCTCATGCTTTCCCTGGGTGGCTAACGTTTGACTTAAGCGGACCGCCGTAGGCGGGTCCGCTTGAAGGAAGGGTTAGATTCTTCACCAGTCACGATAGGGAATCATTGTTCTGGTCACACCGTTTCGGACCTGGACTTTCTGAAAGAGGTGGCTTAGCGAGTTCATTGCAAGTTCGATGTGCGGGGTCGGCCCGACGCAAATGTTCCACACGGGCGATCTTTCGGCCGCAGAACTGAGTTTCACTGGCACATAGGGCACGAGAAGAGATTTCCCCGGACGGAGACCTACCCTAGGATCGTTGGATGGCACCATGCCAACCAAGCGCCACTCCCTCTCATCTTTGAACGATAGGTCTTTCATATACGGTGCAAACGCGACAAATTTTTGTAGGAACGTGTTGCAGTTTGCGCGGGTGTATTCAACGGGATTTGCACCGGTGGGGCAGTTCGACTCAAGCACCGCTACTGCCTCTCGTGCCCATTCATTGACGGCTTGCGTTTGCAGCGCGCGGTCATAGATGCAAGGGCGAAGCTCAAAGCCTTGTTTACGAGCAATAGAACGGAGAAGATCGCCGTCGAAGCCGACGCTGTAGCCGAAGCTCGGTGGACAGTACCCGCGCCATTGACTCAGTGAGTCGTGAACTTCTGAAAAGCAGGCGATGTACAGCGCGAGGCCAGATATTGACTCAAGATGGCTTGTTATTGCGGCACACAACTGCGCGTAGTTGTCGCCCTTGCGACCCTCTCGTAGTCCGCGGAGTGCTGACGTGGCCAGCTCGGTCGCGTGAGCGAACTCTTTTGAGTCGTTCATGTACCGAATTTGGGTCGCCCACAGCGAATCGCTCGAAAGGATGCCCAGAACACCCGCCCCGCTCGTGTAGTGGTGAAGAATCACAGACGGTAGTTTGAGCATGCGGCAAGCAATCTAACGTTTGACATGAGGGGTGCACAAAAGGCGCAGCCTTTGGGGATCCCCTCGATGGAAGGATTAGCCGTCACGTGCGTGCCCGGCCGCTCAATCTCTTTGCTCACGCCGACTACCCGGCATGCGAGCAACAGCCGTGCGGAGCTTACTTTTGAAGCCACGGTTCCCTCGCACGATAGTTTTCCCGTGACGATCTAGCGTTACGATGGTTTCTAGAGCGATGTTCTTGTGGCCGTCTTTGATTTCGTATTCAAACGAGACGGTGTCTGACTTGAACACCCATTGCTGGGAACCCAATGCGAGGAAGCTGTACTTCTCGCCATCAATTTCCAGAACATGCGAATGCAATGCGGTGGTGTTTCCACCTTTGCTCGGCGGCCGAGAGTGTTCAACGAGGAACTTGCCATAGGCTGTGATCTGCTTGTGTTCGACCTTTGTCCGCGACATGGGGCTCCTTGTGTGACGGCTAACTAGTTTTAGACGCCGCGACGCTAGACGCCATGGTGGCCTAATTCAATCCGCGCGTGTCGCCTGCATGCGCCGCTTTCCTCGAAAAGCGCCTCATCCATAAAGCGCGGACCGCATTTAGGCCGCCTAACGTAACTGGGACGGAAGGTTCCCCTCTGGGGAGTCACTCGACCGCCATCGCCGTCACCGCTCGAACACCAACCTCAACAAACTCCCCGCCGTAATCAGATTCCGGGGCGCATGCGTTTCCTCCAGCACGCCGCTCATGCGCTTGAGCCGGCTGGCGCTGCGGTTGGCGCTCCACACCAGCAGATCGACCAGCCACGGATGCTGGTTGACGCTGTTGGCTTTCTCGTAGATCGCGAAACGCGGCTTGAGCGCGCGGATCGATGACTCGTAGCGCTCGCGCACCGCCGCATCGTCGAGTCCATCCCGGCGCCCATCGATCAGCGCATCGGCCGCGAGCAAGCCTGTCTCCAACGCCTTGCCGATGCCTTCGCCGGTGAGCGCGTAGGTGCTGCCGGTGGCCTCACCGGTGGCCAGCAGGCCGGGGCGTGACCAGCGCGCGCCTTCGAGCGAGCAGCGCAGCGGTGCGCCCTTGAGTTCGCCCTGCAGCGTGCCGCCGGCCATGAGTTCGCGGGCCGGCGGGTGGGCTTCGGTGAATGCGGCGAACACGTCGCGCAGGTTCACGTCTTGCATCGTGCCGGCGCCGCCGCGGCCCTGGCTGTGGCTTTGCGCGACGCCCACGCCGATGTTGAACACGCCATCACGGCACGGGAAGATCCAGCCGTAGCCGGGGCGGATGCTCTGGTGCCACAGCACTTCGAGTTCGGTGATGCGGCCGACCATCGCGTCGTTCTTCACGTAGCCGCGCAGCGCCACCGCGCTGGGCGTGCGGCGCTCGCACAGGCCCGCGGCCAGCAGCGCCTGCGGCACCGCGCCGCTGGCGAGCAGCACCCAGCGGGCGCGAATCTCGTGTTGCGCCGGTGCGTTGTCTTCGCCCGCCGCGCGCAACCGTGCACCGATCACGGTGCCCTGTGCATCTTCGATCGGCGCCATGAAGCGCAGCGGCGCGAACATGCGTGCGCCGGCTTGCGCGGCGGCGCGGGCGAGCAGCAGGTCGAGTTGGCGGCGCGGCAGCACGGCCAGGGTGCCCGGCACGTCGATGTGCTTGCCGCGCGGGCCGATGCAGCGCACGTGCTGCACGGGTTGGGCCAGCGCCATCACTTCGTCGTGCACGCCCAGACGTTGCAGCGCGCGGTGTGCGTCGGGGATGAGCCCGTCGCCGCAGACCTTGTCGCGCGGGAAGGCGTGCTGGTCGATGAGCACCACGTCGAAGCCGGCGCGCGCCAGGCTGCAGGCGGCCGCACTGCCGGCCGGGCCGGCGCCGACGACCAGCACGTCGCAGGCGGCGGGAAGATCGCTGGCGGATCGGTTCAGCAGGGCGTCGTCGCGCATGGAAATCACAGCATGCGCGTGTTGCGCGATGGGTCGCATTCTAGGAAGGCGTGCGCTGCGCTTGCGTGCCGCCACGGTGCGTCGTCCGCCGCCGTGCTGCGGCAGTCATGCGGGGATCATCGTGTGGCATGGGTGCGGGCATGGGAGGAATGAGAGCGTCGGTGCCCCCTCACTTGCAGTGCGCGTCCCGGCCTGCAGGCCGGGACCGCTCGGCGGGCTCGCCGCATGCGGCTCGAAAGCCCCGCCTCGCCCCCAGCCCTCTCCCGCGTGCGGGAGAGGGGGGCAATACCTCACCAGATCGACACGCGTTCGTCGGGCGCCAGGTACATGCCGTCGCCCGGCTCCACGCCGAAGGTTGCGTAGAAGCCGGGATGGTTGCGCACGGTGCCGTTGGCGCGGAATTCCGCCGGCGCATGCGGGCCGGCCTTGATCTGCTGAACGAGCGCTTCGTCGCGCGATTTGCCGCGCCACACCTGCGCAAAGCCGAAGAAGAAGCGCTCTTCGCCGCTGCGCCCGTCGATCACCGGCGCGGGCTGCCCGCCGAGCGAAAGGCGCCAGGCTTTCCAGGCGATGGCCAGGCCTGAGTTGTCGGCGATGTTCTCGCCGAGCGAGAGCTCGCCGTTGAGCGGGTAGCCGGGCAGCGGCACGTAGGCGCCGTACTGCGCCACGAGCCGCCGCGTCTTGGCTTCGAAGCGCGACCGGTCCTCGGCGCTCCACCAGTCGCGCAGATTGCCGGCGCCGTCGTACTGGCTGCCCTGGTCGTCGAAGCCGTGGCTGATCTCGTGGCCGATCACCGCGCCGATGGCGCCGAAGTTCACCGCATCGTCGGCCTCGGCGTCGAAGAAGGGCGGCGTGAGGATCGACGCCGGAAACACGATCTCGTTCATCGCCGGGTTGTAGTAGGCGTTCACCGTCTGCGGCGTCATGAACCATTCGTCGCGGTCGATCGGGGTGCCGAGCTTGGCGAGCTGGCGCGCGTGGTCGAAGCGGCGCGCGCGGATCACGTTGCCGACAAGGTCGCCGGGACGGATGTCGAGCGCGGTGTAGTCGATCCAGCGGGCCGGGTAGCCAATCTTGGGGCGCAGGCGCTCCAGCTTGGCCTGGGCTTCGCGGCGCGTGGCCGGGCCCATCCACTCGAGCTGGTCGATGCTGTCGCGGTAGGCCTGCATGAGGTACTCGACGAGCGCTTCCATGCGCACCTTGTGCGCGGGCGGGAAGTGGCGCTGCACGTAGAGGCGGCCGAGCGCGTCGCCCAGTGCCTCGTCGATCAGTGCGGTGGCGCGTTTCCAGCGCGGCTGGTTCTCGGGCGTGCCGCGCAGCACCGTGCCGGCGAAGGCGAAGCGCTCGTCGACGAACGTGCAGCTCAGGAAGGGGGAGTAGGCGCTGAGCAGGCGCGAACGCGCGTAAGCCTTCCAGGTGCCAAGCGGCGTTGATTCGAGCAGGGCGGCGAGTGCGGTGACGTAGCTCGGCTGGCGCACGATGACGTCGGCCGTTCGTCCGGCGTAGCCGGCTTCGGCGAGGTAGCCGTTCCAGTCGAGGCTGGGAGCCAGTGCGGGCAACGCGGAAAGTGCGACCGGGTTGTAGGTGCGCACGGGATCGCGGTTGTCCACGCGGGTCCATTGGGCGCGGGCCAGTTCGGTTTCGAGGGAGAGGACGGCGCGAGCGTCGTGCTCGGCGTCGTGCTCGCCGGCCAGTGAGAGCAGGCGCGCGAGATGGGCCACGTATTTGGCGCGGATGGCGGCGAAGCGGGCATCGCTTTCGAGCAGGTAGTAATCGCGGTCGGGCAGGCCCAGGCCTTCCTGCTGCAGATAGGGCACGTAGCGAGACGAGTCCCTGGCGTCGGGGCGGATGAAGCCGACGATCGGCATGGCGACGCCGAGCTGTGCGAGCCGCGCGATCAGTGGGGCGAGTTGATGGCGTTCGGTGATGGCGTCGATGGCGGCCAGTTCTTCGGCGAGCGGCTGCACGCCCAGCGCGTCGAGCGCCGCCTCGTCCATGAAGGCGGCGTAGAGGTCGCCGATCTTGCGGGCATCCGTATCGCGGTCGCGGTCGGAGGTGTCGTCGTGGCGGTGGCTTGTGTCGGCGCTGCTGCCGACATCGACTGTCACGTCGACTGCGACGCCGGCACTACGCGCCGCGCCCGCACCCGCACCCGCACCCGCACCTGCACCTGCACCTGCACCTGCACCTGCACCTGCACCTGCACCTGCACCGCCGCTCACTGCGACCGCAGCCGCTTCTTCGATCAGCGCACGCAACTGCGCTTGCGTCTCGTCCTGGATGTGCTCGAAGGCGCCGATGCGCGCCTTGTCCGCGGGCATCGGCGTGCTGTCGAGCCAGGCGCCGTTGACGTGCCGGAAGAAGTCGTCCTGCACCCGCATGCGCGGATCGAAGTGCGCCGTGTCGATGCCCGAAGCCGACGCGGCAGCGCTGATGGGCAAGCCAACGCCTGCGCCGGCTGGCGAGCCGGCATCGCTGCCCGCGACTGCAGCGCAATGCAAGCAGCCAAAAGACGTTCGGGACAACATCATGATCACGCGCTCCATGCGGCCGGCGACCGCGGTTCGAGCTTCGATTTTCTCTTTGTGGGTAGGCCAGCGAAAAGTGAGGGCAACGCCGTGCCGCACCGGGCCGGCCCCTCACCCAGCCTCTCCCCAGAGGGGAGAGGAGAGGGAACGGGCACGAGCCGTGCCGGCCTCTCGGTTGCCTTTATCCAGAGGAGCCGAGAAGGGTGTGCCGGTCGAGCGTGCGCCGAAGGCGAACGGCGAAACCTTTCTTCGGTGCAACGTTCGGTGCCGGCCTCGCGGGCGCGAGGGTCTTGCCCTCTCCCCCTGGGAGAGGGCAGGGGGAGGGCAACGCAGGGCGGAGCGCTGCCCTCTCTTCGCCCGGTTCTCGCATCAGGCGAGAAGAAGCCGCGGACAAGCCGCTAAATGCGCACCGTGCTGCCAACGAACAGGATCGGGCCGGTCGGCCGACCGATCGGCGAGCCGCCTTCAGGCTCGAGCGTCAGCTCGAACAACTGTCTCGGTTCCAGCAATGGCAGCTTGTCTGCCGGCAGTTCGGTAACCTGCCCGGGCTCGATCAACCCCAACGAGGTCGGGCCGGCTTCACGCTCGCCCTTGGTCCAGAACTGAAGCACCTTGCCGGGAGGCACGGCCGCGGTCGCCCCCACCGGCACGAGCCGCACGCTGCCGCCGGCCGTGGCCTCGACGATCCAGCCGGTGGTCTTGCTGTCCGGAGCCTGCAGCACGGCGAGATAGCGTTCGCCCTCGGCGGCCGGCGGCGGGCGCAGCACGAGCAGGCTGGCCAGCACCAGCACGGCGGCGATGGCCATGCCGCTCGCGATCTGCCAGCGCCGCAGTCGTTGCCACAACGGATCGTTGGCAGCGCCGCCCGCTGCCCGGCCGGTTGCTCCGCCGCTCGCCGCCGTGCCGTAAGACGCCGTGCCGCTCGCCGCTTTGCCATCAGCCGCCGTGCTGGCCGACTTGTCGCGCGCCGTCGTGCCGCCATCGTCGCCGCGCTGCGCTGCACCTCCGGCAGCCATGCCGGGGGCACCTTGGGCTGCAACGTCGACGATGCCTCCGGCAGCACCGCCGGCTTGCATCAGCCCTGCTTCGATCCGCGACCAGACCTGCGGGCCCGGATCGGCCGGCGCCACACCACGGGTCAAGCCGACGAGCCGGTCCTGCCATGCATAGACCTCGCCCTGCAACGCGGCGTCGCCGGTCAGGCGGCTCTCGAACGCGGCGCGGGCTTCGGCGTCCAGCGTGCCGAGCACGTACTCGCCGGCGGCGACGCTGCGGTCTTGCGGATCGTCGAGGTTCACGACAGGCACTCCTTCAGCGCCAGCAGGCCACGCCGGATCCACGACTTGACCGTGCCCACCGGCGTAGCCAGCCGATGGGCGATCTGTTCATGCGTATAGCCTTCGACGAAGGCATAGACGATGCATTCGCGCCGGCGCGCTTCGAGCCGCTCCATGCAGCGATCGAGCGAGGCGCTGTCGGTGTTGGCGAGGTCGATGGCTGCCTGCATGCCGGCGTGGTCGGCTATCTGATCGATGTCGTCGCCCACCGGCGTTTCGCGCTTGACGCGCCTCGCCTCGTCGAGCGCGCGATGGCGAACCACCGTGTACAGCCAGCCACGTGCGGAGCCGAGCGCGCGCTGGTACGTGGATGCACGCTGCCAGACCAGCAGAAAGGCGTCCTGCAGGACGTCGTGCGCAGTTTCGCGATCGCGCACGATGCGCAGCGCCACGCCCAGCAGCCAGCGCGCCTCGCGTTCGTAGATCGCCCGCAGCGCGAAGCGCTCGCCACGGGCGCAGGCTTCAAGGGCGGCTTCGTAGTCGAACGCGTCGGGTGGGGCGGCGGGCATGGTGTGACTGCGGGGCGGTGAAAGCGGGCGGATTCTAGGAACAAGGGGCGACGGTGCAACGACTACGGATCAAACCGCCGGGCAGATGCACTCCCCGTGCGAATGAGCAAGGTGGCCCCTCGCAGCCGAGCGCGCGAGGCAGGAACGCCGTCGAACAGCTTTGTTCACGAGCCTCGACTTTCTGGCTTGGAAATCCGGTGCAACTGACCTAAGGCGGCGCGGCGAGCACCTTGTCGCAGAAGGCCACCATGTCCTCGACGTAGAACCGCCACTCCCTGGATGCCGCAGTTGAAACACGCCGGCCATCCGGTGCGGCGCTCGCGCCCCGTGGATGGACGCAAGCGCCGGGCGCCGGCCTGCCGGCTCCTCGCTGCCTCAGATCTCTTCGTACAGCGGCAAGGTCAGGAACTCCGCGAACTCGTCCTGCGTGCTCAGCTGTTCGAAGATTTCCGCCGCGCGGTTGACGGTCGTGCCCTGGTAGCCGGCGTCCTTGATGCCCTGCAGTTCCTCGGCCACCATCTTGCGCACCATCTCGTCGGTGATCTTGCGGCCGTCCTGCAGCACGCCCTTGGGCGAGCGGATCCATTGCCAAACCTGCGAGCGGCTGATCTCCGCCGTGGCGGCGTCTTCCATCAGGTTGTAGATCGGCACGCAGCCGTTGCCGGCCAGCCAGGAGCCGAGGTAGTAGATGCCGACGTTGATGTTCATGCGCAGGCCGGCCTCGGTGATCGGCGCCTCGGGCTTGAAATCGATCAACTGCGCGGCGGTGACGTGCACGTACGGCTTCTTGCGATCGAGCTGGTTGGGACGATCGCCCAGCACATCGACGAATTCCTTCATCGCCACATCGACCAGCCCGGGGTGCGCGACCCAGCCGCCGTCGTAGCCGTCCATCGCGTCGGAGCGCTTGTCCTTGACGATGCCTTCCATCGCGATGGCGTTCTTCTCGGGGTCGTTCTTGATCGGAATGAGCGCGCTCATGCCGCCGATGGCCGGCGC
>NZ_JACDCW010000055.1 GCF_013817345.1 Methylibium sp.
AGCAGACCGGCATGATCGAGCCCTTCGAGCCGGGTCAGGTGAGGCATGCCCCCGACGGCCACAGGATCGTGAGCTACGGCACCAGCAGCTACGGCTACGACATCCGCTGCGCGCCGGAATTCAAGGTGTTCACCAACATCTACAGCACGGTGGTCGACCCGAAGAACTTCGACGAGAGAAGCTTCGTCGACATCAACGCCGACGTGTGCATCATCCCGCCCAACAGCTTCGCGCTGGCCAGGACGCTGGAGTACTTTCGCATCCCGCGCAACGTGCTGACCATCTGCCTGGGCAAGAGCACCTATGCGCGCTGCGGGATCATCGTCAACGTCACGCCCTTCGAGCCCGAGTGGGAAGGTTTCGTGACCCTCGAGTTCAGCAACACCACGCCCTTGCCGGCCAAGATCTACGCGGGCGAAGGCTGTGCGCAGGTGCTGTTCTTCGAAAGCGACGAAGTCTGCGAGACCAGCTACAAGGACCGCGGCGGCAAGTACCAGGGCCAGCGCGGCGTGACCTTGCCCAAGACCTGACCGCCGTGCGCCAGCGTCCGCTGGGGCACAGAAGGTATCGCTCGCGGAACCGCGCGGCGTAGCATGTTCGCCGGGCGGCAGGCACGCTGGAGGTCTTCATGAAGTGGCGGGGCGAACGCGAGAGCAGCAATGTGGAAGACCGCCGCGGGGTGGGCGGGCGCGGCGGGCTGTCGGGGATCGGCGGGCGTGGCATCGGCGTCGGCACGATCGTCGTCGCGCTGGTGGCGGGCTGGATCTTCGGCATCAACCCGCTCACGGTGCTCGGCTTGCTCGAAGGCGGCGCGCCGGCCAGCGAGCAGGTCTCGGGCCCGGCGCCGGCGCCGCCTGCGGGCGACACGCAGGCGCAGTTCGTGGCGGTGGTGCTGGGAAGCACCGAAGACGTCTGGACGAAGATCTTCCAGTCCGGCAATGCCGCTTACCAGCCGCCCAAGCTCACCCTGTTTCGCGGCATGGTGCCCACCGCCTGCGGCAGCGGCCAGAGCGCAATGGGCCCGTTCTACTGTCCTGGCGACCAGAAGGTCTACATCGATCTCGATTTTTTCGAGACGCTCGCGCAGCGCCTGGGCGCGCCGGGCGATTTCGCGCAGGCCTACGTGATCGCCCACGAGGTCGGCCACCACGTGCAGCAGTTGCTCGGCATCAGCGCCAAGGTCGAGGGCGCGCGGCGCAGCGGCAGCGAGGTTCAGGCCAATGCCCTGAGCGTGAGGACGGAACTGCAGGCCGACTGCTTCGCCGGCATCTGGGCTCACCATTCGCAGCAGGCCAAGGGCTGGCTGGAACAGGGCGACCTGGAGGAGGCGATGAACGCCGCCGCGCAGATCGGCGACGACACGCTGCAGCGGCGCTCGCAGGGGCAGGTGGTGCTGGAAAGCTTCACTCATGGCAGCAGCAAGCAGCGCATGCATTGGTTCCAGCGTGGCTTCGAGACCGGCAGCGTGGCCGACTGCAACACCTTCGACGTTCGCGGCTTGTGAGCGCCTGCCGGGCCCTGCGAACGCGCGTGGCGCGCCGCAGAGTCGAATCGACAGCCTGACCTAGCGGCTCAGGTTTCGAACAGACCGGGCATGCAAGGCACGTCGCGTTCAGCCGCGCGCGGTGCGGTGACGCGGCCCGCATCGCCCGGCCGCGCCAGTGAGCCGGCTCGCACGCCAAGCAGTCGCAGCCGGCGCTCCAGCGGCACGCGCTTGAGGCAGGCGCCTGCGGCACGGCGGATGATGGCGGCGTCCGCCGTCGGCTGCTCGAGCGTCACGTCGCGTGTGACAGTCTTGAAGTCGTCGTAGCGCAGCTTCAGCCCGATCGTCCTGCCTTCATAGCCCTTGCGCTGCAGGTCGCCGGCAAGCTTTTCGCACAGCCGCGTGAAGATGACCGTGAGCGCGGCGCGATCAGTGCGGGGATGCAGGTCGCGCTCGAAGGTGGTCTCCCGGCTGATGCTCTTGGGCTCGCTGTACGTGACCACCACACGCTCGTCGCGCCCGTGCGCAGCCGCATGCAGCCAGGCGCCGTAGCTCTGGCCGAACTCCGCGATCAGCCAGGCGGCATCCGCGCTGGCCAACTCGCCGATGCTGCGGATGCCCAGCGCTTCCAGCCGGGCGGCCGCCTTGGGGCCGATGCCGTTGATGCGGCGCGCCGGCAGCGGCCAGATGCGCGCGGCGATGTCGGCGTGACGGAGGATCGTGAGGCCGTCCGGCTTGTCGAGATCGGAGGCGAGCTTGCTGAGCAGCTTGTTGGGCGTGACGCCGATCGAGCAGTTCAGGCCTGTGCGTTCGAGCACCCGGTCCTTGATGGCTTGCGCGATCGTTGCGCCGTGGTCGGCGGCGACACCGGGCTGCCCGCTCAGGTCGATGTAGATCTCGTCGATGCCGCGGTCCTCGATCACCGGCGGGTCGGTGCCGACGACTTCGGCGACGGCCGCCTTGAAAGCGCGCGAGTAGCGGCGGTACTCGTCGAAGTCGGTCGGCAGCAGCACCGCGTCCGGTGCGAGCGCCGCCGCCTTCATCAGCCCCATCGCCGAATGCAGGCCGAGGGCGCGGGCCGCGTAGGTGGCGGTCGTGATCACGCCGCGGCCGGCGTAGTGGCGCAAGGTCGAAAAGCGCAGGCTGCCGTCGACCAGCGGCTCGGGCTGGTGTCGCCGCCCGCCCCCGATGACGACCGGCAGGCCGAGCAATTGCGGGTAGCGCAGCAGTTCGACCGACGCATAGAACGCGTCCATGTCGAGGTGGGCGATATGGCGCTCGCCGTCGCCCGCCTGCCCGGGCAGTGCTGCGACCACCGGGCCGGCTCAGCCGCGCAGTTCGCGCGCCATCGCGTAGAGCCGGCCGCTGCGCGTGCCGCTGCGGCAGAATGCCAGCACCGGCTTGGGCAAGCGTGCCATCAAGTCGGCCATCTGCTGAGCCTGCTCGGCGGTCTGGAACGATCCCGAAACCGGCAGGAAGGCGTATTCCAGGCCGGCGGCGCGGGCGGCGGCTTCCATCGACGCGTTGGTCGGCTGGTCCGGTCCGCCCTCGAAATCGGGGCGGTTGTTGATGACGCTGCGAAAGCCGGCCGCCGCGGCTGCGGCCATGGCTTCGGGGGTGAGTTGCGGCGCGACGGCGATGTCTTCGTCGAGCATCGAGGCGGGCAGATTCATCGAAGTTCCTGCGGTGCGGCCAGAGACGCGAAGCTTACTTCGCGAGGGCCTGCTTGACCGCCGCCGAGACGGTGCCCATGTCGGCCGTGCCGGCCAGCTTCGCCTTTGCGGCACCCATCACCTTGCCCATGTCGCCCGGCCCGCTGGCGCCGAGCTCGGTGACCAGTTTCGCCACCTCGGCAGCGACCTGCTCGGTGCTCAGACGCGCGGGCAGGTAGGCCTCGAGCACGGGCAGTTCGGCGGTTTCCTTGTCGACCAGGTCGGTGCGGCCGGCGGCGGCAAATTGGGCGATCGAGTCCTTGCGCTGCTTGATCAGCTTGTCGACGATCGCCACGACCATCGCGTCGTCGAGGACGATGCGCTCGTCGACTTCCTTTTGCTTGCAGGCCGCCAGCAGCAGGCGGATCGTCGAGAGGCGCGGCGCGTCTTTCGCGCGCATGGCGCTCTTCATGTCCTCGGTGATGCGGTCTTTCAGGCTCATGCCGATCTCCAGCGATGGGTTTGCAGAAACGACCAAGCCCGCTTGGGCGTCCCCGAGCGGGCTTGGTTTCATGGAGGGGTTTTACTGGCTCGGTTTGCGAAGGCCGGAACCGCAGGTGCCTTGCTTCGCAACGGCCGCTGCGACCGCTCCGTGCGTCTGGTTCCGGCTAGAACATCTTCTTGGGCAGCTGCATGCTGCGCACGCGCTTGAAGTGGCGCTTCACCGCGGCGGCCTTCTTGCGCTTGCGCTCGGCGGTGGGCTTCTCGTAGAACTCTCGGGCCCGCAGGTCGGTCAGGAGGCCGAGCTTTTCGATGGTGCGCTTGAAACGGCGGAGAGCCACATCGAAGGGCTCATTCTCTTTGACGCGAACGGTGGTCATGAAACGGTGGATCCTGTGTTTGTGTGCCCGCCGCCCTGGGAGTCTTTCCGGATGACTGATCCAGGAGCGGGCGCGGTTTGCCGGCAAAGACCGCGATTATAGACGGCCCGCAGGACCTCGCAACGCCTGGCTCAACCTGCCGGCGCGCGGGCCGCAGGCGCCGGCGCGGCCTGCCGCTCGGCACAGGCCTGCGCGCAGGCATGGGCGCTGGCCCAGGCCCACTGGAAGTTGTAGCCGCCGAGCCAGCCGGTCACGTCGACCACCTCGCCGATGA
Organism: Methylibium sp.; assembly: GCF_013817345.1. Taxonomy (GTDB): domain Bacteria; phylum Pseudomonadota; class Gammaproteobacteria; order Burkholderiales; family Burkholderiaceae_C; genus Methylibium. Next base: position 4,291 of record NZ_JACDCW010000055.1, read on the forward strand.
AGTGCAGTCCGGCCACGCGCCGGCTCTCCAGCGTCTGCGAGCTCAGCTCGCGGGTATCGACCCCGCCGGCGGTGACCTCGGCCTTGCGCCAGCCCTCGGTGCCGCTGGGCGTGAGCCGCCAGTGCTGCAGCGACGCGGCGAGCGCGGCGAGCTCCTTGTCCTTGACCTCGGGCAGCGTCCTCTCGGCCAGCGTGCCGAGCGGCGCCGTCCACGCCTCGGCCAGGCGTGCCGGCAGCCGCGTGGCGAGTTCGTTGACGAGCTTGCGCCGGGACACGGCCTTGGCCCCACGCAGCGCGTTGCCGAGATCCTCGGCCGGTGCGAGATCCACTTCCAGCGGCGTACCCGGCCGCCAGTGGCTGGAAATCTGCAGCACGGCCGGGCCGCTCAGGCCGCGGTGGGTGAACAGCAGGTCTTCCAGGAACACGCCTTCGCCGCTCGCGATCTTCACCGGCAGCGACAGCCCGGCCAGCGCGGCGAAGGGCGACCAGGACGCCGCGTCGAAGGTCAGGGGCACGAGCGCCGGCCGCGGCTCGACGACGCGGTGGCCGAACTGGCGCGCCAGCCGGTAGCCGAAATCGCTGGCGCCGATTTTGGGAATCGAAAGCCCGCCGGTGGCGACCACCACCCGGGCCGCGCCGACCGTGCCCCGCGCGGTGTCGAGCTCGAACCCGTGCCCGGCCTGCAGCACGGCCGACACGCCGCAAGGCTGCCAGCGTGTGACGGCCCCGGCCTCGCACTCGCGCAGCAGCAGGCCGATGACGTCCTCGCTTGAGTCGTCGCAGAACAGCTGGCCCTTGTGCTTCTCGTGCCAGCCGATGCCGTAACGCCCGAGCAGCGCGATGAAATCACCCGGCGTGTAGCGCGCCAGCGCCGAACGGCAAAAGGCCGGGTTGGCCGAGAGAAAGTTGGCCGGTTTGGTGTGCAGGTTGGTGAAGTTGCACCGCCCGCCGCCGGAGATACGGATTTTCTCGGCGAGCTTTTCGGCATGGTCGATCAGCAGCACCCGCAGGCCGCGCTGGCCGGCGATGCCCGCGCAGAACAAACCCGCAGCGCCGGCGCCGATCACCGCCACGTCAAAGCGCTGCACGCCGAATCCTTGGGGTGGGCAGAGTGTGCGGAGCAGGCGGCATGGCGCCGATTATCCGAGGCGCCAGGGATGCAGCCACGGTGGCGCGACGCTCCGTTCGCACGGCCTGCGATGCCGCGGTGACGGCCCACCGGAGCTGGACGTCGAGGGGCGGCGCGCGCGAGGCTCGGCCCTCGCATGTGGGGGCGCTGCTTTCGGCGGCGCACGCACCGAGGCTCAGGCAGAGCGCTCGCGGGCGCCCGGCCGCTGATCCAGCAACTGCCAGGCGCGCACCAGCACCTCGACCTGTTCGCGCAGGGGGCCGGGCACCGGCATTTCGCCGCTCACCACGGCCTGCACGTAGACGGCGGTGGTGGCGGCATCCCGGCTGCGTGGCAGCAGCGGCAACTCGCTCAGCACGCCTTCGTGCGCGGCGCGCCCCAACTCGGGCCGCAACACGCCCTCGGCGAAGACGTCGAGCCGCGGCAGCCGGCGCGGGTCGGCCACGGGCTCGCCCTCGGTGCCGCGCAGCAGCAGTGCATCGGCGCGGGCGTGCTGCAGGTAAGCGGTGTGCGCCGCGCCGTACTCGGGGTGGGTGTAGCTGACGACGCGCAGACAGGCCGCGCCGCGCGGCGCCAGCAGCTTGGCGACGGTGTGGCCGGGGTTGCGCAGGCCGAGCGTCCAGCGAAGCTGCAGCAGCGCGGCCAGTGGCGGGCACAGCGCGTTGGTCGGCATGAACACCGGCTCCTGGCGCGCCCAGGCGTCCTGCACATCGTCGGCATCGCGCGCGACCGGCAGGCCAAGGGTGAGGAACAGGGCGTGCGTGGTGATGCGCACCGGATCGTCGGCGGCGCCATGCACCAGCACCGGCACGCCTTGCTGGGCGAGCAGCAACGCCAGCAGCGGTGTCAGGTTGGGCAGCTTGCGGGCGCCGTTGTAGGAGGGCAGCAGCACGGGCGGCCGCGCATCCGGCAAGGCGATGCAGCGGGCGGCGGCGGCCTCGGTGAAGCCCGCCAGCTCCTGCGTTGTTTCGCCCTTGATGCGCATGGCGATCGCGAAGGCGCCGCGCTCGGCTTCGCTGATGCGGCCATCGAGCACCTGCTCCATCAGGTCGCGCGCTTCGGCCTGGCCGAGCCCCCGCGCACCTTCGCGGCCGCGGCCGATTTCCTTCAGATACTTTGCGATGCCCATGGTGATCGATTCGCAAGACGCGTTCCAGTATCGGCGAGGCGGCTGCCATGAACTCCATCGCAGCTTGGAACGCTCGCGGCGGTGAGGGTCGGCGAAGCTGTTCGCCGTTCGCTGCTGTTGCTGAGCTGCCGGTTCCCAGGCCCTCGGCCCTCGGCCGAGCGGTCGATTCACGCCGCCTGCAGCGACACCTTCACCATCGATCGCAAGGCCGGCAGGCAGGAGCCGCAGTTTGTGCCGCAGTGCAGGCGGGCCTGCAACTGATCAAGCCGGTTTTCGGCGGAGCCGCTGCACTGCGCGAGGGTCGCCGCGATGGCCGGTGCTGTCACGTCGAAGCAGCTGCAGACCTGCGCGCCGCGCGGCGCGACCGCCACTGGCGGCTTGGCGCCGGGGCGCAGCAGCAGCCGACCGTAGTCCTGGGCGGGCCCTTCCGCCTGCAGCAGGTCCTTTAGCCAGCCCTCGGCGCGCAGGTCGCCGCCGAGCACGAAGGCTTCCAGCCGGGTTTCGCGGCCGCCGGCGGCGGCCAGCCGCATGGCGCGATGCTGTCCGCGTTTCGCGTCGGCATAGCGCAGCACGTCCGGCCCCGCAATGCCGAGCAGCGCTTCGATTTGCGCCATCTGCTCTCGGCTGGCCGGCTCCGGCGCGGCGGCCCGCAGCAGCACGCCGACCACGCCGCGCGCATGCGGCTCGCGGCCGAACAGCACGCAGTGCGCGTAGTCGAAGGCCGGCATCAGGGCCCGCAGGCCTTGCTGAGCGCGCAGCGCCTCGTCCGCCGGCAGCCAGGCCGCCGCGAGCAGGGCCCAGGGCAGCTCGGCCTTGAGCAGCTTGACCGCGGCGTGCTTGAGCTCTGGCTGCTTGGATTGCGCGCAGTACGCACTCGACATCAAGGCGTTGACGCCCGCTGCGCGTGCGCCGGACGAGGTGCGGCCGGAAACGAACTCCTCGCCCCAGTGCATGGCCACGAAAGCCTGCGCCGGCTCGAGGGTGCTGCTCGCACGCACCGGCAGCAACACCGAGCCGCGCCGGGAGGTGACGTGCAGCAGCGTGCCTTCGGCCCAGCCGCGGCGCACGAGTTCCTGTGGATGAAGTTCGATGGCCGGTTCGGGCACGTGGCCGAACAGCAGGCCGAGGGTGCCGGTGCGGCTCATGCCGTGCCACTGGTCGCGCAGGCGGCCGGTCGTCAGCGAAAACGGGAAGCGAGCATCACGCGGCTCGGCGACCGGGCGGTAGGGCATGTCGGCGAAGCGGGCGCGGCCGTCGGCGGTGGGAAAGACGCCGTCGGCGTAGAGCCTTACCTTGCCCGTGACTTGGCCTTTGGGGCAGGGCCACTGCGCGGGCGCGCGCTCGAGGTGCGCGTAGTCGAGTCCGGTGATGTCGAGATCGCGCCCGCGGGTGCTCTCGCGGTGCTCGTTCCAGACCGATTCCGGCGTGGCGTAGGGAAAGAGCGTCGCCACCAGGTCAGCGCCTCCAGTTGCGCGACGCGCGTCGCCTTGCGCTCCCGCGCTGAGGGGGATGTCGATCGGGGCGGGGTGCTTTGCTGCCTCCGGAATACGTCGCGGCAGCCGGGCTTCGAGCCGGCGCGCGAAATCGACCGCCGCGGCCCAGTCGTGGCGCGCGGCGCCGGGGGCTGCCACGGCGGGCCGCACGCGGCTGATGCGACGCTCGCTGTTGGTGACCGTGCCGTCCTTCTCGCCCCAGGTGGTGGCGGGCAGCAGGAGATCGGCGTAGGCAGCGGTCGCAGTGGTGGCGAAGGCTTCCTGCAGCACCACGAACGCGCAGCGTTCGAGCGCGCGGCGCACCACGGCCTGGTCGGGCATGGACTGTGCGGGGTTGGTGCAGGTGATCCAGAGCGCCTTGATCTCACCGTCCGCGGCGGCCTGGAACATCTCGACCGCGCTCTTGCCCGGCGCCGCCGGCACGTCGGCCACGCCCCACAGCGCGGCGACCTCGGCACGGTGCTGCGGGTTCGCCAGATCACGGTGAGCGCTCAGCAGGTTGGCCAGGCCGCCGACCTCGCGCCCGCCCATCGCGTTGGGCTGGCCGGTCAGCGAGAACGGCCCGGAGCCGGGCTTGCCGATCTGCCCCGTCGCGAGATGCAGGTTGATCAGTGCGGCGTTCTTGTCGGTGCCGCTGGTGCTCTGGTTGAGGCCCTGGCAATACAGGCTCAGCGTGGGCGTGCGCTGCTGCGGGTCGCCGTTGTCGGTCAGGCCGCCGAACCAGCGTGCCGCCTGCACGATGGCTTCCTCTTTCAAGCCGCAGATCTGCGCCACGGATTTCGGCGTGAACTCGCGCACCCGGTCGCGCAGCGCCGTGAAGCCGCGGGTGTGGGCAGCGATGTAGGCCGCATCGGTGAGGCCTTCCCACATCAGCAGGTGCAGCAGGCCGTGGAACAGTGCCACGTCGGTGCCCGGCAGCAAGGGCAGGTGCAGATCCGCGCATTCGGCCGTCTCGGTGCGGCGCGGGTCGACGACGATCAGCTTCATGCCCGGGTTGGCGCGCCGCGCGTCTTCGAGCCGGCGGAACAGCACCGGGTGCGCCCAGGCCGTGTTGCTGCCGGCGATGAAGACCGTGTGCGCATGGTGCAGGTCGTCGTAGCAGGCGGGCGGGGCGTCGGCGCCCAGCGTGGCCTTGTAGCCGGCCACGGCGCTGGACATGCACAGCCGCGAGTTGGTGTCGACGTTGTTGGTGCCGATCAGACCCTTGGCGAGCTTGTTGAAGACGTAGTAGTCCTCGGTGAGCAGTTGGCCGGAGAGGTAGAAGCCGACGGCGTCGGGGCCGTGCTGCTCGATGGTCGATGCGAAGCGCTCGGTTGCTTCGTCGAGCGCGGCATCCCAGCCCACGGGCTGCAGGGCTCCACCGCGCTCTGCGCGGCGCAGCGGTTGCAGCAGCCGGGTCTGCCGCGTGATCGGCGCCGAGGCAGTGAGGTGCAGGGTGCTGCCCTTGCTGCACAGCCGGCCGAAGTTGGCAGGATGTTCTGGGTCGCCCCGCACGCCGGTGATCTGCGCGTCCTCCGACTCGATGATGACGCCACAGCCGACGCCACAGTAGGGGCAGGTAGAGCGCGTTTCACGCATGCGAAAAGCTCACGCGCCGTGCGGCGCCTGCACGTCGAAGGTGTTGCCGCCGACGGCGCCCGTCGAGGCGCCGGGTCCGGCGCGCGGCGGCTGGAGGTCGAGCGCCAGCGTGGCGAGTTCGTGTGTGTCGAGCGAAACCTGGCCAGCTTCCTGCCGGACGCGGAACGCCACGGTACAGCCGTCGTCGGGCGCTTTGGCGCAGCCATCGGCCAGGCCGATAGTCCAGTTGTGCAGCGGGCAGGCGACGCTGGTGCCGAACACGATGCCCTGGGAAAGCGGGCCGCCCTTGTGAGGGCAGCGGTCGAGCAGGGCGAAGACCTGGTCGTCGGCGGTGCGGAAAAGGGCGACGGCGCAGCCGTTCTCACGGTGCACGCGGCGCGAGCCGAGCATCGGAATGTCGGCCACAGTGCAGATGGGTTTCCAGGCTGTCATCTCAGTTCATCTCTTGTTCGCAATTCGGGCTGGCCCTCACCCCGACCCTCTCCCAGAGGAGAGGGAGCAACGCAGGGTGCGCGGATTCGGGGTAAGGGCAGGAAGTGGCGGCTAGGCCGGAACCAGGGGTTCGAACTGGCGCGCATCGACGGCGGCCTTGTCGAACTCGAACCACGGGTCGGGTTCGCCGTCGAGCGAGAACTGCAGGCGGTCCCACAGCGCCTTGCGGCCCGCGGCATCGTCGAGGATCTTTTTCTTGACGTAATCGAGCCCGACGCGCCTGACGTAGTGCACCGTGCGCTCCAGGTACCAGCCCTCCTCGCGGTAGAGCTGCAGGAAGGCGCCGCTGTATTCCAGCACCTCATCGGAGGTCTTCAGCTTGCACAGGAACTGCGCCACCTCGGTCTTGATGCCGCCGTTGCCGCCGACATAGATTTCCCAGCCCGAATCGACGCCGATCACGCCCACGTCCTTGATGCCCGACTCGGCGCAGTTGCGCGGGCAGCCGCTGACCGCGAGCTTGACCTTGTGCGGTGCGTACATGCGCCATAAGGCCCGCTCCAGGTCCTTGCCCATCTGCGTGGAGTCCTGCGTGCCGAAGCGGCACCACTCGCTGCCCACGCAGGTCTTCACCGTGCGCAGCGCCTTGGCATAGGCGTGACCGCTGGCCATGCCGATGTCCTTCCACACGCCGGGCAGGTCTTCCTTCTTCACGCCGAGCAAGTCGATGCGCTGGCCGCCGGTGACCTTGACGGTGGGAATCTTGTACTTGTCCACCGCATCGGCGATGCGGCGCAGCTCGTCGGCGGTGGTCTCTCCGCCCCACATGCGCGGGATCACGCTGTAGGTGCCGTCCTTCTGAATGTTGGCGTGGCTGCGCTCGTTGATGTAGCGCGACTGCGGGTCGTCCTTGGCCTCCTTGGGCCAGGTGCTGATGAGGTAATAGTTGATCGCCGGGCGGCAGGACGAGCAGCCGTTGGGCGTGCGCCAGTTCAAGCGTTGGTACACGCCGTCGATCGTGAGCAGGTGCTCGCCCTTGATGGCCTCGCGCACCTCCTGGTGGCTCGCGTCCGTGCAGCCGCACATCGCCTTCTTGGTCGGTGCCTTCGAATAGTCGCCGCCGGCCGTGAACATCAGCAGCTGCTCGACCAGGCCGGTGCAGGAACCACAGCTCGCGCTGGCCTTGGTGTGCTTGCGCACTTCGTCGAGCGTGAACAGGCCCTTGTCCTTGATGGCCTTGCAGATGGCGCCCTTGGTCACGCCGTTGCAGCCGCACACCTCGTCGGCATCCGCCATCGCCGCGGCGCGCGTGTTGCCTTCGTGGCCGGTGTCGCCGATGTTGGATTCGCCGAACATCAGCTTGTCGCGCAGGTCGCTGATCTTGCGGCCCTCGCGCAGCAGCTTGAAGTACCAGCTGCCGTCGACCGTGTCGCCGTAGAGGCAAGCGCCGATGAGTTTGTCGTCCTTGATGACGAGTTTCTTGTAGACACCGCCGAAGGGATCGCTCATCACGATCTCTTCGCAGCCCTCGCCGCCCATGAAGTCGCCGGCCGAGAACAGGTCGATGCCGGTGACCTTGAGCTTGGTGCTGGTCAGCGAGCCGGTGTAGCGCCCGATGCCGAACTGCGCGAGGTGCGTCGCGCAGACCTTGCCCTGCTCGAACAGCGGCGCCACGAGGCCGTAGGCAATGCCGCGGTGGGCCGCGCATTCGCCGACCGAATAGACGCGCGGGTCGGTCACGGTCTGCATGGTGTCGGTGACGACGATGCCGCGGTTGCAGTGGATGCCGATCTGCTCGGCCAGCGCGGTGTTGGGGCGGATGCCCACAGCCATGACGACCAGGTCGGCGGGGATTTCGCGGCCGTCCTTGAAGCGCACGGCCATCACCCTGCCGTCCTTGTCGCCGATGAGCTGCTCGGTGTGCGCGCCGATCAGGAACTTGAGCCCGCGGTCTTCGAGCGACTTCTGCAGCAGCTTGCCCGCCGTGTCGTCGAGCTGGCGCTCCATCAGCCAGGGCATCACATGCACCACGCTCACCTGCATGCCGCGCAGCATCAGGCCGTTGGCGGCTTCCAGGCCGAGCAGGCCGCCGCCGATAACGACCGCGTGCCGGTACTTCGTGGCGGCCTCGATCATCGCGTTCGTGTCGGCGATGTCGCGGTAGGCGATCACGCCCTCCAGCTCCTTGCCGGGCACCGGCAGGATGAAGGGGTTGGAGCCGGTGGCCAGCAGGAGTCGGTCGTATTCCGCCTCGGTGACGCTGCCGTCTTCATGGATGGCGCGGACCACGCGCCGCACCCGATCGATCTGCGTCACCTTCTTGCCCAGGTGCAGCGTGATGCCGTGCTCGGCGTACCACTCCAGGGGGTTGAGGACGATTTCGTCGACGGTCTGCTCGCCGGCCAGCACAGGGCTGAGCAGGATGCGGTTGTAGTTGGGGTGCGGCTCGGCGCCGAACACGGTGATGTCGTAGAGCTCGGGCGCGATCTTCAGCAGTTCCTCGAGGGTACGCACGCCGGCCATGCCGTTGCCCACCATCACCAGTTTCATCTTCTTCATGGTTCCGTCCTTCAGGGTGTCGCTTCAAGCAAGGCCGATGCCAGCGTTGAGTCGCCGGCCTGTGCTGCAATCGCCGCACTTCCAGGCAGCCGCATGAGCTTTCACGTCGATATCGGATACGCCTGCGAGCGTGGGGCGCGCGAGCGCAACGACGATTTCGTTGCCGCGCTGCGCGATGCGCCCAGCGAAGGCCTGATCGCGGCCATCGCCGACGGTGTGGCCTCGGGCGGCCTGGGCCGGGAGGCGGCGCAGACCGCGGTGATGAGCCTCCTCGAGGACTTCTTCGCTGCGCCGCAGACCTGGGAGACCACCGTCGTGCTCGACCGCCTGATCGGCGCCCAGAACCGCTGGCTGGCCGATCACAACCGCCGCCGTTCGGCCGTCGGCGGCGGCAGTGCGCTGACCACGCTGACGGCGCTGGTGCTGCAGGGCCACGGCTGGACGCTGGCCCATGTGGGGGACACCCGCGCCTGGCTGCTGCGCGATGGTGATTGCAGCCAGCTCAGCACCGACCATGCGCTCGAACACCTCGACCTCGGCGGTCAGCTCACGCGCGCGGTCGGGCTCGACGACTTGGTGCATGTCGACTACCAGCAGGGCGATCTGCACGCCGGCGACTGCTTCGTGCTGACCAGCGACGGCGTGCATGGCGTGCTCGAGCGCGCGCAGATCGCGAATTTGGCGCGCGAAGGGGACGTGCAGGCCGCGAGCGAAGCTCTCGTTCGCGCCGCTTTGGCGGCCGGCAGCCGCGACAACGCGACGGCGCTGGTCGTGCGCGTGCAGGGCCTGGCGCCGGAGCGGCTGGGCGACGCGTTGCGCCACGGGCGGCAGCTGCCGGTGCCGGGCAAGCTGAAAGTCGGCGACGTGGTGGACGGCTATGTTGTCACTGCCCTGGTGGCCGACACCGGCGTGCACCGCCTGTACCAGGCGCGCGAGACCGCCACGCGCGAGCTGGTCGCGATCAAGACCCTGCACGAGGCACGCGCCAGCGATCCCGAGGAGCGGGCCATGCTGGCCCACGAAGCGTGGCTGGGCTCGCGCGTGGCGCCGCGAGCGGGCGAGCGCGACGCGCGCGGCTTCGTCCGCGTGCGGGAGCCTCACGAGCCCAGCGCCTTTTACGTCGTGTTCGACTGGCACGGCGGGCAGACCCTGGAGCAGATGCTCGCCGCCGGCCACCGCTTCACGGTGGCCGAGGTGGTGGACGGCGCGGCCTGCGTGGTGCGCGCGCTCGGCCGGCTGCACCGCCAGGGCGTGATCCACCGCGACATCAAGCCCGCCAACCTGCACCTCGGCGAAGACGGACAGTGGCGCATCCTCGATCTCGGTGTCGCGCTTTCGGGCCGCGAGCCGGCGGCGCTGCGCAGCCTGCATGCCGGCACGCCGAGCTACATCAACCCGGAGCAGTGGGCGCGAGGCGGCGCCCGGCCGGCGCCGGCCGATGCGGGCAGCGACCTCTACGCGCTGGGCGTCACGCTGTTCCGCTGGCTCGGCGCCGCGCTGCCCTACGGCGAAGTCGAGCCGTACCAGACCGGCGCGTTTCGGCGCACCCCGCAGCCGCCTTCGCGGCGACGTCCCGACGTGCCGATCTGGCTTGATCATGTGGTGCTCAAGGCCGTGGCGCGCGAGGGCGCGCAGCGCTTCGAGACCGCCGAGGAGCTGCTGCTCGCGCTGGAGCGCGGCGCCTCGAGGCCGCTCAATGCGCCGCAGGCGGCCTCGCTGATCGCGCGCGACCCGGCGGCGCTCTGGAAGATCGCGCTCTTCATCTCGCTGCTCTTCAACGGGCTGCTGGTCGTGTGGCTGCTGGCCTTGCCGCGCTGACCGCTGCAGGGGGGTGAACGAGGCGGGCCCGCCCGCCCTTTTCGGCCCAGGTGCGGGTCCAGCGAATCTGCATCACCCGCATCACCAGCAACACCACCGCCGCCAGCACCGCGAACAACGCGAAGCCCCAGACATAGCTGCCGAGGTACTGCCTCGACAAGCCCATTGAGGTGGGCACCAGGGCGCCGCCCAGCGCGCCGATCTCGCCGATCATCGAACCGGCCACCGCGGTGGTCGACGGCCAGCGCAGCGGCACGAGCTGAAAGAGAGCGCCGTTGCCCGCACCGAGCGCCGCAAAGCACAGCATCAGCAGCAGCGTGGTCACCACCAGCGAGGCGGACGCCAGGCCGATCAGCGGCAGGCACACCGCCACGACCACCAGCACGACGCTCAGCGTGTTGACGCCGCCCCAGCGGTCGGAGACCCAGCCGCCGGCCACGCGCAGCGCCGCCCCCATGAAGGCGGCGAGCATCGTCAGTTGTCCCGCCTGCACCTTGCTCACGCCGAACTGGTCGTAGTAGTAGGAGGGCAGGAAGGTGATGAGCCCGATGAAGCCGCCGAAGGTCACGCCGTAGATCAGGCTGAAGACCCAGCCGTCCTTTTCGAACAGGCAGGCCACGTGTTCGCGCAGGCCGGCGTGGGCGTCCACATCGGGCGGCTCCTTGGCGAGCAGGACCATGACTGCCATGGGCACGGCGATGGCTACGGCGGCGATCCCGTAGACAGCCTGCCAGCCCAGCCATTGCGCCAGCGGCGGCGCGACCAGCACCGAGACCGCGGTGCCCACGTTGCCGGCGCCCACCAGCCCCATCGCCAGCCCCTTGTGCTGCGGCGGGAACCACCCAGAACCGAGCGACAGCGCCACGCCGAAGCTGGCGCCGGCGATGCCCAGCAGCACGCCCATGGCCAGCAGGTCGTCGTAGCTTTCGACCCGGAAGTAGCCGTAGAGCAGAGCGACGGCGATCAGCGCCATCTCGACCATCGTGGCGCGCTTGCGGCCGATGTACTGCGCCAGCACGCCGAGCGGAAAGCGCATCAGCGCGCCCGCCACGATCGGGATCGAGAGCATGAGGCCGATCTGCGCCGGGCTGAGCCGGTAGGTCTCGGCGATGAACGGTGCCATTGCGCCGTTGAGCACCCAGACGCAGCACGAGAACATGAAGTAGAGCGTCGCCGCGAAGAGGGTCGGCCCGTGGCCGGAGCGGAGGAAGTCTTGGAAGCCGGAACGGGCGGGGCGAGCGACGGGCATGGGCGATGGACGAGAGACTCGAATTGCAAGCAGGAGGAAGACACGGATGCCGAAGCACGTGCCGCGGGCGAGCCAGGGCACGACGCAGTGCCGGCGAACGAATTAGCACTAAGCGTGCCAAAAACCGCATCAGCGCTGGCCGCAGCCGGCAAGCGGCTCGGCGCGTTGCCGCTGCGCTTTGCCGCGGGCATTCCCGAGCTTGGTGCGCGATGCAACACGCTGGTGCGGCGGCGAGCGGGATGCTCGAGGCACGCGCACCAGACAAGTCGATACCTTGCAGCGACAAGGCAACGCACTCGCCGCGGACAGGGCCGCAAGCAGGGGGGCGCAGCAGCGACTTGCCGGTCTTATCATTGATTCACACAACCAATGCGAGCCGCCGCAATCCACACCGTCATGAGCCTGCCACCGGGGTCTCCCGTGAACCTTTCTGCCTTGAGCAACGCGATCGATGCGCTCGGCCTTGCCCTGTACGTCAAGGACGGCGCGGGCCGCTACACGCACCTCAATGAGGCGGCCGCCTCATTGTTGAAAGGAGCGCAAGCCGACCGCAGCGACGCCGACGTGTTCACGCCGGCAACGGCCGCAGCGCTGCGCGCCGCCGACCAGTCCGCGCTGGCCCGGGACGAAGCCGCCGTCTCCGAGCACAGCCTGGACTTCGATGGACAGCGAAGCGAAGCCGTCGCCGTGCGGGTGCCGCTGGGCGGCGGCGCGCTGCTCGGCCTGTGGCTCGAGCGCAGCGAGCGCACCCGCATGGCCGGCGACCTTCAGCAAGCGCTCACCCAGCTCGAAGACCAGCAGCGCACCAACGAGCTGCTGCGCGGCGAGATCGAAGGCCGTGCTCAGCAAGACGGTGCCACGCAGCTAGTGCGTCGCGAGCAGTTCGAGGATCAGCTACGTCGCGAGATCGATCTTTCCTTGCGCGAACACCGCGAGTTCGCGGTGGTCTATGTGCATGTCGACCCGGCGCCGGACGGCACCCCGCCGCAAGACAGCGCCGGCCGCGACCGGGTGATCGAGGCGCTCGGCCGCCTCCTGCGCAGCAACACCCGCGCGATGGATGCGCCCAGCCAGCTCGACGGCGAACGCTTCGCGGTACTGCTGTCGGGCGTGGGCCTGGCGACCGCGCATTCGCGCATGGAGGGCCTGCGCCGCCAGTGCGCGACCCAGATCGTCGTGCGCCAGGGCGCCGCGCTTCGTTTCACCGTGTCGATGGGGGTGGCAAGCTTTCCGCATACCTCGCAGACCCAGGCGGGGCTGCTGCATGCCGCCGAGGCCGCGCTGGCGCAGGCGCGCGGGCGCGGTGGCAACCATGTGGCGCTGGCCAGCATCGCTTTCGGGGGCGTGCCGGCGGCCTGAGAGCGGGGTGGTTCGGCCTGTTCCACTGATCCCCGGTTGCATTACCGCTCGTGGGCGCCTTGCATCGCAACGGCTATTGCGTCCGGCGTCGCTGGCAAAGGCATCAGGCCGTCAGCCCCTTGTAGAGCATGTAGCCCCCCAGCCCATACAGCAGCACGGCGAACACTCGTCTGAGCTGGCGCATGTCGAGCGCGTGCGCCGCGCGCGCGCCCAGCGGCGCCGTGATCACGCTGGCGATCGAAATCACGAACAGCGCCGGCAGGTAAAGGAAGCCGAGCGTTCCACCGGGCAGTCCCTGCAAGTCGCGGCCAGCGAAGATGTAGCCCACAGTGCCGGCCAGTGCGACCGGAAAGCCGAGCGCCGCCGACGTGCCGACCGCGTGGTGGATCGGCACGTTGCAGCGGGTCATGAAGGGGACCGATATGAAGGCGCCGCCCGCACCGACCAGCGCGGACAACAGGCCGATCACACCGCCCGTGCCGAACAGCCCTGCGCCGCCGGGCAACTCCCGCGTGGGCTCGGGCTTGCGCCCGATCAGCATCTGTGTTGCCGCAAAGCTCACGAAAGCCGCGAACAGCAGCGCGAGCACCTGCACCGGCAAGACCTTGGCGAGCTGCGCGCCGAGCAACGAGCCGACCACAATGCCGGGCGCGAGCAGCTTCACGATGCGCCAGCGCACGGCGCCGCGCACATGGTGCGCGCGCACGGAAGAAATCGAGGTGAAGCAGATGGTCGCGAGCGAAGTCGCCACGGCGACCTTGACCGTCAACTCCGCCGGAACGCCCTCGAGCGTGAGCAGGAAGGTCATGAACGGCACCATCAGCATGCCGCCGCCGACACCGAGCAGCCCCGCCATGAAGCCGGCAAAGCTGCCGAGCAGCAGCAATTCGACGATCAGCAGAGCGGTGGGCATCAGGGCGGGGTCGCGCTGCCGGCCAGCAGGCGCAGCACCGCGTCCCACTCGCTCCGGCTGACCGGCGTGATCGACAGGCGGTTGCCCCGCTGCAGCACGCGCATCGTCGCCAGTGCCGGCGCGGCGCGCATCTCGGTCAGCGGCAGCAGGCGGGTCTTGCGAACCAGGCGAACGTCCACGCCGACCCAGCGCGGCACGTCGCGCTTTGCTGCAGCGTCGAAATAAGGACTGTCCGGGTCGAACTGCGTCTCGTCGGCCAGCGCTCGCGACGCGACTTCGGCAAGCCCGGCCACGCCGGGTTGCGGGCACGACGAGTGATAGAACAGCACGCCGTCACCGACTCCGAAATCGTCGCGCATGAAGTTGCGGGCCTGGTAGTTGCGCACGCCGGTCCATGCCAACGTCTGCCGAGGCGCGCGCGCAAGGTCGTCGATCGAGACCTCGTCGGGCTCGGACTTCATCAGCCAGTAGGCCATGGGAGAGGGAGAAGAGAAAAGCGGGGGTGTCCGCCACGAGCCGGGAGCCGCATTCCTGAACCCAGGGTTCAGGTGGGCGAGGTCAGCGATGCTTCGGGTTCATCTGACGCGAGACGATCACGCCCGCATCGCGATGTTCCAAGCCCCTGCTCTTTCGAGCATCGGTTCAAGGAAATAAAAGCTCCCGCGAACGCGACGGACCGAGTCAGTTTACGCCTCGCGCCGTGACCCGCGGGCGAATTCACAGCAATTGGCCGTCGTGCCCGAGGGCTTCGTCGATGCGCGTGACCAGCGCATCGAGATCGACGTTGCTGGCCGCCGCCGCGCCGTTCGCGGACATCGGCCGCTCGGCCTGCACGTAGGCCAGATTCAGCGCGGCCAGCACCGCGATGCGCTCGCGTGCGCGCACCTTGCCGGCATCACGGATTGCGCACATTTCCTGGTCGACATTGCCCACCGCTTCGAGCAAGGCGCGCTCGCCGCCTTCGGGGCAGCCGAGGATGTAGCTCTGGCCCATGATGGTGACTTCGAGCTGCTTCATTTGCGCGTTTTCCCGTCGGAAGGATCGGCCATCGCACCGGCCGCCGCATCAGCCACCGGCAGGCGATCGAGCAGGGCATCGACACGCTGGCGTGCCGCCGTCAGGCGCGAGCGCAGCGAATCTCGCTCGAGGGTGACGCCGGCCAACTGCTCGACCGTCAGCGCATGCGTGCGCTGCAATTCCTGATGGCGAAGGAGCAGTCGCTCCACGCGCTCGGCCAGTTCTTCGATGGTTGCCATGCTCTCCCCGCGGGTGCTTGCAATTGTAGGGGGCCGCCTTGCCCGGCTTACACTTTGCGGCGTTGGTGCTCGTGCCGGTCTTCACGCCGGAACAGTTAAACGGGAAGCAGAGGAGATCCGCCCTTCGGGTGCGTTTCCAGCCTGCGCTGCCCCCGCAACGGTCAGCGGACGAAGCCCGAGGTTTCACTTCGAGTTTCCGCTCTTGCGCACATGCCACTGGCAGCCAACGCTGCTGGGAAGGTCGCAAGGGTTGCTCCGCCAGCCCGGATACCGGCCAACGAGGCGGCGTGCTGCGTGAGCGGTGCGCCATGAGGTGGGCGCTTGCGGGGAAGCCGGCGCGCACGATTGCATCGGTAACTTTCCATGTCTTGTTTCTCGAAGGGGTCGTCCGCACCCCGTGTCGGCGTGCGTCACGCCGCAATCCGTTGGTCCTTCCTGTTCGTCATCGCTGCTTCAGCCGCACCCTGGGGGCCGGCTCGGGCCCAGTCGGCGCGCGCGGCGCCGCTGCCATCTGTCGTGGTCACGGCAGCACGCACCGAAACCCGCATCGACGAAACCCTCGCTGACGTGACCGTGATCGACCGCGCCGAGATCGAGCGCGCGACCGGCCGCACGCTGCCGGAACTGCTCGCCCAGCAGCCCGGCGTGCAGTTCGCATCGAACGGCGGTCTGGGCAAACTGAGCAGCGTGTTCCTGCGCGGTCTGGAGTCGCGCCACACCTTGCTGCTGATCGACGGCGTGCGCTACGGCTCCGCCACGGCGGGCATTCCTATCTGGGAAAACCTGCCGCTCGAACAGATCGAGCGCATCGAGATCCTGCGCGGCCCGCTCTCCGGGCTCTACGGCAGCGACGCGGTCGGCGGCGTGATCCATATCTTCACGCGCCGCGGAGTCGAGGGCCTGCGTACCAACGCGAGCCTGAGTGCCGGTAGCGACCGTTACGGCCAGGGCTCGGCGGGCCTGCGTTTCGGGTCGGGCGCATTCGACGGCGCAGTGCAGCTCAGTCACACCCGCACGCGCGGCTTCTCTGCAACCAACCCGCAGGCACTGTTCGGCAGCTTCAATGACGATGACGACGGCTTCCGGCAGAACGCCGGCAGTGTGCAGCTCGGCATGAAGTTCGGCGCGGGCTGGCGCGCCGACCTGCGCGCGCTGCAGTCCGACGGCGAGACGGAGTTCGACGACGGACCCGGAGCCGACAGCCGCGCAGAGCTGCGCGCCTCGGTGCAGTCGCTCGCGGTGGGCGGGCCGGTCACGGACGATTGGCGCTCGCTGGTTCGCATCTCGCGTTCGCGCGACGACTTCGACACGATCGCCAGCGCGTCGCCGTTCGCCGGCCTGGGCACCACCCGTACGGTCCAGCGCCAGCTCAGTTGGGAGAACACCGTCGCCACGCGTTTGGGCAGCGCCTTGCTGCTGGCCGAGCGCATCGAGCAGGACGTGAGCCGCCCGGGCGACCCGTATGTCGTGTCCGACCGCAGCATCAACGGCGTGGCGGCGGGCCTCAACGGCAAGGCCGGCGTGCATACCTGGCAGGGCAATCTTCGTCACGACCGCAACTCGCAGTTCGGCTCGCAGACGACGGGCAGTCTTGGTTACGGCGTCGACATCACCTCTGCGCTGCGCGCCGGCTTCTCCTACGGCACGAGCTTCGTCGCGCCCAGCTTCAATCAGCTGTATTTCCCCAACTTCGGTAGCCCCGATCTGTTGCCGGAAGAAGGCCGGCACCGCGAGCTGACTCTGCGCTGGGCCGACGCGGGCCACGAGGTGCGCGCGGCTTACTTTGCGAACCGCATCGACGGGTACGTGACGCCGGGGCCGAACCCGTCGAACACCGATGCGCGCATCGACGGCTTCAGCCTCGGCTACGACGCGCACCTTGGGCGCTGGCACATCGCTGCGTCCGCCGAGCTGATCGATCCGCGCAACGACTCGCGCAGCAGCCCGAACTTCGGCAAGCAACTGCCGCGGCGTGCGAAGGAGAGCGTCAAGGCCAGCGCCGGGGTCGATCTCGGCGCCTGGCAACTCGGCGCCAGACTGGCCGCATTCGGCCGGCGCTTCGATGACCAGGCCAACACGCTGCCGGTGGGCGGTTACGGCGTCGCCGATCTGTATGCCGACTGGCGCCTTGCGCCCGAATGGACACTGGGGCTGCGATTGAACAACGTGGCCGGCAAGTCCTACGAAACCGCCTACGGCTTCAACCAACCGGGGCGGCAGGGCTTCGTGACGCTGCGCTACAGCGGCCGGTGAGCGGACAGCGCGCACATGGCTGAGCTGACGGCGATCGATGGGCGATCGTGCCTGCGCAGGGGCGCTGTGGCAGGGCTGATCACGCTGGCGTTGCTGGCGCCGGCGTCGGCGTCGGCCGCGTCGGCCGCGTCGGCAGCGACGGTCGATCCGGGCAGCGCCGAGGCCGCGCGAAGGGCTCCGGAGAATGACGCGATTGCGCAGCTCGCCGTGCGGAGCGTGGGCACTGCGCAGGCGAACCCGCAAGGCTTCGAGGCCGCGCAGACGAGTCCGCGCAGCGCGCCGATCGAGCGGATCACGGTGCGCGACGACCGCGGCGTCTCGTTGTCCTTCGCGGCGCCGCCGGCGCGCATCGTGAGCCTGCTGCCCTCGTTGACCGAGAGCGTGTGTGCGCTGGGCGGCTGCGCACGTCTCGTCGGCATCGACCGCTTTTCGGACTGGCCGAGTGAAGTGCAATCGCTGCCTCGGCTCGGCGGTCTGGACGACGCGCAGATCGAACGCATCGTGGCGCTCGAGCCCGACGTGGTGCTGGCCGCGGCGTCGGCCCGTGCGACGCAGCGGCTCGAGTCGCTAGGCGTGAAGGTGTTCGTGGTCGAGTCGGACACGCATGCCGACGTGAAGCGCACGCTGGACCTGTTGGCGCGGCTTCTCGGCACGCCGCAAGAGGCGGCCCGGCTGTGGACGGCGATCGAGCAGGACCTGCAGCGCGCCGCCGCGCGTGTGCCGCTGGCGCTGCAAGGCCAGCGCGTGTATTTCGAGGTTGCGTCCGCACCCTACGCCGCTGGGGCTGCTTCCTTCATCGGCGAGACGCTGGCGCGCCTGGGCATGGCCAATGCGGTGCCGGCCGAGCTCGGGCCGTTTCCCAAGCTCAACCCCGAGTACGTCGTGCGCATTCAGCCCGACATCGTGATGGCGGTGCAGCGCGAGATCGACGCGATGCCGCGCCGCCCGGGCTGGCGCCACCTGCGTGCCCTGCAGCAGCAGCGCACCTGCGGCTTCGCGGCGGGGCGCTACGAGCTGCTGGTGCGACCCGGCCCGCGGCTCGGCGAGGCGGCGCTGCAATTGGCCGAGTGCCTGGCCGCGCTGGAGAGGCGCTGATGCAGTGCACCCGAGTAACGGCCGAGCGCGCACGCCGCCTGCGGCTGAATCTCGGCCTCGCGCTGACTGCGCTGCTGCTGGCTTTTGCGGGCCTCGTGGCCGGCAGCGAGGGCTGGTCGTGGCGCTCGCTGATGGCGCCCGATGCGGCGCTGATCGTCGGCGAGATTCGTGCGCCTCGCACTTTGGGGGCCTGGTTCACCGGCGCGCTGCTGGGCTTGGCGGGGGCGGTGGCGCAAGGCCTGTTCCGCAACCCGCTGGCCGACCCGTACTTGCTCGGCTCGGCCTCGGGCGCCTCGCTCGGCGTGGTGCTGGTGCTGGCCGCGAGCGCGCTCGGGGGACAGGCGATCAGCCTGGCGAGCGTCGATGCGCTGCTGCGCGTGGGATTGGTTGGTGCGGCCTTAGCCGGCGCACTCGGCGGCGTGCTGCTGACTTTGCTGCTGGCCACCGGCGCACAGCACACCACGCGGCTGCTGCTGGCCGGCGTGGTGGTCGGCGTGGTGCTGAGTGCGATAAGCGATCTGGTCACGACGGCGGCGCCCGACGCGCTGCGCGGCAAGCAGGTCTTCATGCTCGGCAGCACCGGTTTTCTTGGCTGGCCCGCGGTCCTGCTGATGGCGGCCGGGCTCGCGCTGGTGCTGCCGCTGGCCTGGCGGCTTGCCCGAGCGCTCGACGCCCTGAGCCTGGGCGAGGCGACGGCCCAAACGCTCGGGCTGCCGCTGGCGCGCCTGCGCATCGTGCTGGTCGCGGTGCTGGCGCTGGCCACCGGCCTGGCGGTGTCGCAGGCGGGCCTGATTGCGTTCGTCGGCCTCGTGGCGCCGCACCTGGTGCGGCGTTTCGCGCCGGCGCCGCAGGGCTACACGCTGGTCGCCAGCGCGGCGATGGGCGGAGTGCTTCTCCTGGCCGCCGACGTGCTGGCCCGCACGCTGATCGCACCGCAGGAGTTGCCGGTCGGCGTGCTCACCGCCGTGCTCGGTGGCGGCTACCTGCTGTGGCTGCTGCATCGAAAGGGCATTCGGTGAGACCGTCGTCGGCCCGCCCGAGGGCACCCAATGCCCCTTCGACGCGGATGCCGTTCATCGCGGCCGAGGCGTCTTCATGAGCCGCGCCGCTTTGCGCGCCCATGCGCTGCACATGAGTCTCGGCGGGCAGGAGGTCCTGCGCGGGGTATCGCTCGATTTCGCGGTGGGCTGGACGGCCATCGTCGGCCCGAACGGCGCGGGCAAATCGACTTTGCTGCACGTGCTGGCGGGCTTGCTGAAACCGGCCGGCGGCCGGGTGGAGCTGGCCGGCCAGGCGCTGGCTCACTGGAGCGCACGGCAGCGCGGGCAGCGCCTGGCCTGGCTGTCGCAGCAGGGCGAGGCGACCGGCGAGCTGACGGTGCGCGAGGTCGTGCACCTCGGCCGCCTGCCTTTGCTGGGGTTGTTCGCGGTGCCCGGCCCGGCCGACGAGGCCGCGGTCGATGAGGCCCTCGCCGCGACCGAATGCGCGGCCTGGCAGCACCGGCGCCTGCACGAGCTCTCCGGCGGCGAACGCCAGCGTGCGCTGCTCGCGCGCGCCCTTGCGACGCAGGCACCGGTGTTGCTGCTCGACGAGCCGACCACCCACCTCGACCCGCCGCACCAGGTCGCGCTGGTCCGGCTCCTGCGCCGGCTGGGCCGCACGCAGACGGTCGTCAGCGTGCTGCACGACCTGCCGCTGGCCTTGCAGGCCGATCGCCTGGTCGTGCTCGAACAAGGCCACGTGCGCGCCGAGGGTGCGCACGACGATCCGGTGCTGCATGCGACGCTCGTGGCAGTGTTCGGCGGCGCGCTGCGGGTCGAGCCGCTGGTGGGCGGCGCAACCGGGCGCTTCATTACCGTGCCCAACCTGTAGGCCTAGGATGAACCCGAACTCTCCGAAACGATCGTGGCAGGTGTTGGCTCCTTCTCCCGCTCGCGGGAGAAGGCGGGGGATGAGGGTGTGGCGCGGCGGAGCAACTGAATGAATACGACCAGCCCACCCCGCGCCGCGATCAGCTGGAGCGCCGGCAAGGACTCCTGCCTCGCCTGGCTGCGCGCTCGCGAGCAGGGCTTGAACGTCACCACCTTCATGACGATGTGCGAGCCCGGCGGCACGAGCAAATCGCACGCGCTGCCGCCGGAACTGGTTGCCGCACAAGTGCGCGCGATCGGCGGTGACTGGTGGCCGGTCGAGGCCGGGCCCGGCGAATACGCCGCGGTTTTCGATGCGACGCTGCGCCGCCTGGTCGCCACCGGCCACACCCACCTGGTGTTCGGCGACATCGACCTGCAGGCCCACCGCGACTGGCTGGAGCCGGCCTGCGCAAAAACGGGCCTGGTCGCGGTGTTTCCGCTGTGGGGCGAGCCGCGCGCGGCCATCGCACAGGAGACCCTGCGACGCGGCATCCGTGCGCGCCTGGTCTGCGTCGACACGCGCTGGCTCGACGCCTCGTACTGCGGCGCCGACTACGACGCCGCGCTGCTCGCGCGCCTGCCGGCCGGCGTGTGCCCCTGCGGCGAGGGCGGCGAGTTCCATACCTTCGTCTTCGACGCGCCCGGCTTCGCTCGGCCCCTGGCGATCGACTCCGGCGAGCAGCGCCGCGTACGCTCGGTGCCGCCGCTGGCGTCCACCGAGCTGGTGCTGCAGACGCCGAGCTTGCGCGCGAGGACGCCACCATGACGGCCCGAGCCGTCATGGTGCTCGGCACCACCAGCGGCGCCGGCAAGAGCTGGCTCGCCACCGCGCTGTGCCGCTGGTACGCGCGCCGGGGCCTGAAGGTCGCACCCTTCAAGGCGCAGAACATGAGCAACAACGCGCGCGTCGTACCGGGGCCGCTGGGGCGGCTCGGCGAGATCGGCAGCGCGCAGTATTTCCAGGCGCTGGCGGCGCGCGCGGCCCCCGAGGTGCGCATGAACCCGGTGCTGCTCAAGCCCGAGCGCGACACCGCGAGCCAGGTCGTCGTGCTCGGCGAGGTGCGGACCGATCTGGCCGCCGTGCCGTGGCGCGAACGCAGCGAGCTGTTGTGGCCCTTCGCGCGTGAGGCGCTGCACGCGCTGATGAGCGAGAACGATGTGGTCGTGATCGAAGGCGCCGGCTCGCCGGCCGAGATCAACCTGCACGCGAGTGACTACGTCAACATGCGCACCGCGCTTGCGGCGCGGGCGGCCTGCCTGCTAATCAGCGACATCGACCGCGGCGGCGCCTTCGCCCACCTCTACGGCACGCACCGGCTGCTGCCCGAGGCCGAGCGCGCGCTGATCCGCGGCTTCGTGCTCAATCGCTTTCGGGGGGATGCCGGCCTGCTCGCGCCGGGGCCGCAGCAGTTGCAGGCGTTGACCGGCGTGCCGACCGTCGCGGTGCTTCCGATGTGGCGCGGCCACGGGTTGCCCGAAGAAGACGGCGTGCACGACGAGGGACCGCTGTCGCGCATCGCGAGCGTTGCGGCGCCGAGCGGCATGCCCGATGGCGATGCCGACGGCAATCGCGGCGGTGCCGGCGACGGCAATGATGGCGGCATCGGCATCGGCATCGGCGGCAGCAGCGGTAGCGGTAGCGGTAGCGGTAGCGGTAGCGGCGATACCAACGGCAGCGGCAACCGTACCGATGCGTGCCGCCGCATCGCGATCGTCGCCTACCCGCGCATCAGCAACCTCGACGAGTTTCAGCCGCTGCGCAGCTTGCCCGGCGCGACGCTGGTCTGGGCACGTTGCCCGGCCGATCTCTTTGGTGCCGACTGGATCGTCCTGCCCGGCTCCAAGCACACGGTTGGCGACCTCGCCTGGCTGCGCGCTCAGGGCCTCGATGCCATCATCGCTCGTCATGCCGCTCGCGGTGGCCGCGTGCTCGGCTTGTGCGGCGGTCTGCAGATGCTGGGCGAGGCGCTCGTCGATCCGCTCGGCGTGGAAGGCGGTGCCGAGAGCAATGCGCCGGGCCTGGGCCTGCTGCCGCTGGTCACCGCTTTCGAGCGCGACAAGCTGCTGCGCCACACCCGAGCGGGCTTCGCCACGCTCGACGGCGAATGGTCAGTGCTCTCGCGCCTGAGCTTCCACGGCTACGAAATTCGCCACGGCCGCAGCGTGCAGCATCCCGCGATGGAGCCCGCCACGGTCGCGCTGCGCAATGCCGAAGGCGAGCCTATCGGCTGGCAGCAGGGTAGCGTCCTCGGCCTGTACGCGCACGGCTTGTTCGAATCGCCCGACGTGCTGCGTGCGCTGTTCGGCGATGCGGTGCGGCCGCTCGATGCGGTGTTCGACGGGCTGGCCGATTTCATCGATGCGCATTTCGAGCCCGGCGTGCTGTTGCGATTGCTCGATGCCGAGGACTGGGTGAGATGACCGGCCCGCGCCGCATCGCCTGCCTGTCCACCGAGGCGGTCGAGGTGCTGTGGCGTCTGGGCGCGCACGACCGCATCGCCGGCATCTCGGGCTACAGCGTCTACCCGCCCGAAGCGCGGCAGCAAAAGCCCAAGGTCAGCGGCTTTTCGACCGTGCGCATGGACAAGCTGCTGGCGGTGAAGCCCGATCTCGTCATCGGGTTCTCGGATCTGCAGCGGCCGCTGCTCGACCAGTGCGAGGCGCAGGGCCTGCCGGTGCTGTGGTTCGACCACCGCGACATCGCCGGCATCCACGCGATGGTGGGCAAGCTCGGCGAACTTGTCGAAGCGCAAGCCGTGGCCGCGCAGCTCTGCGGCGAACTGCTACGCCGGCAGGACACGGTGGCCGAGGCGGCCGCGCGCCTGCCGTGGCGGCCCCGCGTGTACTTCGAGGAATGGGACGAACCGATGATCTGCGGTATCGGCTGGGTGAGCGAGCTGATCACTGTGGCGGGCGGCACCGACGTGTTTGCCGAGCGCTCGCGCCAGGGCGGCGCGCGCGAGCGGATCGTCACGAGCGAGGAGGTGCTCGCCGCCGACCCGCAACTCGTCATCGGCTCCTGGTGCGGCAAGCGCTTCGTGCCGGAGCGGGTGCGCGCACGGCCCGGCTGGCGGGTGCTCGATGCGATGCTGGCCGAAGTCAAATCGGCCGACATCCTCTCGCCCGGCCCGGCCGCCATCGAGCGCGGCTTGCCGCGCCTGCATCAACTGATCGCGGCGCGCTGCGCCACCGGGGTCCCGTCGGCGCTGACATGAGCTTCGACGCGAGCCGAACCCCATGCCGCCCCGAGTGCCGCTTTCATACCAAGCCGCATTCAAACGCATCAATGCTGGTGCTGCAGCGCAGCTGCCGAGGGCATCGGGCGACCGGCTCCGTTCATGTCCTCCGGCGTCGGCCTGCCGGCCGACACCTCCCCCTTAACTTCACTGCGCCGCTCACCCGACGCCCTCGGCAGCAGGCACCGTCGCAGCCTCGAACGACTGCACAACCGAGCGTTTACGGTGGTGGCAGGAGCACTGTGACGGGTTGCTGTGTGGAGTGAAGTCAAGGAGGAGGGCTGGGCGTGAGCCCAGCCCGGGGGACATGAACGCAACAC
>NZ_JACDCW010000056.1 GCF_013817345.1 Methylibium sp.
TCGAGACGCAGATCGTCTGCGACGACGTCGGCCGCATCGAGAAGATCGTGCCGCGCACGCGCAACGACGCCCACCGATTGATCGAAGAGGCGATGCTGGCCGCCAACGTGTGTTCGGCCGATTTCATCGAAGGCAGCAAGCACCCCTCGCTGTACCGCGTGCACGAAGGGCCGACGCCGGAGAAAAAACTCACTTTGCAGACGTACCTGCGCGCGCTGGGCCTGGGTCTGTCGATAGGCGACGATCCCAAGCCCGCAGAGTTCCAGGCCATCGCCCAGGCCACGAAGGACCGGCCCGATGCGACGCAGATCCATTCGATGTTGCTGCGCGCCATGCAGCAGGCGATCTACACCCCGCTCAACAGCGGGCATTTCGGCCTGGCCTACGAGGCCTACACCCACTTCACCAGCCCGATACGCCGCTATCCCGATCTACTGGTTCACCGCGTGATCAAGTCGCTTCTCAGCGGCAAGCGCTACCACCTTCAGGTTACCGAACTGGCGACGTCGGCGGTTCACAGCCGTAAGCCGAGACCGACGATGGCGTCGAAGGCGGCAGCCCTGGCTCAGCTGAACGCGCCGGCCAAAGCGCCGACTGCGGAGGCGCTGGCCTGGGAAGCGGCAGGCGCGCACTGCAGCGCGAACGAGCGTCGCGCCGACGAGGCTTCGCGCGACGTCGAGGCGTGGCTCAAATGCAAGTTCATGCGAGAGCATCTCGGCGAAGAGTTCGGCGGCAGCGTCACTGCTGTCACGACCTTCGGTTTGTTCGTGACGCTCGACGAGTTGTTCGTCGAAGGCCTGGTGCACATCACCGAATTGGGTGGCGAGTATTTCCGCTTCGACGAAGCGCGGCAGGAATTGCGCGGCGAACGCACCGGCGTGCGCTACGTGGTGGGCACACGCGTGCGCGTGCAGGTCAGCCGCGTCGATCTCGACGGCCGCCGCATCGATTTCCGACTGGTCGGCGAAGCCGGTAGTGGCGCTGGCATGCGCAGCGGACGCGACAAGGCTGCCGCTTCGGCGGTCGAAGAGCTGAAGGGCGTGCAGAACGTCGACCGCGAGCACAAGCGCGCTGCCAAGAAGGCGGCCCCGCCTCGCGCCGGCAAGAAGCCGAAAGTGCCGGCATTGGAAAGCAGGACCGATACCGCCCACGGTGTTGCGGTTCGCGCGGAACGTAAACCCAAGCGGACGCGCGGCTGAGCCCCGCGGTAGGCGCCTGGCGCGATCGGCTCAGTCGTTGCGCAGACGGCGAAGCTCGCGGACCAGTTCACTCGCATTCAGCGCGCCGGCGTGCCGCTTCGTTGCGCGCCAACGGTCTGCCGCCGCGCCGTGAGTGTGTACGCCCAGGCAGGCCGCATCGACGGGCGTCAGGCCTTGCGACCACAGTCCGCCGATCCAGCCCGCCAGCACGTCACCGGTGCCGGCGCTCGCCAGGGCGGCGTTGCCGCTGGCGTTGATCCAGGGCGTTT
Source organism: Methylibium sp. (assembly GCF_013817345.1). Classification (GTDB taxonomy): domain Bacteria; phylum Pseudomonadota; class Gammaproteobacteria; order Burkholderiales; family Burkholderiaceae_C; genus Methylibium. Next base: position 1,469 of record NZ_JACDCW010000056.1, read on the forward strand.
GGTTCGGCGCGGCGATCACGCTGCCCGAGCCTTTCAGCACGACGATGGCGCCGTGGCGTTCGGCGATCCGCCGGGCTGCCGCAAGGCGGTCGGCTTGCACCGCCGGCGTGCTGCAGCCGAGCAGCCGCGCCGCTTCGAGCGGATGGGGTGTCAGCACGGTAGGCCGTCCGCGCGCGGCGCGTGCCGCAAGCAGTGGGGCGAGGGCCGCGGCGTCGCAGGCCAGTGCATTCAAGGCGTCGGCGTCGAGCACCAGCCGACCGGCGCGTGAGACGAGCAAAGGCAGCAGTGCGCGCACTGCCTCGCCGCCTCCGCAGCCACACACCACGGTTGCAGTCTCGAGTCCATCGGACTCGGCCTGCAGGCGCTTCGCCGGATGCACCATCAACTCCGGATGCAGGATGTCGACGACTGGTGCTTGCGGATCCAGCGGCAACCAATGCACCCGACCCGCACCGGCGATGAGCGCGGCGCGTGCCGCCAGCATCGACGCACCCGTCATGCCCGAGGCGCCACCGATGACCCAGACATCGCCGAAGCTGCCCTTGTGCTGAGCGTGATGGCGGGTTGGCCAGAGCAGCCCGGTGTCCGTCAGCAGGTGTGCGACGGGCGGGTCGCGAGGGCTCTTCACGCCCAACCCGTCGAACCAGATTTCGCCCGCCTGGTCGCGCCCCGCTGCGGTGAAAAGGCCCGGCTTCAGAGCGAGCAAGCTCAGCGTCCACTGCGCCCGCACGCAGCTCCTTTCGGCATGGACGACTCCGTGGTCGCCATCGAGCCCGGACGGCAAATCGATCGCGAGCACCGGCGCATGCATGGCATTGAGTGACCGGATGGCCTCGAGCGCCCAACCTGTAGCCGCGCGCGATAGGCCGAGGCCGAACAGCGCATCGAGTGCCAGGTCGCCGGCCTGCAAATCGGGTGCGGTCGCGTCGGGACGAAGCGTCAACCCGGCGGCCTGCGCCCGATTTAGTGCGGCCTGCGCATCGGCGGGCCGCGTGGCTCGCGGCTCGATGCTCACCGTGATTTCCCTGCCGGCGCGGGCCAGATGCAGCGCGGCCTCCAGGCCGTCACCACCGTTGTTGCCGCTTCCCGCGGCGATCCATACACGTCGGGCATGTGGGGCGACGGCGAGTGCCAGTCGCGCGACGGACAGGCCGGCACGCTGCATCAGCGCATGCGGCGCCGAGGTTTGCTGAGCCGCGGACTCTTGCGTTCGGATTGCCGCGGCGTCGTACAACGGCCAGCCGAGGCCTTTCGGGGCGGCTGTCGCACTCAGGACATGCAGAGGAGCCGGGCCGCTTGCGTCCACACGTCAGCCTTTGGTGTAACGCTGCAAGTCGAAAGCGGCGGCATCGAGCGCCGGCGCGCGTCCCGCGATCCGGTCGGCGAGCAGTCGCGCGCTGCCGTAGGCGAGCGCACCGCCACTGCTGCCATGCCCCAGGTTCAGCCAGACTCCCGAGCGTGGGCTGGCGCCGATCAACGGCGGCCCGTCAGGCAGCAGCGCTCGCGTGCCTTTCCATAGCTGCGGGCGTGCCAAGTGCGCGCAGCCCGGAAACCAGTCGCCGAGCAGCGTGTACAGCCGGTCGATCGCCGCAGGGCGATGGCGCTCGGGCGAGCCGGCGAGTTCCGACCCGCAGGCGACGCGCACCCGTTGGCCGAGGCGGGTGATGAGGGCCTGGTACTGCGCGTCGACAACGACAGCGCGCGGCCCGCGCTCGGGCGCGCGCAGTGCCGCGGTGAGCGAATAACCGTGCACGGGCAGCAGCGGCACGTGCACGCCGAGTACCGAAAGCCATTGCGCAGACGCGGCACCGGCAGCGATCACCAGAGCGTCGAAGTTTTCTTCGGACACCGGATCGAGGTAGCGTGCGGCGGCACGGGCGCGGCGTGCCAGCGGCGTCGGCACGCCGGCTTCGCCGCGCGCTGCGACATGGCTGACCGCGAAGCCGGTGGTCAACGCGAGCTGTTCGAGGCGTAGCTGCACGCCGGCTCCATCGCCGGGCACCAACTCGCGCGCCACGCTGCCGAACCGGAACTCGGCACCGCAGCGTTCCGCTGCGTTGCGCAGCAAATGGGCGAACTGGCGGCTGTTGCCGGCGCTGTCGCCGGGCAGATGCAACCCCCCAGCGAGCCGCTGGTCCCGATTGAGGCCGGGCTCGATCGCATGGCAGGCCGCGGCGTCGAGTTCGCGTACGCCGATGCCGAGCTCGCGTAGCGCGGCCAGGCTGCGCTGGACCCGTGCCACGTCGGCTTCGCTGCGCAAGAGAACCAGCGAGCCTTGCGCGTGCTCGTCGTCGAGCCGCAGATGTGTGCGCAACTCGGCCTGTCGTTCGCTGCTGTAGAGGGCAAGACGCAGCAGGTCAGCCTCGCGCTCGCTGCGGATCGCAGCCTTGCCGGCACGCCAGGAGCGCCATAGCCAGCGGCGGCGTTGGCCGTCGAACGGAGCTTTCAGCGTGTCGAGCAGGGTCTGCCGCGCCAATAGCGCTGTCAATCCGCCGCCGGGCAGGCCCGGCGCGGCCCAGGGCAGCACCGCGCCGGCGCCGGCGAGGCCGGAATGCGCGAAGCTCGCTTCGGAAGCGACGCTGCTGCGGCGTTCGATCACCGTCACCGCATGACCGTCTCGAGCGAGTTCATAGGCAGTCGCGATACCGACGATGCCGGCACCTATCACGGCGATCTTCATGCTTTAGCCTGCGTCGCCACAGCCGTCGCCACAGCCGTCGCCACAGCCGTCGCCACAGCCGTCGCGGCACCGAGCAGGCTCGCATCGGGCGGCATTGCCGAGCCCGATTGCAGGTCTGAGTTGTGGGAATCGAAAGCGATTTCGCCGACGCAACCCGATGGGTCGCGGTTCATCGGCCTGATATACTTCACGGGTTTTTCCGGGACACGCCTGCGCCTGAGATGAACGCAGTATCAGGCTCGGCAGCGGTTCTGGCACGAACAAGATAGCAATCCGCAAACCCGGTCGCCAAAAGGTGTTGCATGGTGCACATGACGCGGTAATAACCGCCGATCTGCTTGCAATTCTGGCCGGATTTTAGAAACAACCTTTGGAGCTCCCATGTCCCTCACGATGCGTGAAATGCTCGAAGCGGGCGTCCATTTCGGACACCAGACCCGCTTCTGGAATCCCAAGATGGCTCCGTTCATCTTCGGCCACCGCAACAAGATCCACATCATCAATCTCGAGAAGACGCTGCCGCTCTTCCAGGACGCGATGAAGTTCACCCGCCAGCTCGCTGCCAAGCGCGGAACCATCATGATGGTGGGCACCAAGCGCCAAGCGCGCGAGGTGGTTGCGATGGAGGCCAAACGCGCCGGCATGCCTTATGTCGATCAGCGTTGGCTCGGTGGCATGCTCACCAACTTCAAGACCGTCAAGGGCTCCTTGAAGAAGCTCAAGGAAATGCAGGTCCAGCAGGAAGCCGGCCTGGAGTCGATGAGCAAGAAGGAGGGCCTGCTGTTCGCCCGCGGCCTGGCCAAGCTCGAGAAGGACATCGGCGGCATTCAAGACATGAACGCGCTGCCCGACGCGATGTTCGTCATCGACGTTGGTTACCACAAGATCGCGATTGCCGAAGCGCAGAAGCTCGGCATTCCAATCGTCGGCGTGGTCGATTCGAACCATTCTCCGGAAGGCATCGACTACGTGATTCCCGGCAATGACGACTCGGCCAAGGCCGTGGCGCTGTATGCCCGGGCGCTGGCCGATGCCGTGCTCGAAGGCAAGGCCAATGCGATCAACGAAGTCGCGAATGCCGTCCAGAGCACGGACGAGTTCGTGGAAGTCAGCGACCCGGCCTGAGCGCCAGGCTTTCGCGCCCTGCGCATTCGACCAGGGGCTGCTACAGCCCCTTTTTTTGGCTGATCCAGCCACTTTCCCGAGATTACGAGGCTTCGCCGAGCGGCGTTTGCCTCACCGACTGGAGAACGCGATGCCCGCAATCACCGCCAGCATGGTCGCCGCCCTGCGTGCCAAGACCGATGCCCCGATGATGGAATGCAAGAAGGCCCTGACCGAAGCCGACGGCGACATGGACAAGGCCGAAGAGCTGTTGAGAGTCAAGCTCGGCAGCAAGGCCAGCAAGGCCGCCTCGCGCGTGACCGCCGAAGGCATCGTCGCTGCGTACATCGACGCGGCGGGTGAGAAAAGCGAAGGCGCGCTGATCGAGCTCAACTGCGAAACCGACTTCGTTTCCAAGAACGACGACTTTCTCGCCTTCGGCAAGCGCCTCTCCGAGATGGTGGCCAAACAAGCGCCGGCCGACGTGGCGGCGCTGTCGGCGCTCGACATCGACGGCGTGACGGTCGAGGCGACTCGCTCCACGCTGATCGGCAAGATCGGCGAGAACATCTCGATCCGCCGCTTCAAGCGCTTTTCGGGCGGCGGCAAGCTGGTCAGCTACCTGCACGGCACGCGCATCGGCGTGATGGTCGAGTACGGCGGCGACGACGTGGCGGCCAAGGACGTGGCCATGCACGTGGCGGCGATGAAGCCGGTGGCGCTTTCGTCGAACGAAGTACCTGCGGAACTGATCGAGAAAGAGCGCAGCGTAGCCGCCGGCAAGGCCGCCGAAGATGCGAAGGTCGCCGAAGCCGCCGGCAAATCCGTGCAGTCGGCCGAGATCGTGGCCAAGCGCATCGAGGGCTCGGTTCAGAAGTACCTGAAGGAGGTCTCGCTCTTCAACCAGGCTTTCGTCAAGAACGACAAGCAGACGGTCGAGCAGATGCTGAAGGAGCGGGCCACGACGATCAAGAGCTTCACGATGTACGTGGTGGGCGAAGGCATCGAAAGGCGAACGGACGACTTCGCCGCCGAAGTGGCCGCCCAGGTCGCGGCCGCGAAAGGCGCATAAGCCCCCGTAGCAGCCTCGGTCCGCGCGCGCCGGGTTTGCGGCTTCCCCTAAACTGCGACCCGCCCCGGAGCCCGCGAGGCGCTCATCCAGGAGACCCTTTCATGCCGGCGTACAAGCGAATCCTGCTCAAGCTGTCCGGTGAAGCCTTGATGGGCGACGACGCCTACGGCATCAACCGCGCCACCATCGTGCGCATGGTGCGCGAGGTGCAGCAGGTGACGCAGCTCGGCGTGGAAGTGGCGGTGGTCATCGGCGGCGGCAATATCTTTCGCGGCGTGGCGGGCGGCGCCGTCGGCATGGACCGCGCGACTGCCGACTACATGGGCATGCTGGCCACGGTGATGAACTCGCTGGCGTTGGCCGACACCATGCGCCAGGAGGGCATGACCGCGCGGGTCATGTCGGCGATCAGCATCGAGCAGGTGGTCGAGCCTTACGTGCGGCCCAAGGCGCTGCAGTACCTGGAAGAAGGCAAGGTGGTCATCTTCGCCGCCGGCACTGGCAATCCCTTCTTCACCACGGACACGGCCGCAGCACTGCGCGGCGCCGAGATCGGCGCGCACATCGTTCTCAAGGCGACCAAGGTGGACGGTGTTTACAGCGCCGACCCCAAGAAAGACCCCGAAGCCACGCGCTACAGCCGCATCAGCTTCGACGAGGCGATCAGCAAGAACCTGCAGGTGATGGACGCGACGGCCTTTGCACTGTGCCGTGACCAGAAGCTGCCGATCAAGGTGTTTTCCATCTTCAAGCCCGGTGCGCTCGGGCGCGTGGTGGCCGGCGAGGACGAAGGCACGCTGGTCCACGTTTGATTTGTTTTCAGGAACAAGCGATGAGCATTGCAGACGTCAAGTTAGCCTTCGAGCAGAAGACCGCCAAGTCGATCGAAGCCCTCAAGGCTGAGTTGCAGAAGATCCGCACCGGACGCGCTCACCCGGGCATCCTCGATCAGGTGCATGTGGACTACTACGGCTCGATGGTTCCGATCAGCCAGGTCGCCAACGTCACCCTGCTCGACGCGCGCACGATCAGCGTGCAGCCGTGGGAAAAAGGCTTCGCCGGCAAGATAGAGCGCGCGATCCGCGAGTCGCACCTCGGCTTGAACCCCTCGTCGCAGGGAGACCTGCTGCGCGTGCCCATGCCGGCACTGACGGAAGAGCGCCGCAAGGAACTGACGAAGGTGGTGCGGGGTGCCGGCGAGGACGCCAAGATCGCCGTGCGCAACGTGCGCCGCGAGGCCAACGAGCAGGCCAAGAAGCTGCTCAAGGACAAGACGATCAGCGAAGACGAGGAACGCCGTTCGCTCGACGAGGTGCAAAAGGCCACCGACCGCACCATCGCCGAGATCGACCGGCTGGTGCAGGGCAAGGAAGCCGAGATCCTCGCGATCTGAGCCTCGTGCCGTGAAGCCCGTGAGTACTTCCATTCCCCGCCACGTCGCCATCGTGATGGACGGCAACGGGCGCTGGGCGAACAAGCGCTTCATGCCACGCTTCGTCGGCCACAAGCAGGGCGTCGATGCGCTGATGCGCACCGTCAAGGCATGCGCCGACCGCGGCATCGAGTACGTGACCGTGTTCGCCTTTTCGAGCGAGAACTGGAAGCGGCCGGAAGAAGAGGTGTCCGGCCTGATGGGCTTGGTGCTGGTGGCGGTTTCCAAGTACCTCGCCAAGCTGGCCAGCGAAGGCGTGCGAATCCGCATCGTTGGCGACCGCGAGGCGGTCTCGAGCCAGGTGCGTGCCGCCTGGGACGAGACCGAGCGCCGCACCGAGCACAACGAGCGCATCACGCTGTCGGTGGCATTCAACTACGGGGGCCGCTGGGACGTGGTGCAGGCCTGCCGTCGCGCCATCGAAGCCGGCGTGCCGGCGCATGAACTCACCGAGGCAAGGCTGAGCGAGTTCATGGCGCTGAGCCATGCGCCCGATCCGGACCTTTTCATCCGCACCGGCGGCGAAGTGCGCATCTCCAATTTCCTGCTCTGGCAGGTGGCGTATTCCGAACTTCACTTCACTGATTGCCTGTGGCCTGATTTCGGCGACGCGGAACTCGATGCCGCCATCGCTACCTTCGCCGCACGCGACCGCCGTTTCGGCGGGGTGAAGACGGCCTTGGCCCCGCTGATGGCGGACACGCGCTCTGCGGCCTGAAATGGCGGCCTGCGCATGCCTTCGGTGCTGCCCTAGAACGACGGGGCGCTCGGTCTGGTCGGAGCGGCCCTGCAGGGCCTGAGGCATCCGCCGATGCTCAAGCAGCGCATCATCACCGCCGCGCTTTTGCTGGCGCTGCTGCTGCCGGCGCTGTTCGCGCGGGCGCTCTGGCCGTTCGCGCTGTTGTCGCTCGCGATGGTCGGCGTGGCCGGCTGGGAGTGGGGGCGCCTGAATCGTCTGGCTTCGCCGGCCGCCGTGGCGCTCGGCGCTGCGGTGGTGTTTGCTGGCGCGCTCAGCTACGCCGCCGGTTGGGTCGCTGCCACGCCGCCGCTCCTGTGGTGGCTGGCCATGGTGGCCTGGGTGCTCGGCGGTGCCTGGGTTCTGGCGCGCGGCGTGTCCGGCTGGTCCTTGATCTCCGCGCCGCTCCGCTGGGCCGTAGGTTGCGTGCTGCTGTGGGCGGCCTGGCTGGCGCTGACGCAGGCCAAGGCGGTCGGTGTGAATTTTTTGCTGTCGGTCTTCACGCTTGTGTGGGCAGCCGATGTTGCGGCGTACTTCGGCGGGCGTGCTCTTGGCCGGCGCAAGCTGGCGCCGGCCATCAGCCCTGGCAAGAGCTGGGAGGGCGTCTGGAGCGGCATGGCCGGCGTGCTGCTGCTGGCCGGGGCGTGGATCGCCTTCGACCGTGCCGCCGCTCCGGAGTCGGCCAGTGTGTTCAGCGTTTTGTTGGAAAGGCTCGGTGTCGTCGGCCTGCTGGTCTCGCTGCTGTTTTTGGCCGCGTTGAGCGTCGTCGGCGATCTGTTCGAGTCCTTGGTCAAGCGCAGTGCCGGCGCCAAGGACAGCAGCGCGTTGCTGCCAGGGCACGGCGGCGTGCTCGACCGCGTCGATGCGTTGCTGCCGGTGTTTCCTCTGGCTCTGGCGCTGTGCTCGGTGCAGGTGCCGACATGAGCGTCGCGGAGGAGAGGTTTCGCAGCGAGGGGATCGAAGCGACGCTCGTGACGATGGCCCCCGGCCGCGCTGCCCTGGACCCGCTCGGCGGTGAGGCGGCGACATGAAGCGCCAGAAAATCTGTGTGCTCGGCGCGACCGGCTCGATCGGCGTGAACACGCTCGACGTGATCGCGCGCCATCCGGAGCGCTATGAGGTGTTCGCGCTGAGTGCGCACAGCCGGGTCGACGTGTTCGCCCTGCAGTGCCTGCGTTGGAAGCCCCGGCTGGCGGTGATGACCGACGCTGCGGCGGCGCGCGTCTTGCGTGAGCGGCTGGCCGGGACGGGTACCGAAGTGCTCGACGGCGAATCGGCACTGGCGGAAATTGCCTCGCATCCGCAGGTTGATGCGGTGATGGCTGCGATCGTCGGCGCCGCCGGGCTCGCTCCTTGCCTGGCCGCGGCGCGGGCCGGCAAGCGGTTGCTGCTGGCCAACAAGGAAGCACTGGTGGTCGGCGGGGCGCTTTTCATGCGGGCGGTGAAGGAGGGCGGCGCCACCTTGCTGCCGATCGACAGCGAGCATTCGGCCATTTTCCAGTGTCTGCCTGAGGACCGCGCCACCTGGGCGGCACGCATCGACCACATCGTGCTCACCGCTTCGGGCGGACCGTTTCGCGGCCGCGACCCGGCCAGCCTGCGCGACGTGACGCCCGACGAGGCCTGCGCGCACCCGAACTGGGTCATGGGCCGCAAGATTTCGGTCGATTCAGCCACCATGATGAACAAGGCGCTCGAGGTCATCGAGGCGCGCTGGCTGTTCGACCTGGCGCCCGAGCAGATCCGAGTCGTGATTCATCCGCAGAGCATCATTCATTCGATGGTGGTGTACCGCGACCGGTCGGTGGTCGCCCAACTCGGCACGCCGGACATGCGTGTGCCGATCGCTTACGGTTTGGCCTGGCCCGAGCGGATCGAGTCTGGCGCCGAGGCGCTCGATTTCACCCGGCTTGCCGCGCTCACTTTCGAGCCGGCCGATGCCGTGCGTTATCCCGGCTTGCTGCTCGCCTGGGAGGCGCTGCGCGGGCCGGCCGGCAGCACCGCGGTGCTCAACGCCGCCAACGAAGTGGCGGTCGCCGCGTTCCTGGCCGGAACGATCCGCTTCGATCAGATTCACAGCTGCAATGCGCACACCATCGAACAAACGCCGCTCGGTGCCGGCCCGGCGGATTCGCTGGTGGGACTGCTGGCGCTCGACGCTGAAGCCCGCGCTGTCGCGCAGCAGCATGTGAGGACCCTTGCATGATCACCGTGCTCGCTTTTCTGTTCACCTTGGCCGTGTTGATCGTCGTCCATGAGTACGGTCACTACCGCGTCGCGGTGGCGTGCAACGTGAAGGTGCTGCGCTTTTCGGTCGGATTCGGCCGCGTGCTGTTGCGCCGGCAGCGCGGCGACACCGAATTCGTGCTTTCGGCCTTGCCGCTCGGCGGCTACGTGAAGATGCTCGACGAGCGCGAAGGCGAGGTGCCCTCCGCCGAGCGCCCCCGCGCCTTCAACAACCGCCCCTTGTGGCAGCGTTCTTCCATCGTCGCCGCCGGACCGGCTGCCAACCTCCTGCTGGCCGTGCTGCTCTACGCGGCTTCGCACTGGGTCGGCCTGGTCGAGCCGAAGGCGGTGCTCGGTGCTCCCGTTGCGGGCAGCCTGGCCGAGCGGGCCGGCCTGAGCGCCGGCGACTGGGTGCGCGCGGTCGAGCGCGACGGCGGTGCGCCCGGCGACGATGCGCCACGACCTGTTCGTTCGCTCAGCGACCTGCGCTGGCAGCTGACCGAAGCAGCGCTCGATGGCGAGCGCTTGTTGCTGCATGTCAGCGATGCCGACGGCCGCGGTGAGCGCCGCCTGCGCCTGCCGCTCGACGGTATCGACACCCGCGAGGTCGACGGCGACTTGATGCGCCGCATCGGCCTGGGCGGCGCGTACAGCGAAGCCGTGCTCGGCACACTGGTCGTGGGCGGCCCGGCCGAGCGGGCCGGCTTGCGCGAGGGCGACCGCGTGCTGGCAGTCGACGGTGCGCGGATCGAAGACGCGGCGCGGCTGCGCGAGACGATCCGCGCTTCGGTGGCGGACGGCGCGGCACGCCCAATGAGCTGGCAGATAGAGCGCGGCGGCGAGCGGCTCACGCTGGATGTGACGCCGTCGCTTGCCCAAGACGGCGGCCAGCCGATCGCCCGCATCGAGGCTTACGTGGGTGCGCCGCCCGAGACGGTGACCGTGCGCTACGGCGTGGTCGACGGGCTGCTCGAAGGGGCAAGCCGTACCTGGGAAGTTTCGGTGCTCAGCCTTCGCATGCTCGGCAAGATGCTGATCGGCGAGGCCTCTCTCAAGAACCTCAGCGGCCCGCTCACGATCGCAGACTACGCCGGCCAGTCGGCGCAACTCGGCGTTGCCTACTATCTGGGCTTTCTCGCCCTGGTCAGCGTGAGCCTCGGCGTACTCAATCTGCTGCCGCTGCCGATGCTCGACGGCGGGCACCTCATGTATCATCTTTTCGAAGGGGTGACAGGGCGGCCGGTTTCCGATGCGTGGCTCGACCGCCTGCAGCGTGGAGGGCTTGCCATCATGCTCGCGATGATGTCCCTCGCCCTCTACAACGACGTCGCCCGCCTGCTGGGCCTGACCTGACCGCATGTCCCCTTTCCGAGTCTTCTCTGCGGCCACGCTGTTCGCTGCCCGCCCATTCGCCTCGCGCATTTTCCGTCCCCCGCTTCTCGCAGCCGCTCTGGCATTGGCGATGCATGCCACGACCGCGCTGGCGGTCGAGCCCTTCGTGCTCAAGGACATCCGCGTCGAAGGCCTGCAGCGCACCGACGCCGGCACCATCTTCGGCGCGCTGCCGTTTCGCATCGGCGACACCTACACCGATGACAAGGGCTCGGCCGCGCTGCGCTCGCTGTTCGCGACGGGACTGTTCACCGACGTGAGGCTGGAGATCGACGGCGACGTCATCGTCGTGGTGGTCGAGGAACGGTCGATCATCTCGAGCGTGGAGTTCGTGGGGCTTAAGGAGTTCGACAAGGACGCGCTGTCCAAGTCGCTGAAAGACGTGGGCATCGGCGAAGGCCAGCCGTTCGACCGCGCGCTGGCCGATCGCGCCGAGCAGGAATTGAAGCGCCAGTACCTCACGCGCAGCCTTTACGGTGCCGAGGTGGTGACCACCATCACGCCGGTCGGCCGCAACCGGGTGAACGTGACCTTCACGGTCAGCGAAGGCGAGGTCGCCAAGATCGGCGAGATCCGCATCGTCGGCAACAAGGCCTTCTCAGAAGGAACGCTGCTCGATCAGTTCGAGCTGTCCACCGGCGGCTGGCTGACCTGGTACACCAAGACCGACCGCTATTCGCGGACCAAGCTCAACGCCGATCTCGAGTCGCTCCGGGCTTACTACCTGAACCGTGGCTATCTGGAGTTCAGCGTCGATTCCACCCAGGTCGCGATTTCGCCCGACAAGCAGAGCATCTCGATCGCCGTCAACATTACCGAGGGTCAGCCTTACACCGTTACCGGGGTGACGCTGGAGGGGGACTACCTCGGCAGAGAAGACGAGTTCAAGTCGCTGGTGTCGATCGAGCCGGGCGAGCCTTATCAGGCAGAGGCGGTGGCCGAGACGACTCGCCGCTTCAACGAGTTCTACGGCAACTTCGGCTATGCCTTCGCGCGCATCGAGCCGCGCACCGACATCGACCGCGCCACCGGCCGCGTCGCGGTGGTGCTGGTCGGCGAGCCGAGCCGGCGGGTCTACGTGCGCCGCGTGAACGTGGCGGGCAACGCACGCACGCGCGACGAAGTGGTGCGCCGCGAATTCCGCCAGCTCGAGTCCTCCTGGTACGACGGCCGGCGCATCAAGCTCTCGCGCGACCGTGTCGACCGCCTGGGCTATTTCAGCGAAGTCAACATCGAAACTGCCGAGGTGCCTGGTGCGCTCGACCAGGTGGACATCACGGCGGAAGTGACCGAAAAGCCGACGGGCAATCTGCAGCTCGGCGCAGGTTTTTCCAGCGCCGACAAGGTGTCGCTCACCGCTGGCATCCGCCAGGAGAACATCTTCGGCAGCGGCAACTACCTGGGTCTGGAGTTCAACACCAGCAAGTACAACCGCAGCCTGGTCGTCAGCACGGTCAACCCGTACTTCACGATCGACGGCATCTCGCGTGCGATCGATGTCTTCTACCGCACCACGCGCCCCATCAATAGCCAGGGCTCCGACTACGAGCTGATCACGCCCGGCATGGCGATCCGATTCGGCGTGCCGTTCAGCGAGCTCGACACGGTGTTCTTCGGCATCGGCTGGGAGCGCACGGAGATCAAGGCCGGCGCGTCCATCCCGAACAGCTACTTCCTCTATCGCGAGCAGTTCGGCGACACCAGCGACAGCTTGCCGCTCACGCTCGGCTGGCAGCGGGACGGTCGCGACAGCGCCCTGGTGCCGACCGAAGGCCGTTATCAACGCCTCAGCGCCGAGTGGAGCGTGGCGCTCGACACGCGCTACCTGCGCACCAACTACCAGATCCAGCAGTGGATCCCCTTCACCAAGCGCTACACCCTGGGCTTGAATGCCGAGATCGGCTACGGCAAGGGCTTCAGCAACCGTCCGTATCCGATCTTCAAAAATTTCTACGGGGGTGGACTGGGTTCGGTGCGCGGCTTCGATCAGGGATCGCTCGGGCCGGTGGACGTGACGGGCGCCTACATCGGTGGCAATCGGCGGATGAACATCAATGCCGAGTTCTACGTGCCGATGCCGGGCTCGGGCAACGACCGGACGCTGCGCCTGTTCGGCTACGTGGACGCCGGCAACGTCTGGGGCGAAAACGAGAGCATCGAGCTCGACACCCTGCGCGCTGCAGCGGGTATCGGCTTGTCCTGGATCTCGCCGGTCGGACCGCTGAAGCTGAGCTATGGCCAGCCTTTCAAGAAATTCTCGCAAGATAGAATTCAGAAGTTTCAATTCCAGATCGGGACCGCGTTTTGATGAAGCACTTTTCGCTCGAGGCCGTGCTCGTTGCGGCTGCGCTCGCTGCCAGTGCATCGGTTGCGCAGGCCCAGGAACTGAAAATCGGCTATGTGAACAGCGAGCGCGTGCTGCGCGACGCTGCACCGGCCAAGGCCGCACAGGCCAAGCTGGTGACCGAGTTCTCCAAGCGCGAACGCGAACTGGCCGACACCGCGGCCAAGCTCAAGGCATCGTCCGACCAGCTCGAAAGGGATGCCCCCACCCTGGCGGAGAGCGAGCGTTCGCGGCGCCAGCGCGATCTTGTGGAGCAGGACCGCGAGTTCCAGCGCAAGCGCCGCGAATTCCAGGAAGACCTGAATCAGCGCAAGAACGAAGAACTGACTGCCGTGGTGGAGCGCGCCAACAAGGTCATCAAGCAGATCTTCGAGACGGAAAAGTACGACCTGATCCTGCAGGAAGCGGTGTTCGCGGGGCCGCGAGTCGACATCACCGACAAGGTGATCAAGTCGCTCGACAACGGTACGGCGGCCAAGTGAGGCCTGCGGCCGCACGGTGAGCGAAGCGGTCGCGCTCGGCGAGATCGTCGCGGCGCTCGGCGGCGAGTTGCTCGGCGCGGCTGACGTGGCAGTCTCTCGCATCGGGCCGCTGCAAGAAGCGACGCCCGCCACGCTGGCTTTCCTTGCCAATCCGCGCTACCAGTCGCAGCTCGCCGGCAGTCGTGCCGGCTGCGTGATCGTCGCTCCCGCATTGCGCGAGCAGGCCTCGGCTCGAGGTGCCGCAATCGTCACGCCCGACCCCTATCTCTACTTCGCCCGGCTCACCCAGTGGTGGGCCGAACGCGTGCGGCCGCGTGCCCCAGCGGGCGTGCATCCAAGTGCGGTCGTTGACAACACAGCCGTGCTCGGCGCCGGCGTCAGCATCGGTGCGCTGGCGGTGATTGAACCGGGTGTGCGAATCGGCGAGGGTGCGGTGATCGGTGCGCAGTGCTTCGTCGGCCGCAATGCCTGCGTCGGCGCGGGAACCCGGCTGCATGCGCGTGTCACGCTGCAGTTCGATTGCCGGATCGGCGCCCGCGGCATCGTGCACAGCGGCGTGGTGATCGGTGCCGACGGCTTCGGCTTCGCGCCGAGCACTGAGGGCTACGTGAAGATCGAGCAACTCGGTGCAGTCGTCATCGGCGACGACGTCGAGATCGGTGCCAACACCTGCATCGACCGCGGCGCGCTCGACGACACCGTGATCGAAGACGGCGTCAAGCTCGACAACCTGATCCAGATCGCCCACAACGTGCACATCGGTCGTGGCAGCGCGATGGCGGGCTGCTCGGCGGTGGCCGGCAGCACCCGCATCGGCGCACGCTGCACCGTCGGCGGTGGTGCCGGCATCCTGGGCCACCTCAACATCGCTGACGACGTGCACATCTCGGCGCAAAGCACGGTCAGCCGCTCGATCAGCCGCCCTGGCACCTACACCGGCTTCTTTCCGCTCGATGACAATCGCGCCTGGGAGAAGAACGCGGCCACCTTGCGGCAGTTGCACGCGCTGCGCGAGCGGGTCCGTGTTCTGGAGCGCGAAGCAAAGCCGGACAGCGCCGATGCCGGTGCACCGCACAACGACGAAGACAGCGGCCGACCCCGGCCCGGCTCGAAACAAGAACCATGATGGACATCCACCAGATCCTCGAGAAACTGCCGCACCGCTACCCGATCCTGCTGGTCGATCGCGTGCTCGAGCTCGAGCCGGGCAAGCGCATCCGGGCGCTCAAGAATGTGTCGATCAACGAGCCGTATTTCGTCGGCCACTTCCCGCACCGCCCGGTGATGCCCGGGGTTCTGATGCTGGAGGCGCTGGCGCAGGCCGCCGCGTTGCTGAGCTTCGCCGACGACAAGCTGCAGAGCGACAAGAACTCGGTCATCTATTTCGTGGGCATTGACGGCGCGCGCTTCAAGCGGCCGGTGGAGCCGGGCGACCAGTTGATCCTGGAGGTTACGGTCGACCGCATCAAGGCCGGCATCCACAAGTTCAGCGCACGCGCCAGCGTGGCGGGAGAGCTGGCCTGCCAGGCCGAACTGATGTGCACCATGCGCTCGGTCGGTGGCGCCGCCACGCCGGTCTGAGCGTTCTGTCGCGATGAGCCGCATCCACCCGACGGCGATCGTCGATGCGCAGGCCGAGCTTGCAGACGACGTGCAGGTCGGCCCCTACACGGTGATCGGGCCGCACGTGCGCATCGGCTCGGGCAGCAGCATCGGGCCGCACTGCGTCATCGAAGGCCATACGTCGATCGGCTCCGACAACCGCATCTGGCAGTTCTGCTCGATCGGCGCCGCGCCGCAGGACAAGAAGTACGCCGGCGAGCCGACGCGCCTCTCGATCGGCGACCGCAACACCATCCGCGAGTTCTGCACCTTCAACTGCGGCACCGTGCAAGACAGCGGCTGCACGCGCGTCGGCGACGACAACTGGATCATGGCTTACGTGCATCTTGCGCATGACGTGCAACTCGGCAGCCAGTGCATCCTGGCCAACAACGCCACCCTGGCCGGCCATGTACAGGTGGGCGACTGGGTCATCGTCGGCGGGCTGACGGGCGTGCACCAGTTCGTGAAGATCGGCGCGCATGCGATGGCGGGTTTCCAGACCGCGCTGTCGCAAGACGTGCCGCCGTTCATGATGGTCGACGGCAACCCGGCCAAGGCGCACGGCTTCAACGTCGAAGGCTTGCGCCGGCGCGGCTTCGGGCCCGAGCGGATTGCTCAGATCAAGCAGATGCACCGGCTCCTCTACCGCAATGGCCTGACCTTCGAAGAGGCCAAGGCGCAGATCGGCGGTTTGCGAGGGCAGGTCGAGGGCGGCGACGTGGATGTGGAGCTGATGTCCGGCTTCCTGAGCGCATCCACTCGCGGCATCGTCCGTTAGGACGCGCAGCGAATGCAGTTCGGCATGGTCGCCGGTGAGGCTTCGGGGGATCTGCTCGCCGGTTTGCTGATGGGCGGCCTGAAGGCGCGCTGGCCCGCGCTGGCGGCGGCGGGCATCGGCGGCCCCCGCATGACGGCGCAGGGTTTCGAGGCCTGGTGGCCGAGCGAGCGGCTCGCGGTGCACGGCTATGCCGAGGCTTTGCTTGTTTACCGCCAGCTCGTGGCCGTGCGCAAGCAACTCGGCGACCGCCTGCTGCAAGCGCGCCCCGCCGCCTTCATCGGCATCGATGCGCCGGACTTCAATCTCGGCCTCGAAGCGCGGCTCAAGGCCGCCGGTTTGAAGACCGTGCATTTCGTCTGCCCGTCGATCTGGGCCTGGCGCGGCGAACGCGTGCACAAGCTGGCCGCTTCAGCGGATCACGTGCTGTGCCTCTTTCCGTTCGAGCCGGCGTTGCTGGCCAAGGCCGGCGTGCCGGCGAGCTATGTCGGTCATCCGCTGGCCGATGCGATTCCCGTCGACGTGCCGCGCGATGCCGCGCGAATCGCTTTGGGTTTGAGCGAGCGGGATGTCGTCGTCGCCGTGCTGCCGGGCAGCCGGCGCAGCGAGATTCGCCACATCGCGCCGAGCTTCCTGCGCGCCGCGCGGCAGCTAGTGGCCGCGCGTCCTGACCTGCGCTGCGTGCTGCCGATCGCGCCCGGAATGCGGCCGCAGATCGAGGCGCTCGTCGCAGAGGCCGGCGCCGCCGATGCGCTGCAGCTCGTCGACGGCCGTTCCCACGAGGTGCTGGCGGCCTGCGATGCCGCCATGGTCGCCAGTGGCACGGCCACGCTCGAGGCAGCGCTGTTCAAACGGCCGATGGTCATCGGCTACCGGATGCACTGGCTCAACTGGCAACTGATGCGCCGCATGCGCTACCAGCCCTGGGTCGGCCTGCCCAACGTGCTGGTGAACGAGTTCGTCGTGCCCGAGTTGCTGCAGGATGCGCTGACGCCCGACGCGCTGGCTGCTGCAGTGCTGCGCTGGCTCGACGAGCCTGCCTCGGGCGAGCGCGTTGCCGAGCGTTTCCATCAACTGCACCTCAGCCTGAAGCGCGATACCGCGCGGGCCGCCACCGATGCGATCGCGCAAGTCATCGGCGCCTGAGCCCCGGCCGCGCGCCCGCAAGGTGCCCGTGCCAGAGCAGCTCGGGCTCATGCTTTCGTGGAACACGCGCGGCCTGATGGCCGGTGTGGACGAAGCCGGTCGCGGCCCGCTGGCCGGCCCCGTGGTCGCCGCCGCGGTGATCCTCGACCACGCCCAGCCGATCTACGGCCTCGCGGATTCCAAGGTGCTCAGCGAGCGTCAACGCGAGCGGCTATTCGATGAGATCCGCGCCAAGGCGCTGTGCTGCAGCGTCGCGCAGGCCAGCGTCGAGGAGATCGACGCCATCAATATTCTGCAGGCCACTCTGCTGGCCATGCGCCGCGCTGTGGACGGCCTGCGCCTGATTCCGCAGCAGGTGCTGGTCGACGGCAACCGGCTGCCGGTGCTGCGCATCCCGGCGGAGGCAGTGATCGGTGGCGATGCGAAGGTGGCGGCGATTTCGGCCGCCTCCATCCTTGCCAAGGTGCATCGCGACCGGCTGTGTCTGGAGCTGCACGAGGCACATCCGCAGTACGGGTTCGCCGAGCACAAGGGCTATTGCACGCCCGGCCATCTGGCGGCCTTGCGTGCGCATGGCGCCTGCCATGTGCACCGCCGCAGCTTTGCGCCGGTGCGTGAAGCGCTTGCCGGCATGTGGGGCAATGCCGCCGAGCCGCTGCCGTGAGCCGCGAGCCGGTTTTCGTCAGCTCGCGTGACAACCCGCTGCTGACCAAACTGCGCAAACTGATCCGCGACCCGGGCAGCTACCGCAAGCTCGGGCAGGTGTGGCTCGAGGGCGAGCACTTGTGCGCAGCCTGTACCGCGCAAGGCCCGGTGCCGACGCAGGCGGTGCTGAGCGAGGCCGGCTGGGGCGATGCGAATCTGCGCGCTTTGGCCTCGCGGGCGCCACGCATCACTGTGTTGAGCGAGGCGCTCTTCGCCGGGATCAGCGCGCTCGAATCACAGGCGCGCATCGGCTTTGTGATCGAGCGGCCTGTCGAAGCTGCCGTGCAGGGCGGCCTGGCCAGCGTGGTGCTCGACCGCCTGCAGGACGCCGGCAACGTCGGCAGCGTGCTGCGCAGTGCTGCTGCGCTCGGCGTGGCACAGGTCGTGGCCCTCGAGGGCACCGCGGCGCTGTGGTCGCCGAAGGTGCTGCGCGCCGGCATGGGGGCGCATTTCGCGCTGCGGCTGGTGGAGGGTGCCAAAGTGGGCGATCTCGATGCGCTGGCCGTGCCGCTGGTTGCCACCAGCTCGCATGCCGAGCGCTCGATCGCCGAGGGTGCGCTGCCCGAGCCGTGCGCCTGGGTGTTCGGCCACGAGGGGCAGGGTGTCGATGCGGCGCTGCTGGCGCGCTGCGCCCAGACGCGGCGCATTCCCCAGCCCGGCGGCGAAGAGTCGCTCAATGTGGCGGCGGCTGCGGCGATCTGCCTGTACGAATCGCTGCGCCAGCGCGGCGCTTGAGTTGCGATCGGGCTGCACTGGGGTGCGCAGCGCGTAGTGCGCGACACGCAGGGAGCGATAAAGCAATACGGCGAGGACGCGGGAACGCGAGGCGCGGAACGCGAGCTCCGGCTGCCGCGCGCGTACGACGCTCAATGAAAGTCGCGTGAGCTCGTGCCGAGCTTGCCGAGCCAGGGAGTCACATCCACCAGCCGCCGCGCCACCAGGTGCATCACGCCTTCGGGCGACTTCTGCCACTGGCCCGCTACGGCCAGCAACCGCGAAGCCAGCAGCGCCTGGCGGTGGCTTTCGCGCACATGCTTCCAGACGATCACGTTGACCGAGCCGGTCTCGTCCTCGAGCGTCACGAAGATCGTGCCCTTGGCAGTTTCGGGTTGCTGGCGCATCACGACGATGCCGCAGGCCCAGGCGCTGGCCCCGTCGCGCAATGCGCTCAGTTCGTCGGCGCTGCGCACACGCCGCGCTGTCAGCCGCGGTCTCAGCAGCGCCAGGGGATGGCGGCGCAGCGTCAATCCGGTGGCGGCATAGTCGAGCGTGATCTCCTCGCCTTCGGGCGCCGGGGGCAAGGCGAGGGCCGCTTCGCGCTGCGGTGCGTCGGCCAGCAGCGCGTGATGACGTTGCTGGCCGGTGGCCACCCAGGTCTGCTGCCGGCGGTGGCCGGCCAGACCGATCAGCGCGTCGGCGCGGGCCAGTTGCTGCAGCTCTTGCGGATCGAGCGCGGCGCGGCGTGCCAGATCGTCGATGCTGTAGAACGGCGCTTCGCTGCGTGCCGTCACCAAACGCTTTGCGGCGTCGTGATTGAAACCCGACACCCTGCGCAGGCCCAGGCGCACCGCGGGCTGAGGAATGCGCGAATCCGGCAGCCTGCGATCCGGTGCGCTCTGCTCGAGCGTGCAGTCCCAGTCGCTGTGCAGAACATCGATGGCTCTCACCTCGATCCCATGCCTCTTCGCGTCCTGCACCAACTGCGAGGGCGAGTAAAAGCCCATCGGCTGCGAGTTGATCAGGGCGGCCAGAAAGATCGCCGGCTCGTGGCACTTGATCCAGGCGCTCAGGTAGGCGAGCAGGGCGAAGCTGAAGGCATGGCTTTCCGGAAAACCGTAGTCGCCGAAGCCCTTGATCTGCTCGAAGATCGCCTCGGCGAAGCTGCGGTCGTAGTCGTTCCTGACCATGCCTTCGATGATGTCGTCGCGATACCGTTTCACATCGCCGGTACGCCGCCACGCGGCCATCGCGCGCCGCAGCTTGTCGGCCTGGCCGCCACTGAAACCGGCGGCGATCATGCAGATCTGCATGACCTGTTCCTGGAAGATCGGCACGCCCAGGGTGCGCTTCAAGGCGACATCGAGTTCCGGCTTAGGCGACTCGGAAGGCTCCAGACCCTGGCGGCGCCGAAGATAGGGATGCACCATGCCGCCCTGAATCGGCCCCGGCCGTACGATCGCGACCTCGACCACGAGGTCGTAGAGCCTGGCCGGTTTGAGCCGGGGCAGCATGCTTTGCTGGGCCCGGCTTTCGATCTGGAAGACCCCGACCGTATCGGCCTGCTGAATCATGTCGTAGGTCATCCCGTCTTCGCGGGGAATGTCTTCCATTCGCCAGGCGTGGTTCGGCAAGCCGCCGACGCCGCGAACGGGCCCGCGAAGCAGGGTCATTAGATCGAGCGAACGCTTGAGGACGCTGAGCATGCCCAGCGCCAGCACGTCGACCTTGAGCAGGCCGAGCGATTCGAGGTCGTCCTTGTCCCACTGGATCACGCGCCGGTCCTTCTTCGCCGCGTTCTCGATCGGCACCAGCCGAGTGAGCTCGTCGCGCGCGATCACGAAACCGCCGACGTGTTGCGACAGGTGGCGCGGAAAACCGACCAGCATGGAGGTGAGTTCCAGCCACTGCCGCGTCACCGGCGAATCGGGATCGAAGCCGGCTTCCTGCAGGCGCGCGTTCAGCTGATCGCGGCCGTCGAACCACTGGTGGCTCTTGGCGAGGCGGTCGATGCGCTGCTCGTCCAGGCCGAGCGCCTTGCCGACGTCGCGCACCGCGCTGCGCGTGCGGTAGGTGGCCAGTGCCGCAGCCAGCGCAGTGCGGTGGGCGCCGTACTTGTTGTAGATGTACTGGATGACCTGCTCGCGCCGCTCGTGCTCGAAATCGACGTCGATGTCCGGCGGCTCGTTGCGTTCGCGGCTGATGAAGCGCTCGAACAGCAGCGTCGTTTGGGTCGGGTCGACCTCGGTGATGCCGAGGCAGTAGCAGACCGCCGAGTTGGCCGCCGAACCGCGTCCCTGGCACAGGATCTCCTGCTCTCTCGCGTAACGCACGATGTCATGCACCGTCAGGAAGAAGGCTTCGTAGCGCAGTTCCTCGATCAACAGCAACTCCTTTGCGATCTGCGTTCGAATCGCATCCGGCACGCCGAGCGGATAGCGCTTCTTGGCACCTCCCCGGGCGAGTTCGCTCAAGTGGCCGATCGCCGTCTGGCCAGCCGGCACGATCTCGGCCGGATATTCGTAGCGCAGCTCGTCGAGCGAGAAGTCGCAGCGCCCGGCCAGCGCAACGCTGGCGGCCAGCCACTCGGGCCGCAACAGTCGCGCCAGCGACAGGCGCGAGCGCAGGTGCTGCTCGCCGTTGCGCGCCAGTGCCAGGCCGCAGTCGGCCACCGTGCGCTTCAGGCGGGTGGCGGTCAGCGTGTCCTGCAGGGCCTTGCGCGAGCGCGTGTGCATCAGCACGTCACCCGCAGCGACCAGCGGCACGCCGCTCGCCTCGGCCACCGCCGAAAGCCGCTCGGCATGCGCAGCATCGTCGGCCCAGAGCAGCAGTTCGATGGCGATGGCAGCGCGGTCGCCGAAGGTCCGACCCAGCCAGTGGGCCTGCGACAGCAATGTCTCGGGCAACTCCTCGCGGTCCGGAATCAGGAGGGCCAGGCAGTCGGGCAGGCCGCAGGGGTGGCCTTTGCCGGCCAGAGGCTGCCCGACAAGATCGTTGACCGCCAAGTGGTAGCTGCCTTTTGCGCTGCGGCAGCGGCCCAGCGTGATCAGCCCGCAGAGCTGGGCATAGCCTTCGCGGTTCATCGCCAGCAGCACCAGGCGGCAGCCGGGCGTCTCGCCATCGGCTTGGAGCGTGAACTCGGCTCCGATGAGTAGCTGCAGCCCGGAGCCCTGCTGGCGCTGCAGCTTGAGCTCCTCATGTGCCCGCACCACGCCGGCCACCGAACATTCGTCGGTGATCGCGATGGCCGCGTAGCCCAGCTGCGCAGCCCGTGCCACCAATTCGCCGGGATGCGAGGCGCCGGTCTGGAAGCTGAAGTTGGAGCGGCAGTGCAGTTCGGCATAGGCCGGCAGGCCCGGCTGGGTCAGATGCGGCGAAGGCGGTGAGGGCGACGCCGGCAAGGGCGTCTTGGGGTGAGCCGGCTGCGGCATCGTTTCATCCCCCGCCGGGTCGCCCCGGGAGGGCTGACCGTCCCGTTGGAGGGCAGCACCGAAGGTGCGTGGAGCTTGTCATTTCACCCGAACCAGCCGTGAAGAAACCAGGCTCCGGGATCGAGTGCGGCGACAGCGCTGGATCGCTCCCGATAGATCCAGCGCAAGCGGTGATCCGCACCGACGGCGACGTGATAGTCGCGCCGCACCAGGCCGCCGTCGAACCAGCCGCCTTCGATGCGCTCGGCACGCGAGCACAGGGCCAGCGGCCCGCCGTGCAGTGGCCGGCCGTAGTCGTCGCTGGCCAGAGGCTGCGGCGTGCTCAGCAGCCAGGTCGGGCGGGGCAGGGCAGACGATGCCTCGGCGCTTGCCGGCTTGGGGGCCGCTCCCTCGGTGATCGGCACACCGCGCTGCGCCCGCTCGGGCCGGTGGTCGGCCACCGGCACGAAGCGCCGTACCCGCTCTGCTCCGAGTCTGGCCACCAGGCGATCGAGCAGCGCAGCGTGTTCGCCGCCGGTCTGCCCGGGCGCCGCCAGCAGCTCGCCCGGCGTGCCGCCATGCGGCACCGAGGCTTCGAGCGCCAGCCCGAGCTCATACACCGGGGCGGCCAGCGCGTGGCGCTGCAGACGTTCGCGCCACAGCAGCGCGAGCTGGTTCATGTCACGGCTGGGTGTTGAAAGCTGCAGGCGCAGCACGGTGTCGGGCAGCGGCTCGCGGCCATGCTCATGACGCAGCCTCAAGCTGAGTTCGGTGGCTGCATGCCACTGCAACTGCAGCCACCCCCGCAGCGCCGGCAGCAGCGCCTCGACCGCGGCGACCAGCACGGCCGCATCGTCGGCGCGCTGCAGCAACTCGCGGCGGACCTCGAAGCGCTCGGGCGGCATGAACCAGATGCGCGGATCGGGCTGTTCGCCATAGGCGCGGTCGAGCGCCACGCTGAGTGCCTTGCCGAGCCGGTGTTGCAACCCGGCGCGTGGAAGACGGCGCAACTCACCCACGCGCTGCACTCCCAAGGCCTGCAGCAACTCGGCCTGGCGCGGCGGGATCGGCACCAGCTCGGCGAGTGCTGCCACCGGCACGCGGTCGAGCTGGCGTGCGCAAGCGGGGATCCGCAGCATGCGCCGCCGCGTGATGCCGCTGGTCGCCAGAAGCCAGGCCGCGCTCGCGGTGGGCGCCAAGGCCAGGCGCGCCTGCGCACCGGCCGTCTGCGCCAATGCCACTGCGCGCCGCCACAAGTGCCGCACACCACCGAACAGCCGCAGCGAGCCCTGCACCTCGAACAGCACGCCGCTGGACTGGAGCACCAGGTTGGGCGTCAGTGCGCCCAGCGTCAGCGCCACGGCTTCGACGACATCGGCTTCGCGCCGCAGGTCGCGCGGCAGCACCAGCAGCTCCGGCGCAAGCGACAAGGCGGTCGCGGCGCTCTGGCCGGTCTGCACGCCGCGCGCCCTGGCGGCACGGTTGACGCCGAGCAGCCGGTGCTGCTCGGCCACCGCCACCGCAAGCGTGGCTTCAAACCCGGGTTGCGACCAGCGCAGGGCTTGCAGCGGCAGGTGCGGCAGATGCAGGGCGATCCACAGCATGGCGGGAAAGAAGTTTTTTGTTCGACAGCGGCCGGGCCGAACTTGGCCAGGGCAGGGCCAGCGCCAGCGGTGCGGCCATCGGCGGGCCGCGGCGTTTGAAGATTTCAACCGCCAGCCGGCGATCGGTATCGGGTGTGCAACTCAGGCGCAGCGGCGCCGGGCTGCTGAGCACGCGCGCGTTAGCCGGCCGCAAAGCCATCAGCGGCGTTGCTCCTGCCTGTGCCGCCAGATGCAGCCGGCGCAGGCTGAGGCTGGCGACCGGTCCATGGTTCCACCACAGCACCGCGGCGCAACTGCTGGAGCGCAGCGCCTGTTCGGCGGCCCAGGCGGCATCGGCCATGCTGGCCGGGTCGATGCAGACCAGGTGCGGCAGCGACAAGCGCAGCTCCTGCAGCGCCGCTACGCAGGGCAGGCCCGGGGGAGCGATCCAGACCAGCTCGCGTGGGCCGAGCTCGCGTCGCTCGAAAGCCTGCAGCCACGGTGCGAGCAAGGCCAACTCGCCGCTGGCGGATGCGGGCAGCAAGAGTTCGGTCAGGCCACTCAGCGGCCAGCCGCCTCCCGGCAGTTCGGCATCGAGCGCGGACCAGCCGGTCGGGGCAGTCGGTGTGGTGGAGGTCCCGGCCTGCGCCAACTCGCCCGCTTGCCACAGCGGCAAGCCGAGCCGGGGAGCCAGATCAGCCAGCGCCCGCACTGATGCCTGCCGACGGGTGATGGCAGAGGAGGACAGGGCGGCGGAGGGGAGCATGCAAAGGCGAAGCGGGATGGAGTACTGTACATAACACCAGTACATCAATGTGGAGCAGCCTCACACGGTTTGCGGGTTCAACCTGTTTGGCGAGGGCTGGAGTGCAAGCGCAGGCTGGGAGCCCGTCAATGCCACGGAAGCCTTCTCGACGCGCTGACACGCCCAAACCCATTTGGTTTTTTACTCAAGGAGATTTCCATGAATTCGCCCGACACCTGCTGCGGCCTCGTGCCCTATTTCAAGGTCGCCCCCGGCAAGCTGCCCGAGTTCAAGGCAATCGTTGCCCGCTTCACCGAGCGAACCAGCAGCGAGCCGAAGTGCATGTACTACGGCTTCAGCTTCGACGGCGACATGGCGCGTTGCCGCGAAGGCTACGACGACGCGGCCGGCCTCCTGGCGCACCTCGAAAACGTCGGTCCGGATCCTGCAGGAGGCCCTGAAGATCGCCGAGATCACGCGGCTCGAAGTGCACGGCCCGGCCGCCGAGATCGACAAGCTGCGCGAGCCGCTGGCCGCACTCGGGCCGCAGTTCTACGTGCTGGAGCCGGGCGGGTTCAGGCGCTGACGGCCAGCGCATCCTGCAAAGAAGAAGGGGCCTCGCGGCCCCTTCGTTTTCGATCCACCGGCGGCTTGGCTCTCAGAGCACCTCGGACGCGTAGTCGGCCAGCCGCGACCGCTCCCCGCGCGCCAGCATCACGTGCCCGCTGTGCGGCCAGCCCTTGAAGCGGTCCACCGCGTAGGTCAGGCCCGAGCTGCCTTCGGTGAGGTAAGGCGTGTCGATCTGCGCCAGATTGCCCAGGCAAACGATCTTGGTGCCCGGGCCAGCGCGCGTGATCAGTGTCTTCATCTGCTTTGGTGTGAGGTTCTGCGCCTCGTCGATGATCACGTACTTGTTGAGGAAAGTACGCCCGCGCATGAAGTTCAGGCTCTTGATCTTGATCTTCGAACGCACCAGGTCGTTGGTGGCGGCACGGCCCCATTCACCAGCGCCGCTGTCGTTCTTGGCCAGCACTTCGAGGTTGTCGTCGAGCGCGCCCATCCAGGGGCCCATCTTTTCTTCCTCGGTGCCGGGCAGGAAACCGATGTCTTCGCCGACCGGCACCGTGACGCGAGTGACGATGATCTCGCTGTAGCGGCGTTCGTCCATCACCTGATTCAGGCCAGCGGCCAGGGTCATCAACGTCTTGCCTGTGCCGGCCGTGCCGGTCAGGGTGATGAAGTCGCAGTCCGGATCCATCAGCAGGTTGAGAGCGAAGTTCTGCTCGCGGTTGCGCGCGGTCACGCCCCAGATCGCGTTCTTGCCGTGGGAGTAGTCCTTGAGCGTCCTGAGCACGGCGGTCTTGCCGGTGATCTCGGTCACCTTGGCATACAGCGAGGCGGCACCCGGCGTCTCGAGGTAGACGAACTGATTGACCATGAGCGACGGCACCAGCGGCCCGGCGATGCGGTAGAACGTGGCGCCGCCCTGCTGCCAGCTTTCCATGGTCTTGCCATGACGATCCCAGAAATCGGCCGGCAGCGGCAGCACGCCGGTGTAGAGCAGGTCGCCGTCTTCCAGCGTCTTGTCGTTGAAGTAATCCTCGGCGGGCAGGCCGAGTGCGCGCGCCTTGACGCGCATGTTGATGTCCTTGGACACCAGCACCACCTCGCGCCCGGCTTGCTGCTCACGCAGGCCCTTGACGACGCCGAGGATCTGGTTGTCGGCCTTGCCCTGCGGCAGACCTTCGGGCAGCCTGACGTCGAGCAGCAGTGTCTGGAAATAGAGCTTGCCGCCGGCCTCCTTGTGGCCCGTCTTGGCCAGTGCAATGCCCGCCGCGGCATCGAGCTTGGCCGCGTCGGGGCCGCCGGCCAGCGCGTCGAGTTCCCGGCTGACCTGTCGCACGTTGCGGGAAACCTCGCTCATGCCCTTCTTGTGGCCGTCGAGTTCCTCGAGCGTGATCATCGGCAGGTAGATGTCGTGCTCCTCGAAGCGGAACAGCGACATCGGGTCGTGCATCAGCACATTGGTGTCGAGCACGAACAGCTTCGCCGGCCCGTTGCTGCGCGGTTTGCGCGCACGCGGCTCGGGGACGGGCGCGCGGCT
>NZ_JACDCW010000155.1 GCF_013817345.1 Methylibium sp.
CCGCTGGCCACCGCACTGGCCTTCGGCGTGCTGACCGCCTTGACCTTCGCCTTGCCGGCACTGGGCCGGGCGCTCACCGTCACGCCCGCGGCGCTGTTCCGCGGCATCGACGGTGCGGCCCTGCGCACGCCAGCGCGGGCCTGGGCCTTGACGGGTCTGTGCGCGCTGGCGGTGGCCGCGCTGGTGGTGAGGGTGCTGCCGGACCCGCGCTTCGGCCTGGCCTTCGTCGGCGTGACGGTGCTGTTGCTGGTGCTGCTCGAAGGCGTGTTGCGCGGGCTGCGCGGCCTGTCGCGCCGGCTGCTGTCGCACCCGCGCTGGCAGCCGGGATTCGAGCTGCGACTGGCGCTGGCCGGCCTGCAGCGCCCGGGCTCGCCGCTGCGGGCGTCCCTGCTGTCGCTGGGCTCGGCGCTGACCTTGCTGGTCGCCTGCACACTGGTCGTGGCCACGCTGCTGCGCACCGTCAACGAAACCGTGCCGCAGCAGGCGCCGGCACTGGTGTTCTACGACGTGCAGACCGAACAGCTCGACACGCTGCGCAAGGTGCTGCAAGGCGCGCCCAGCCTGCAGCAGCTGCAGACCGCGCCGCTCGTGCTCGGGCGGCTGGCCGCCGTCAACGGCGAGGCCTTGCGCGACAGCAGCGACGGCCGGCGCGTGCGCGAGGCGCGCAACGACCACAAGCTCAGCGACCGCCGCGGCGACTTCGACGACGTGATCGTGACGCGCGGCGCCTGGTGGCCGGCCGACCACCGAGGAGCGCCGAGGGTGGCGATGGAAGACCGCGAAGCCGATCAGCTCGGCCTGGGCGTCGGCGACACCCTGCGCTTCGAGATCATGGGCGCGCCGGTGGAGGTGCAGCTCGCGGCCATCTACAGCCAGCGCCGCTTCCAGGCGCGGCTGTGGCTGGAGGCGATCTTCAGCGACGGCGTGCTCGACCCCTTCATCACCCGCCACGTCGGTGCCGCATCGCTGTCGTCTCAGGACGCCATCGCCGCGCAGGACCGGCTCGCCGCCGTAGCGCCCAACATCGTGAGTGTGCGCACCGAGGCGCTGCTCGACGAGACGCGTGCGCTGATGGGCCGCGCCAGCGCCGGGCTGGCGGTGATCGCCGGCGTGTGCCTGGCCGCCAGCCTGCTGGTTTTGGCCAGCGTAGTGGCGGCCAGCCGCGCGCGGCAGGTCTACGAGGCCAGCGTGATGCACACGCTGGGCGCGCGCCTGGCCAGCCTGCGCCGCACGCTGCGCTGGGAGTACGCGCTGCTCTCGCTGGTGACCGCCGGCTTCGCCGTCGTGGTGGGCAGTGCGCTGGCGTTCGCGTTATTGCGGCTGCGCCTGGAGCTCGACGCCAGCGGGCTGTACTGGACCGGCGCGGTCACGGCGTTCGGCGTCAGCGCGGTCAGCCTGGGCCTGGGCGCGCGCTACCTGCTCGGTCAGATGCGGGTGGCGCCGGCGCGGCTGCTGCGCGGCGGGGCTTGAGCGGGACTGCGCGAGGAACAGCGGGCGCCGCCGCCGGCCGGGCAGGTGTGCCAAGGCACGCTGCTCTCACGCGAGCAGTATCTCGACGACATCGAGGAGCAAGGCTTGCGCGACGCGCGGCTCGCGCCGCTTGGACAGATGGCACCGCGGGAAGTGGCGGTGTGGACCGAGGCCATTCCGGATCGCCAGCCTAGCGAGTAGCGCCCCTCGTCGGCCAACGGCTGCGCGAACGCGGGGGCCCGCGCGTCGGCGTAGGCTATGGTTTCGGCGGCGCAAAGAACCGGCGCGCCGAGGCCCGTCCGGCACCGCCTTCTTGCAGACAGGATTTCGCCATGAGCATCGTCACCACTCACCACACACTCGTCGGCGCTGCCTGCGCGGCGCTCGCCTTGTTGCTTTCCAGTGGGATGGCTCCGGCCCAGGCCGGCGGCCGCCACGGCGGTCATGGCCCCGGCTACAGCGGCCAGCATCACGCCGGCCATTGGAGCCGGGGTCATCATGGCCACCGGCACGCCGGCCGCTCGCGAGGGGGTGTGAGCATCGGCATTGGCATGGGCTCAGGCGGCTATGGCTATGGCTACGGTGCGCCGTGGGCATCCTGGGGCTACCCCGGCTACGGCATGGTGCTGCCGCCGCCCGTTGTCTACCGGGAGCGGCTCACCGAGCGGCCGCCTCAACCCCTGGCCAAGGGCCCGCCCGATCCGGTCTTCGATCCGCGCCGCGGCCAGAGCGCCGCTCGGACCGAGGCCGACCTGCATGACTGCAACCGCTGGGCGCTGGGGCAACCGGGAGCGATCGCCCGGGCCGATGCGTTCCACCGCGCCACGCTGGCGTGCATGCAAGAGCGCGACTACACGGTGCGCTGAAGTCTCACCAACCGCCCGAACCATGCTGAAAAACCTCAAGGATTTGTTCGATTCCCTGATGCCGGCCTTACCGGCGCAAGCGCCGGAAAGCGCGGAACACACGCTTCAGCTCGCCACGGCCGTGCTGCTCGTCGAAGTGATGCGGGCCGATCCGGACCTGAGCGCAGCCGAGCGGCAGGCCGTCATCGGGGCGCTGCAGGGCAAGTTCGCGCTGGCTGACGACGAGGTGGCGCGCCTGCTCGAACTCGCCGAGCAGGCTTCGCGCGACGCCACCGACTACTTCGGCTTCACCTCGAAGATCAACGCCGAGTTCAGCATGGAGCAAAAGGTGCGCATGATCGAGCACATGTGGCGCGTGGCCTATGCCGACGGCCAACTCAGTGCGCACGAGAACCACCTGATGCGCCGTGTGTCCGACCTGCTCCACATCCCGCACGGCGCCTACGTGGGCGCCAAGATGCGCGCCAAGGAAGACGCCGGAGTCGACTGATACGAAATTGCGTTCATACGCATCGAATTGAAGCCGTCGAAGAGTTGTAGCGGGCTTCGGTCCTGTTCGGAATGCCGACTGTGCAAGCTCAGCGCGCGAGCGCTGCGCCGGGTCGCTGTGTTGCGTTCATGTCCCCCGGGCCGGGCTCACGCCCAGCCCTCCTCCTTGACTTCACTCCACACAGCAACCCGCCACAGCGCTCCTGCCACCACCGTAGACGCTCGGTTCTGCAGTCGTTCAAGGCTGCGCTGCAGCACCAGCATTGATGCGTTTGAATGCGGCTTGGTATGAAGCGGTGCGCTGCCGGCCCGGATCAGGGGGGCTTGGCCGGAGGCGCTTCGCACAGCGCCCGGCCAAGGCGCAGCAGCCCCCACAGCAGCAGCAAGGGCAGCACCACGGTCTGCAGCAGGAACACGACGATCAGCCGGACGATGTCGTCGATGGCGCCCCCGGCGGCTTCTTTCAGCTCGTCGAGCCGCTTGCTCACGTCGACCTTCGACGCGGCGCTGTCCCACCAGTTCTGCAGCTTTTCGCCCAGGCCGCCCGGCGCGGGCGCCGGCTCGGGCGTGACGGGAGTGCCCGGAGCGCCCGCACTGGCGATCTCGCGGCTCGACAGCTCGATGGTGGCCTGCCCGGCCCGGTAGTCCTCGCTCAGGAACAGCCGGAACGCCGCCTCGTTGCCCAGCGCCACGAGCGGCACTGCGAAGCGCACCAGCAGCAGGCCGACGAACAGCCGCGTGAGCCACAGCGGCAAGCTGCGCTCGCGCCAGGTCGCCCATGTCCAGGCCAGCGCCACGGCGCTCAGCAGCAGCGAAACGGCCCAGAACGCGCCCATCTTGATCAGCGCCAGCTGCACGCCGAAGGACACGCTCGCGCCCAGCATCAACAGGGCGAACTGTTCGACCAGGTCGTTGATCGGGTCGAGCGCCTGGCCCGGCGCCAGGCTCACGCCCACGCCCGCCGGATGCACCGCCACTTCGGTGCCCTGCGCCACGGAGATGGCCGCGTTCAGCGCGCGCGCCGCCGCAAAGCTCGCCACCGCGCGCGCCAAGCCGGACTCGACCTGCCGGGTGGCCGAGGCATCGAGCGGCGCCAGCCAGGCGCCGGCCAGTACCACGGCCAGAAGGGGCAGCAGCCACAGGCGACGCATCGGTGGCTAACGCCGCTTGATGACCTTTGCGGGCACGTCGGGGCCGGCCTGTCCCGGCGGCGCCGAAAACAGCTTGGCGGCGCGGCCCTTGAGTTCCAGCAGTTCGCTGGGCGTGAGCGAGTAGGTGCCATTCAGCACGTCGACCTCGACGCGGAACTCCACCTCGCGCTCGCCGCTGGACAGCATGCCGGAGGTGAACTCGTAGCTTTCGTGTTCGGCCGGCAGGCCGAGCGCGTCCTTGTCGTAGTTGTCGTACTCCACGCCGCGGATCTCGCCGCTGGCCAGATCGAGCATGGCGGTCGAGCGGATGACGCTTTCGCTCAGCTCATCGAACAGGACGATCGGCAACTTCAGATCCACGTCGGCTCCCGGGATGATCAAGCGCCACCCGTGGCGGCAATTCTAGGAGGGGCACGGGCCGCGGCAGTTCGGGCGCCGGGCCGGCTTGCGCTCAGCTCGCCGGCTGTGCCGGCGGCTGGGTCGGCATGTCTCCGTCCGGCGCCATTTCAGGCGGGATCGGGTCGTCGGGCGGCATGCCGGGCAATTCGCGCGCGGGGGTCGGTGCGGTCGGTGTCTGCTCTGGCGTGGGCAGCGGCACGGTGTGCTGGTTCATGGGCGTTCTCTTTCTGCGGGGCGAGGCACGCAGGAACGCAGCAGGTCTTGTGCCCGAGACCGCCGCTCAGGCCGCCTTGCCGTGCAGGGCCGGGGCTGCCGGTGAGCCGCCCTTCTTGGCGCGCGCCTCCAGCGTCAGGTACAGCGCCGTCGCCGCGAGCATCGGTGCCAGGTAGTAGATCGCGCGGTAGGCGATCAGGGCGGCCAGCAGTTCGCCTTGCGGCACGCGGTGGCCGAGCAGCGCGATGAACACCGCCTCCAGCACACCCAGGCCGGCCGGGATGTGCGCCACCACGCCGGCCACGGCGGCGATGAGCAGCACGCCCAGTACCAGCGGGTAGGGCAACTTGAACTGCAGCAGAACGTAGATCACGCCGGCGATGACCGCCCAGTTGGCCATCGACAGCGCCAGCTGCAACAGCGCCATGCGCAGCGAGGGCACCACCAGCCGGTGGCCGCGCACGCTGTACTCGTGACCGGCCCGCGCTGCGCACAGCGCCAGGTAGCCCGCGGCCGCGGCCAGCAGCGCGAAGCCGAGCACCTGCAGGGCCGTCGCGCCGAACTTCCAGTCGTCCGGCGGGGTGATCACGCGCAGCGCGAAGACGCCGCCCGCCAGCACCAGGTAGCCCAGCCAGTTGGTGACCAGGCTCAGGCCGAGCACGCGGCTGGTAGTGTCGGTGTCCAGACCGAGCCGCGAATAGAGCCGGTAGCGGAAGGCGATGCCGCCGACCAGCGAGCCGAGGTTGAGGTTGAAGGCATAGCTGACGAAGGTGACCGGCACCACCTGCCGCACGGCCAGGCCATGGCCGGTCCAGTGCCGGCCGAGCAGGTCGAAGGTGCCGTAGATCGCGTGGCTCGCGGCGGCGACCGCGGCGGCCAGCCACAGCGTGCCGTTCGGATAGTCGAGCAGCACGGCGCCGACCTCGCGCCAGTCGACGTTGCGGGCGTTCCGGTAGATCAGCCAGGCGACCGCGGCGAAGAAGAGCACGGTGAGCACGCGCTTGGCGAGCGGCCACCAGCGGTGGCGGGCGGGCGGGGGGCCTGCGCCGTCGGCGGCCCCTCCCGCCGTCCGGTTCTTTCCGGCCGTCGCTGTCGCTGTGGCCGGCCCGGTCTGCTGGCGCGCCGTGCTCAGTCGGCCCGGTGCACGCGTGCCC
>NZ_JACDCW010000156.1 GCF_013817345.1 Methylibium sp.
CCGGGTTCTTCTTGCCGCGCAGCACGACCTTGATGCCCTTGGGCAGCTTGAGGTCGTCCACGTGCAGCGACTGGCCCTTGGTCATCTCGCCCACGTCGATGGTGATGAACTCGGGCAGCTGCGAAGCCAGGCACTCGACCTCGAGTTCGTTGACCACGTGCGAGATCAGGCAACCATCGAGCTTGACGGCCGGCGCGGTGTCCTCGTTGATGAAGTGCAAGGGCACCTTCTTGCTGACACGCGTGGTGGCATCGACGCGCTGGAAGTCGACGTGCAGCACGATCTGCTTGAAGGGATGCATCTGCACGTCGCGCAGCAGCACCTGCTGGCTGGCGCCGGACAGATCCATGTCGAGGATCGACGAGTGGAAGGCCTCTTTCTTGAGCGCGTGAAAGAGCGCGTTGTGGTCGAGCTCGACCATGGCCGGCGCGCCCGCACCGTAAACGATGCCCGGCACCTTGCCGGTGTTGCGCAGGCGGCGGCTCGCTCCGGTCCCCTGCAGTTCGCGCGGATAAGCGACGAATTTCATTGCGTTTCTCCCGAAAGGAAGGCACCCGCGACCAGGTGCCTCGTGTGAACCCGCAGGCCGAAGGCCTGCAGGCATGAACCGGCTCAGAAGTTGTTGTTCTGCTCCGAAAAAAGCGAGGTGACCGATTCGCCGTCCGAAATGCGGCGGATGGTCTCGGCGAACAGGAACGCCACGGAAAGCTGGCGGATCTTGGGGGTCGCCTTGCCCGCGGCATTGAGCGGGATGGTGTTGGTGACCACCACCTCGTCGAGCTGCGAATTCTTGAGGCGCTCGATCGCCGGACCGGAAAAAACGGGATGGGTGCAGTAGGCGAACACGCTCTTCGCGCCGCGCTGCTTGAGCTCTTCCGCCGCCTTCACCAGCGTGCTGGCGGTGTCGATCATGTCGTCCATGATCACGCAGTTGCGGTTCTCGATGTCGCCGATGACGTGCATCACCTCGGACACATTGGCAGTGGGGCGGCGCTTGTCGATGATGGCCAGGTCGCAGTCGAGCTGCTTGGCCAGCGCCCGGGCGCGCACCACGCCGCCGACGTCGGGCGAGACCACGATCAGGTCGTGATAACGCTTGGTCTTCAGATCGGCCAGCAGCACCGGCGAGGCGTAGATGTTGTCGACCGGGATGTCGAAGAAGCCCTGGATCTGGTCGGCATGCAGGTCCATGGTGAGCACGCGGTTCACGCCCACCGCCTCGAGCATGTTGGCCACCACCTTGGCCGAGATGGGCACGCGCGTGGAACGCGGGCGGCGATCCTGACGCGCATAGCCGAAATAGGGAATGACCGCCGTGATGCGCCCGGCCGAAGCACGCTTGAGCGCATCGACCATGATGAACAGCTCCATCAGGTGCTCGTTGGTCTGCGGCGCGCAGGTCGGCTGCACGACGAAGATGTCGCGCGCCCGCACGTTCTGCTCGATCTCGACCTTGACCTCGCCGTCGGAGAAGCGGCCGACCGCGGCGCGCCCGAGCTCGATGCCCAGGGCACTGGCGATCTCCTCGGCGAGCGCCGGGTTGGCGTTGCCGGTGAACAGAACGGTGTTGTTGGTAAGCATCGTGGCTGCACCGCGCTCGATCGGTCTAAACGACGCGGCGCCCGCATCGGGCGCCGCGCTTCGCTTCGGTTTGGCAGGGGAGGAAGGACTCGAACCCTCGCATGTCGGAATCAAAATCCGATGCCTTGACCAACTTGGCGACTCCCCTACACAGGACGCGGCCGGCTTGCACCGAGGCCACCCCCGAAAACACTTCCACTTCAGTCGGACCAATCCACCAGCGGATGGCGGGTCAGACCGCGGCAAATGCGCCCCACCCACGATGGAGGAAGCGCCATCGCTTCCAACTCAACCGGCGTGGTCACCTTTGCTTCTATCGTTCCTGCGCTCGGTGCGTCGCCGCTGCCGGCATCTGCAAACACCGCGCTGCCCGAGCCCGACATTCGGCTTGCACCGTAGTGGCCTCGCAGCAGCGCCAGGGCCTCGCCGACCTCGCTGCAATGCGCTTTTGCGCTCTCCTGCAGGTCGTTGCGGCCAAACCCGAGCGGGTCTGCAGCGAAGTCCGAGAGTGTAGCAGCGGCGGTGTTGCGGACCAAGTGCGGGCTGGCGAAGATCGCGGCAGTGCTCACGGTCGCCGCCGGCTTGACCACCGCCCAACGGCGCGGCACCAGTTCAATGGGCGTGAGCTTCTCGCCCACGCCTTCGACCCACGCGTTGTTGCCGCCGATGAAAAAGGGCACGTCAGCGCCGAGGCGAAGGCCCAGGGACAACAGCCGCTCGCGAGGCCAGTTCAGGTTCCACAGGCGATTGAGCGCGATGAGCGTCGTGGCTGCGTCGGAACTGCCGCCGCCCAGGCCTGCACCCCACGGCACCTGCTTGTCGATGGAGATGTCGGCGCCGGCCGCCGTGCCGCTCTCGCTTTGCAGCAGCCGCGCCGCGCGCAGGCACAGGTCGTCTTGCGGCAGCACCGCGCCCAGATCGTGACGGCTCAGCCGGTCGTCGTCGCGGCGTTCGAAGTGCAGCGTGTCGCACCAATCGATCAGTGCGAACACCGACTGGAGCAGGTGGTAGCCGTCGTTGCGCCGGCCGACCACGTGCAGGAACAGGTTCAGCTTGGCGGGCGCCGAAACGTCGTAGATCGCTTTCAGGCCCATGTCGCCCCGCCCGGCGCTGCAGGGCGGCGCGCGGACGATCCGAAGACCGCCTCGATGCAACTC
The DNA here is from genome assembly GCF_013817345.1 of Methylibium sp. Taxonomy (GTDB): domain Bacteria; phylum Pseudomonadota; class Gammaproteobacteria; order Burkholderiales; family Burkholderiaceae_C; genus Methylibium. The sequence continues at coordinate 2,739 of NZ_JACDCW010000156.1, forward strand.
GAAGACCTTTTCATGGCGCCGCCGAGGCGGGCATGTCGAGCCGCGCGCGCACCTCGACGACCGGCGGCGTGCTGCGCTCGGCGAGCACCCAACCTTCCTCGTAACGCGACAGATCGACCTTCCAGCCGAGTTGGGCAAAGCCGTGGTCGCTTGCGACGTTGGCTGCGCCCGGCCAGGGCCGCCCGCGCAGCCAGTCGAACAGGGCGGCGAGCGGCACTCGCTCGCCGAGCGCCTCTTCGGAAAGGCTGTCGAGATCCGGATAAACACGCTCGCCCTCTCGGGAACGAAGCCGGACCTGCCCTGCCGACCAGTCCGCCCGCGCAACCTGGGTGCCGAGCGGTGTGCTCAATGCAAGGCTGCCCCGCTCCGGCGAGCCGGCCAACTCGAATGCCGCATTGAACGACCGCTGCGTATCCCCCTCGACCCGGACCGACAAGCGCCCGGACAGCGCCTGGTCCTCGCCAGCCGGTGGCGCAAGGCTCGCGCAGCCTGCCAGCAGCGCGGCAACAACGGCACCCGCCGCCAGCCTGCCCGATCGAGTCACAGATCGACCTTCAGCCGCGCCAGCGTTTCCTTCAGCACATCGTTGGCAGCGTCGCGTGATTGCGCCGCGCCCCACACGCTGCGCGCCTCGTCGCGGCGGCCGCTCATCCACAGCACTTCGCCGAGGTGCGCCGCGATCTCGGTGTCGGGCCGAGCCCGATAAGCCTGGCGCAGCCATTCCAGCGACTCCTCCAGGTTGCCCATGCGGTACTCGACCCAGCCCATGCTGTCGATCAGGAAAGGATCGTTCGGCGTCAGCTCCATGGCCTTGACGATCAGCTGGCGCGCCTCCGGCAGCCGCATGCGGCGATCGGCCAGGGAATAGCCGAGAGCGTTGTAGGCCGCCGGCTGCTCGGGCTTGAGTGCCATCACGCGGCGCAGCAACTGCTCCATCTCGTCCATGCGGTCGAGCTTCTCGGCCATCATGGCCTGCTCGTAAAGCAGATCGGTGTCGTCGGGGTAGAGGTCATTGGCCTTGGCGAGCAAGCGGTTGGCCTCGGACCACTGCTTCTGGTCGCGCAACAGGTGGGCCTCCGCAAGCAGCTTGGAGCGGGCCTCCTCCGGCGTGCGCTCGGGCAGATCGCGGATCAGCGCGCGCCCTTCCTCGAGCCGGCCCTGCTGCGCCAGCAGCGAGGCGCGCCGCACCTGCACCGGCAAGGCCTGAGAGCTGTCGACCTTGGCCAGCCAGCCCTCGGCCGCCTTGAAATCGCGGCGCTGCTCGGCCGCCTGGGCCAGCAGCAAATAGGCCTGCATGCGTCGCTGCGCCGGGGTCGCAGCGTCCTCGTCGATCGCCTGCGGGGCTGCCGGCCCCGCGGCGGCTTCGGCCGCCTCGGCCCTCGCGATGTATTCGGTCAAAGCGCTTTCCGCCTGCGCGGGTTGCTTGAGTTCGAGCTGCAAGGCACCGAGCGTCAACCAGGCATCGACGAACTGCGGCGCGTCGCGCGTCACCGCCTCGAGTTGCGGAACCGCCTCGGCGTAACGCTGGCCGATGGCGAGCGCACGCGCGTAGACCAGCCGCACGGCACTGCGCGGCACGTCCGCTGCGGGCGGGTCGGCGGCCAGGAAGTTCTTGACCAGTTCCTCGCCGGCCGGCTCGCTGCGCATCAACTCGATGCCGAGCAGCGCGATGCTCTCCGCGTTGGGCGCAATCGCCTGCGCGCGACGCCCGGCATCGAGAGCGAGCGCGGGCTCGCCGGCAGCGAGCCGGCTGCGGCCGAGCGCAGCCCAGGCGACGCCGGCCGTCTCGGGCGCTTCGCCGGCCAGGCGGCCTTCGGCATAGGGCAGCAGCACCTGTTCGAGCGCCGCGCTGGCCGCCTTGCGATCGGTGGCGCGCGCAAAATAGGCCGGCAGCGAGGCGATCGCCCCGGCACGCTCGGCGACCGGCACCAGCACCAAGGTGGAGCGCAACGGCTCCACCGCCTCGGCGCTGCGGTTGAGCGCGATCAGCAACTGCACTTCGTAGCGGTGCGCCTCGAGCGAAGCGGGCGCAGCCTGCCGCCAGGCGCGGGCCGCCACCAAAGCCTGCTCGCCGGCCTTGGCCTGCAGCGCGATGTCGGTGGCGCGCTGAAACAGGCGCTCGTCGCGGGTCTTGCGAGCGGCATCGAGCAGCACCTGGTAGCCGGTGCCGGCATCGCCTTCGCGCAACTCGATCTCGCCGATCAGCAACTGATAAAAGAGCGGCGCATCGAGGTTCGAGTTGCGCACCGGGGCCGAGGCGGGTGCCGACGCCGGTGCGGGCGGAGTCTGGGCCTGAGCGGGGACTGCTACGGCCAGGGTGCTGCAGGCCGCGAAGGCCGACACAGCATGACGGAAACAAAACATCGGCGACTCCGGAAGCAAAACCATTCTAGGCACGCCCCGATAATCCCTGAATGCCCGAGTTGCCCGAGGTGGAAGTCACCCGCCTGAGCCTGGTCGAACGCCTTCGCGGGGCGCAGATCGCGGCAGTGCGCATCGGCAAACCTCTGCGCTGGCCTTTGGGCTGCGCACCGGAATCGCTGGTCGGGCACCGGGTGCACGAGCTCACGCGGCGAGGCAAGTACCTGTGGTTCGCCCTCGACGCGCCGGGCGCCCCGAATACGGGAGCCGGCGGCTTGCTGATGCACCTGGGCATGTCGGGTTCGCTCAACTTGTCGGCGCAGCATGCGCCGCCCGGCCCCTGGGACCACTTCGATCTCGCCACCGACCGCGGCCTGCTCCGCCTGACCGATCCCCGCCGTTTCGGTGCGGTGGTGTGGTCGTCCGCGGCCGATCAAGGGGCCGCCGGGAAGCTGCTCGCCGGCCTGGGCGTCGAGCCGTTCGAGGCCGGCTTCACCGGCGCGCTGCTGCACGAGCGGCTGCGCGGGCGCAAGGTCGCGATCAAGACCGCGCTGCTGGCCGGCGACATCGTCGTCGGCGTCGGCAACATCTATGCGTCCGAGGCGCTGTTCCTGGCGGGGATCGACCCCCGCACGCGCAG
>NZ_JACDCW010000057.1 GCF_013817345.1 Methylibium sp.
GGCCCCAAGGAACCGGCTGGTTATCCGGCGGACGGCGCACAAAAGAAAACGGCCCGCGAAGGCGGGCCGTTGCCGGGCGTGTGCGCTTCAGGTCACACGGGCACTTTTCTCAACATCTCGATCCCGACGTGGCCTTCGGCAATTTCGCGCAAGGCGGTCACGCCGGGCTTGTTCTTGCTCTCGACCTTGGGTGCGTGGCCCTGGCTGAGCATGCGCGCGCGGTAGGTCGCAGCCAGCACGAGCTGGAAGCGGTTGGGAATCCTGGCGAGACAGTCTTCGACGGTAATGCGGGCCATGGGGTGAGTCTCCGGGGGCAGAACAAAGGGGGTGGGATCGGGCATCAATCCAGGTCGAGCGCCTGAAACACGGCCGCCTTGCTGCGCCGTTGACTCGCGTATTTTAGCCGTTGCGCATGAACGATTGCCTTGAGGTCGAACAAGGCCGTCTCGAACAGGGCGTTGATCACGACGTAGTCGAAGTGTCTGGCCTGCGCCACTTCCTCACGCGCGTTGGCCATGCGCGTGCCGATCACCTGCGCCGGGTCTTCGCCGCGGCGCTCCAGCCGCTGCAGCAGCTCACCCCAACTCGGCGGCAGGATGAAGACCAGCACCGCGCCGGGGAAGAGCCGCTTGATCTGCAGCGCGCCCTGCCAGTCGATCTCGAGCACCACGTCCTCGCCGCCGGCCAGGCGCTGCTCTATCGCCAGCCGCGACGTGCCGTAGAGGTTGCCGTGCACCTCCGCCCATTCGAAGAAGGCGCCCTCCATCACCATGTCTCGAAACTGCGACTCGGCGATGAAGTGGTACTCGCGACCCTCGAGCTCCTGCCCGCGCGGCGCGCGGGTGGTGTGCGAGATCGACACGGCCAGATGGCCGTCGAGTTCGAGCAGGGCCTTGACAAGGGTGGACTTGCCGGCGCCGCTGGGCGCCGCGACGACGAACAGGTTGCCGGCGGTGGGATCGACGTCGCCGGCGGTGCGGTCGCTCGAGGTGCTCATGGTCGCCTGATCATCGTTGACTCGTAGGGCCCATGGCTTGCGGGGTGAGGCGCCTGCGCCGCGCTTTGCGGTGAAGAAAGCACGCGCCGCGTTTGATTTCAGAAGTTGGCCGTGCAGCCAGATTCGCCTGGGTCAGTCTATCAGTCGTGTACTTTTCGCCGGTTCGGCTGCCTGCGTTGCGAAGCGCCGCGCGTGTGCCTCGAGCATGAACCGTACGAGACCGGCATTCGAATTGCTCGGTTGGCTTTTGGAAATCACACCATGAACGCCGTTGCTGCCTCCCTGCCTGCTTGCGTTGTCGTTGTCATGGGCGTGTCGGGCTCGGGCAAAACGCTGGTCGCCACCTTGCTGGCCGAGCGCTTGGATTCCGAGTTCGCGGATGCTGACGCCTTCCATTCGGCCGCCAGCCTGCACAAGCTGCGTAGCGGCAATCCCCTCACGGATCGGGACCGCGGGCCGTGGTTGCGCGCGCTGGCGGCATGGATCGACGCCGTTTGCAGCGAGGGCAAGCGAGGCGTCCTCGCCTGTTCGGCACTCAAGCGAAGCTACCGCGAGACCCTTACCGCCGGCCGGGACGGCGTGAGGCTCGTCTACCTCAAAGGGGATGCCGAGCTCATCGCTCGCCGCATGAAGCAGCGGCACGGGCACTTCATGCCTTCCGCTCTCCTGCAAAGCCAGCTCGACACGCTCGAAGAGCCGCAAGCCGACGAGAACCCGATCGTCGTGTCGATCGACACTGATCCCGGCGAGATCGTGGCGGAGATCATTGCCGAGCTGGAGAAGTAATCTGCACCCTCGTGGCCGCGTCAATGCTGGCCCGCTCAAAGCGGTTGGCGCCCGGGCTGTGGTCGAAGACGAGCCGGTTGGAGCCACCCACGCCAGTGGTCGTTCATTTCCGGCGTGTCACCTCCCGTTCTCAGCGCAAGTCCGGCGGATTCATCGCGGCATCTTTGACGCAGGGGTCTCCCCGTTCGATTCGGCACTGGTCTTCGATTTCTTGCGCCATCGGGGAATCTGGCTGGTCTTCATCGCGAACCAGCGGCCCGGTGCAAACGCCGCGGCGATCAGTGCGCCCATCACCAGTATTGGTAACGGTGCACCGCTGAACTGAGCAAACATGCGATTGAACCCGTCGCGTAATGACTCTTGGCGATCTGCAATAGGCAAAAAAAATCTCGGCGCGGTCGAACGCTTCCTTTAGCCCATCTTCCATGTAACGGCGCACAGACTCCCAATAGCGAACAAGCACCTCCTTGCCTTGCTCGCCAGTACTCCATGCACTCAATGCGAACCAAGAGTGGAGGTGGACACGAGGCTCCTATGCGCCTATGGGGAGATCAAGATGCCTTGCCCGGACGCTTACGAAATGAGCGCATTCCTGACCAGGGAAATGTTGACCGACAAGGTGTTGCGCAAGGTATGGCTGAAGCGAAAGTTCGGTTCAGCCTAAAGGTTCGAAATCGACCCGGAGCCGACGAAAAGCCGGACTACTCGATGGACTTGCAATTCGATCTTCTCGACATCAAACTGCGCCGCGACGCCGAAAACCTTGCGCGGGACCTCGAGGAAGGCGACGCCAAAGGCTGGAACAGCACCGCAAGCACGAGGCCGCCAAAAAGGAAGCCAAGGAGCGCAACAAACGCCTCGGATCGAATGCTGTCGAGCGTGGCGATGAGGTCGTATCCCGTCCTTAGCGGCGACCCGCGGCTTCAGCCTTGCTAGCGGCGTGAACAGCGCCGCTGCATGGCGAATCCCAACCGCCATCATGGCCGTCATGACGATCGCGTCCGCTGCGCGAATGGGAGCCTCGCAGGCGAGCGCTTCTTCGAGCATCTGGAAACGCTGCGCCAGGGCGGTGCCACGCGGGTGCAGAGTGAGCGGCAAGACGACGAGCTGGTACGTGCACGGGAGCGGTATCAAGGCCTTCGCGGCTCACGAGCCGGTCAGCCTTAGGGCCCATGCAGACGCGCTGCAGTTGCTGGCCGACCGCGAGGTCGGTGTCATCAGTGCGATTCGAGCACCTGAAGACCCTGCGCCAAGGCGGTGCGGCGCGGATTCAGGTGCTGGAGACGTTCCACATGTGCGTGCTGCGCCGGTTTTCAGAGCCGACATCCGCGAAGGTACCGAGAAGCTCAACTATTGCAGCGCGGTGCGAACGGACAACGCCAGAGTCATCAGCCGGGCGTTCATGGCGTGGTGCAGGGGCATGGTGTACGGCACATACTCATCGCGCTCGGACGGCTTATGCAGACGGCTACATCTGAAGCTGAACGGCAAGTTCAAGAACGGTGGCTCGACGAGCACTGATTCCGGAGGCTGAACGAAGCGAGTGGCGATCCCTGCCTCGTTACTACAAGTGATCCTCAAAAACGAAGAAGGATGTTCAAGTATGGAAGGTCGAACCACCCTCAAGAGGATTCTTGATATTGCCCGTTGGGCGCCTAGCGGTGACAACACTCAGCCTTGGCGTTTTGAGATCGTCGACAGCAATTCTGTCGTAGTACACGGCTTTGATACGCGCCAGGATTGCGTCTACGACCTGCAAGGTCGAGCCAGTCAACTCTCGATCGGGGCGCTGCTCGAAACTATTGCCATCGCCGCCAGTACCTACGGGTTGCGTGTGGACGCTCAGCGCAGAGGTGACGCACCCGATGCCCAACCCACCTTCGATGTCAAGTTTTCAACTGACACCGAGATAATGGAAGACCCGCTGGTACCGTTCATTACAGAACGCAGTGTGCAGCGCCGTCGGTTGAGAGTGCGTCCACTGACGCTCACAGAGAAGCAAGCCCTCGAATCTTCCGTCGGCGTTCATTACGAGGTGAAGTGGCTCGAGGGGTGGGGCAACCGATTCCGCGCAGCCCGACTCATGTTTCGCAATGCGAAGCTTCGAATGATCATGCCGGAAGCTTATCAAGTCCATCGAAGAGTCATCGAATGGAACGCAATCTATAGCAAAGACCGAATTCCCCAGGCCGCCCTGGGAGTCAGCCCGCCGACCGCATGGCTGATGCGGTGGGTGATGCGTAGTTGGGCGCGCGTGGAGTTTTTCAACACTTACCTGGCGGGTACGTTTATCCCTAGACTGGAGATGGACTTCATGCCTAGCATGGCATGTGCTGCACATTTCGTAATCGTTGGGCGGAAGGCCCCGGAAAGTATTGACGATTACATATTGGCCGGACGTTCGGTGCAAAGATTCTGGTTAACTGCGACAAAACTGGGCCTTCGTCATCAACCGGAGATGACACCGCTTATCTTTGCGGGGTACCTGAAAGAGGGTATAGCTTTTACAAAGAAAGAAGACGTGAAGTTGTTTGCCGTCAGCACGGCGGCTGATACTTGCAAACTAATTGGGGATGATCTGGTACGAGCCGTGTGGGTTGGGCGTATCGGCGAAGGACCGGCGGCCAAGGCACGGTCCCATCGCCTTCATCTTGAAAACCTTCTTGTGTCGGACGGTGCCGTGCATGAATATCGGTAACTTCAGACAATTTTATTAGATCGTGACGGTTATTGGTGCGATTCAATATCTGCAGTTTTTTACTAGGTAAGAATGTGAATTTGCTATTAGTGATCCATCGCTATGGACGGGTTGTTAAGAACGTTTCTGATGCTCGACGGTTATCGATAGGGCGACTCGAGCGACTTCTCGTTTGCTTCTCGAACCGTCTCAGGATATGGCCGTTGATAGGCGGTTGGATGATTGCATTTCCGATCTGGGCCAACGACGGCGCTGCTCTCGCGCAGGCTGTCTATGACCGACCGAGCGGCCGTGACCTCACCACCTTCGGCCGTATGGAACTGACGGAAAAGGACCGTTCCCCGCGTATTCGCGAAATGGTGACCTACCGCTTGGACAAGGGCGGCGGCGAGACCGTCAATCTGATCCGATTCCTGGACCCGGAAGACATCGCGGGGACCGGTCTGCTCAGCTCCGACAATGCGGACGGCTCGAACGAGCAGTGGCTTTACCTGCCGGCGCTCGACCGGGTGCGGCGCATTGCGGGCGACCGCCAAGGTGGGCGTTTCGTAGGCTCCGACCTGTACTACGAAGATTTGCATGAGCGCAAACCTTCGCTCGACCGCCATCGTTTGCTCGGCAAGGACGTCGTGAACGGAGTTGCCTGCGATTTGCTGGAAAGCGTGCCCATAGAGGCCGATGAATCGGTCTACCGAAAGCGCGTTAGCTGCGTCGACCGAACCACTGCGCTGGCACTGCGGGTCGATTACTTCGAGAAAGACGACACCAAGCCGACCAAGCGCTGGCTGTTGCTCGCCAAACAGAAGCACGGCGACTACTGGACGGTGACCGACAGTCGCATCAGCGATTTGCTCAGTGGGCACGAAACCCGGATGATCGTGTTGGATGCAATCTACGACCGCGGGCTGCCTGCCAAATTGTTCACCTCACGCACCCTGGCGGACGAAGGGCTCGAATCAGAATACCGTCCATGAAATGCCTGCTGCTGTTGACTTTGCCCCTGCTCATGCTGCCCGTTCATGCGGCGGACGAGCCGGCCCCGACCCGCACTCCCTCGACCGCGCCGGCCGATGCAACCTCCGACGATGAACCGCCCGCCGCGAGCCGTGCCAAACGTCGTGTCGCAACCCGCAGCTTCCGGCCGGTTCTCAAGTACGGTGTCGATGACGTGCTGGTCGAAGCGGGCGCTCTGCCTGACGCTCCCGAGGCCGACAACAGCACCACGCTGCGCGCCAGCCCTTACGTGCTCTGGCAACCGAGCCGGGCCTGGGAGTTCCGCGCAGGCTTGCGGCTGGACGCGGTGTCTCAGGCCGGCGGTACGGCCAGCTACGAGGAAGGGCGCGCGGACTACGGCGACACCTACCTGCGCTACCGCAGCGGCGATACGCGCCTGACGCTGGGCGCGCAGACCATCGTCTGGGGCCGGGTCGACGCCGTGCCGGTGATCGACCGCGTCAGCCGCGTCGATCTCAGCCGTTTCGTGCTCGATGATCTGTCGGAGCGCCGGCGCGCGCAGTTGGCGGCACGCTGGGAACAGAACTTCGGCGATCACAAGCTCGATGTGGTGCTGCTGCCTGTCTTCCGGGGTGCGCGCCTGCCCGATACGGAAAGCGTCTGGAGCCCGATCGATCAGCGCCGCGGCCGCGTCATCGGCGTGGCGCCCAGCCCCGCGCTGGAGGCTCTGGTGAGCTCGGCGCGCATTCGCGAGGACGACAGCGGCAGCGGCGGTGCGGCGCTGCGCTTCACCAAGGCGGGCGGGGCGATCGACTACGGCCTCACGCTGGCACGCACGCGCCAGACACTGCCGTATTACCGCGTCGATCTGGCCGAACAGTCGCTGACGGCGATCTACCCCTACAACACCTTTGCAGGCGGTGATGTGGAATTCGTGACCGGCGACTACACGTGGCGCGCCGAGATCGGCCACACCGATGGCGTGCCGGTCACGCGGCCGGACGCCCAGATGTCGACGACGCGCTCGCTCGACGCCGTGGTCGGCGTGGAGTTCTTCCCGGGTGGCAAGGACACGCGCGTGAATTTTCAGGTCGCCGCACGCAGTCTCACCACCGACCGCACGATCCTGGAGCTCAAGGAGTACTACGGCGTCAACGGCGAGGTCGAGTCGACATTCGCTCAGGGCCGCTGGCAGTTGGGTATGCGCTTTTTCAGCGGCCTGAACGTTCATGACCTCTACCTCAGCCCCAAGCTTTCCTACCTGGGCTGGGAGCCGCATGAGATCTATCTCGTGGGTCGGTATTTCAACGGCGAAGCGCGCTCGCTCGGTGGCTTTCACGAAGACCACAGCATGATCGCGATCGGTTTGAGCACCCGTTTCTAACCGCCCGGTCATGGTTCGAGGCCTGCTGAGGCGGCTCCACGGCCGCACGGAGGGCATGCAGCACAAGCTGTTGGCCTGGCCGGTGGCGCTGCTGATCATGGGTGCGCTGCAGGCGGTCGGCGGCTTCTTCGCGCTCGGGCTGCACCTGAACAACGCGCCGGAGGTTTATTACCCTTCCGACGCCCCGGCGGTCTTGCTGCGCGATGAGCTGCGCCGCGAGTTTCCGAGCGACGAAGTCCTGACGGTGCTGTTCCAGGGCGACAAGCTGTACAGCGCCGGGTTCCTGAAGCGCCTCGATGCGCTGGCCGGCGCGCTCGAAGGCCATCCGCTGGTCGATCGTGTGACGACGGTGACCACGCTCGAGAAGATTTCGGGCACCGACGACGGTTTCTCGGTGGCACCTTTGCTCGAGTCCTCCCGGCTGAAAGACGCGTCGTCCGATGAATTGCGCCGGCGCGTGCTGGAAGACCGCTTCGCGCCCGACACGCTGGCATCGAGCGACGGCACATCGTTGGCGATCGCCGTCCGGCCGAAGCCGCTGACCGACAGCGCACAGCGGCTGGCCTTGAAGACAGCGGTCGCCGCGGCGATCGACGAGGCCGGCCTGCGGCCGTGGTTCGTGGGTGATGCGGGGCCGGTCTCCATGGACGTCGCGCAACTCGAGTCGGTCCTGGACGACAGCCTCAGCTTCGTGCCGCTGACGGTGGCGATCGGCCTGTTGCTGCTGTGGTGGGTCGTGGGCAGGGTGCGCCCGGTGCTGATCGGGGCAATGGCGATGTCGTCGGTGGTGCTGCCCACGATCGGGGCCATTGCTGCGTCGGGGCAGCCTTACACCATGGCGACGGCGATTCTCCCGAGCCTGCTGGCCGCCTACACGTTGGCGACGCTGTTGCACTTCTATGCCGGTGTGCAGCGGGCGCATGCCGCGGGGCTGCGGCGCAACCGCTCCATCGATCGAGCCCTGACAGAGACCCGCAAGCCGGGCGCCTACAACGTGCTGACGACCGGAGCCGGCCTGCTCAGCCTGCTGCTCGTGCCGATTCCGCCGGTCCAGGTGTTCGGTGTGGCGGGCGCCTTCGGGACGGTGCTGGTCTTCGTGACGGTTTTCTTTCTGGTGCCTCCCATGCTGCGGCGTTGGGACACTCAACGCTGGCCGAGCCGCAGTTCCGGCATGGGCCGGTTCGGCCGGCTGGCTTCGCGGCTGGCCTTGTTCAGCCTGCGGCATCCGAAGGCCGTCATCGGCGGTGCGATCGTCTTGTGTGTTGCGAGTTTTCCGCTCGCGACCCAGGTGAGGGTCGAATCCGACATCCTGGCGTTCTTCAAGCCGGATCACCCCCTCAGTACGCAAACCGAGCTCATCGAATCGAAGCTTTCGGGCGTCACCTCGCTGGAGATTTCGCTGACCGGCAGCGGGCGCGACAGCCTGAAGAATGTAGACAGCTTGCGCTCGATCAGCGATTTCCAGCAGTGGCTTGAACAGCAGCCGGAGGTCGACCGCGCGGTCTCGATGGTCGATCTGATCGAAGAGATGCATTGGGCGATGAACGACGAGCAAGCCGCCTTCCGAGCGCTGCCGGGTAACGATCGTTTGCTGAGCCAGTACCTGCTCGTCTACGACGGGCGCGATCTCTACGAGCTGGTGAACCGGGATTTCCAGCGGGCCAGGATCGTTCTCAGCTTGAACGTGCACGGCACACAAGGTATCAGCCAGGTCATCGAGAGAATCCGCGAGCGAAACAAGGCTCAGCCTCTCCCCGGCGTTGAAATGGATATCGGCGGTCATGGCCGGCTTTTCGCCGACCAGGTGGACCTGCTTGTCCAAGGGCAGTTGAACAGTTTTGCCGGCGCGTTCCTGCAGATATTCATCCTCATGACGCTGCTGTGGCGCTCGCCGGTTGCAGCGGCGCTGTGCATCGTTCCGAATCTCGCGCCGCTTTTCTTCGTATTCGTTCTGATGGGTGCGACCGGTATTCCTCTGGATCTGGCCACGGTCATGATTGCGAGCCTGGTGCTCGGGATCACGATCGACGACACGATCCACCTGTATCACGGCTACCGAAATCGCTTGAAGGCGGGAGCCGCGCCGGTTTTCGCGATTGCCCGGAGCTTCGAATCGTCCGGGCGCGCCGTGCTGGCGACGTCGCTGTTGCTGATCGCCCAGTTCGCATTGCTGGCCGCGTCGGACTTCATCCCGACATCGAACTTCGGGCTATTGACCGCAGTCGGGCTTGCCGCAGGGCAGTTGTTCGAACTGCTGGTGCTGCCCGCCTTGCTGCTTGTGGCCAGACGGCGGGGGCCGGCAGGGGCGTCACCCGAAAAGCGGGCAGCACCGGCGCCTGCGATCGCGATACAGCAACGCCGTGTGCTGGTATGTCGGGGTCGAACCTGCAACCAGGCCGGAGCAGCCGCGGTCTGGCGGCGGCTGCGAGATGAGCGACGGCGGCTCGATCTGCATGACCCCGCGACGGGCGTCTTGATCACCAAAACCAGTTGCCTCGGCCCGTGCCGGTTGGGACCGGTGTTGCAGGTGTTTCCCGAAGGGGTCTACTACTGCCGAGTCGACGAGGCAGGGATCGACCGAGTGATTGGCGAGCACTTGGTCGGTGGACGCGTCGTGGGCGAACTGGCGTTATCGCCCGAGCGGAGCGCTTGATACCTGCTGTGCGGAGCCGAGGCCAAGCGCTGAGGCACGCGCCTGCAAACCGGTCTGCCGAGCCCTCATCCCGGGCCGTAAAGCTTGCGGCTTTTTTTTCTGGTGGGTCCGAGCGTCTTCCGGCGTCCTCAGCGCTTGCGGGGTGGCGGTTTCGCCGGGGGCGTCGCAGACCGCAGGCGCTCCACCGCTTTCTGGCAAACCGCCTTCTCTTCTTCTCCCAGATCGACGAGCGCGAGCAGGCCGGCCAACGGGGTCACTACCGTCGCCAGGGCCACGCCGGCCAAGGCTCGCAGGCCGAGCGCCTTGGTTTCCAACCCCACCTTGGGATCGGCAAAGCTGCCCTTGACACGCACCGGCGCCCGCAGCGCGAGCGGGGAAAAGTCCTTGGGGTTGGCAGTGAGGCGCAGGTCCAGCTGCTCTTTGCCCAGCGCGACGGTGCCACCCACCAGGACGGTCGTGTCGGGCGTATCGATCACACCGACCTCGATGGACATGAGGCCGTCCTTCACCACGGTTCTCGCCACGGCGCACTGCACCGGCAGCAATTCGTCACCACTGATCATCAGGCCCAGGCCTTCCGCGATGTCGATGCCGGTGACCTCCAGCAACAGGTGCGACATGCTGCCTTCGCGCACCCACCACTGCGTGGAGCCGTCGAGAGAGCCGAGCATCTGCGCCGTCGAGCGGCCGCGGCCCTGTAGCTTGGCCTGGCCGCTCAGCGCGCCGCCCACATAGCCCACCTTCGCCGGCTGATCGGCCTTGGTGTCGCGCCCCTTGCCCGCCTTGACGAAGCGTTCGAGCCGTATGCCCGACCAGCGAAGGTCGGCGTTCCAGATCGGCGCCTTCTGGTTCTTCGCGTCGAGCGAGAGTGCGCCGCGCAGTTCACCTCCCGAGTTGCGTGCCAGCAGGTTGTCGACGGTCAGCCGGCTGTCTTTCAGGCGCAGCCGCCCGTTGAGCGGGGCGAACGGCTCGAGCTGCGGCGTGCCGAAATCCACCTGCTTGAACTCCAGCTTCAGGTCGGCCTGCATCTGCGCCAGCGAAGGCACGTCGAACTCGCGTTCCGGCAGCACGCGGCCGCGCTTGGCCAGCTCGGCCTTCGCTTTCGCTTTCGCTTTCGCTTTCGCTTTCGCTTTCGCCTGTGCCGCCTGCTCGTCTTCGTCAGGCTTTGCGCCGAAGGCGGGCGCGAGGTCAGGCAGGGCCAGCCGCGCGCCGCCGAGCGTGCCGCTGAGGTTGGGCACAGGCGTGCTGCGGTCGAAGACAAGATCGGCTTGCAGCCGGCTCGAGCCGACCGTGAGGCGGCTGACAGCGATCCGCCACACCTCGAGCTCCTTGCGCACCCGGCCGTTCGTCTCGAAAGCGGCCGTGGTGGGCAGGGTCATGCCGAGCGAGTCGCCCACCGCCGACAGCGAGGGTCCGGCCAGCCGGAAGTTCGCGTCCAGCGCAGTGAGCGCCAGGACGTCGCGCGCGGTGCCGTCGAGGTGAAATTCGGTTTCCCCCACCTGCAGATCCAGCACCAGCGGCACCGGCTCGGCGTCGGCGCCGCCGGCGGCGAGTGGCAGCAGGCCGCTGGTCTGCAGCCGCGCCTCGAGCTTCGATTTGCGGTACGTGCCCACTGCAGTGGCCTCGAGACCACGAACCGGCGCGCCCGCGGCGCCGGCGTCGAGAGTGGCGCTGCCTGCGGGTGGGGGGGTCGATGCGCCGGGCGAAGCGGAAGCGGCCGGCGCGGCGGCACCGGCGCTGCCTTCACGCGTGCGAAGCTGCGCCTGCACGGCGACCTGCGAAACGGCGTCTTCCACGGCGATCTGCGCTCGGTGAACGACGAGCCGATCGAACTGGGGCAACTCGGCTTCCTCTTTCTCAGGCTCCTTCGGCTCGGTGCCGAACTGCCAGTTGGCACGGCCGTCGGCGTTGCGCACCAGCGTCATGTCGAGTTCGTCCACCTCCAGCGAGCGCACCCGCAGCACCGAGTCGGGCCGAGGGCGCCACAGGGCGAGGACCGTCGAGTAAGGCACGGTCAATGCGAAGTTGCTCGCCCTTAAAAAATCGCGCGGCTGGCCGGCGGCATTTTTCAGATGGGGCCCGTCCGGCGGCGGGCCGATGACCAGTGAGTCGCTGCGTGCACGTATCGAGCCGAACAAACGGACGCCGAAGTCCTGGCCGATGCTCACCTCGCGCGACAGGCCGCGCTCCAACCCGCGTTCGAGCGGCGCACGAAGGAAAGGCCATGCAAGCCACTCGCACAGCGCCACGGCCAGAACGATGAATGCCAACGGGGCCCACAACCAGACCCACCGCCGCAATGTGCTGCCCGACTTCTTCGACATGTGAGGATCCTCGAGTGATGTTGACCGGCGAGCCGTCTTCCACGCAGGAGGGCGATCCGCATGCCCAGGGGCGCCGGTAACGCACGCATGAACTCGATCTTTTTGATGTTGGACAGCCGGATGCGGTCGGTCCGTGCGCTGGAAGACCGAACGAACGCCGCAGCCTTGACGAAGCGTGGCATGCCTCGGGTACTCTCGCATCCGTCGTGTATGCCGCCACCGCGAGCGGGCCGCAGTTCGACGTTCGGGCACGCAGCGGTCCCGATCACTCCAGTGGCGCGAGCTTCGAGAGGCAATCAATCACACATGCCGATGGGTTTTTCACAGCCGCGCGCGCTGCGCCTTGCGACGCACCCCGATCTGGTCGCCTGTCCCGATTGCGATGCACTGCACGTGCGCCGCGAGCTGAGCGCCGGCGAGGTGGCGCGTTGCCGTCGCTGCGCGGGGGTGCTCGAGCGCGGCGACCGGCTCTCCATCGACGGGCAGTTCGCGCTCGCGTTGGCGGCGCTGATCGTCTTTGCCCTCGCCAACCTGACGCCCATCGTCACACTCGACCTGCGCGGCGTCGAGCTGCGGGTCACCTTGTACGAAGCGATGTTGCGCACCTGGCAATCCGGCCAGCACGCCGTGGCCGTGCTGGCGGCGGCGACGGCATTTTTCTTTCCTTTGGCCGTCATCCTGCTGCAGCTATGGGTCGTCGCGCCGCTGGCCCGGGGACGGCGCGTGCCGGGTGGGGCCGTCGCGCTGCGGTCGCTGCATTGGCTGCTGCGCTGGAGCATGGTGGAAGTCTTCATGTTCGGCACGCTGATCGCGGTGGTGCGCAGCGCCGGGCTGGCCAGCGTGGTGCCGGGCGTCGGCGTTTTCTCGTTCGCGCTGCTGACGCTGCTGCTCGCCGCCAACCAGGCGACGGGCCTGCACGCGCTGTGGCGTCGCGTCGCAAGGGGCGGTGCATGAGTTCGTTGTCGAGCCGCCCCGGCACGGGCTCCCGCCGCGGGACAAAGGGAGCGGGGCTGCGGCTTTGTGAATGCACGAGCGAAGTGACGTGGGGGCCCACATGACGGCCCTGGCGCCGCCGCACGCACCGGCCGACGCCGCGAGCCACCCAGACACCGCCCGCGCCCGCGGGCTGGCCGCCTGCGAATGCTGCGGTCTTGTCAGCCAGGCCGCGCCCGTCGCGAGCGCTGCGCTGGCCTGCCCGCGCTGCGGCTGCGCGCTGCACATGCGCAAGCCGCGCAGCGTGCAGCGCACGACGGCGTTTCTGATGGCCGCCGTAGTGCTCTACATTCCCGCGAACCTGCTGCCGGTGATGACCACCGAGAGCGTGTTCGGCCCCTATCAGCACACGCTGCTCGGCGGCATCGCCGAGTTGTGGTTGTCGGGATCGACGGGGCTGGCCTTGATCGTGTTCATCGCCAGCATCGTGGTGCCGGTGCTCAAGATCGCGGCGCTGGCGATGCTCGTGTTTACCGCCCGCCGCGCCTCGCGCTGGCGCCAGCAGGCGCGCGCAAAGGTCTACCGCGTGATCGAGAGCGTCGGCCACTGGTCGATGCTCG
This sequence comes from Methylibium sp., assembly GCF_013817345.1. GTDB lineage: Bacteria > Pseudomonadota > Gammaproteobacteria > Burkholderiales > Burkholderiaceae_C > Methylibium. Next base: position 13,350 of record NZ_JACDCW010000057.1, read on the forward strand.
ACGTGTTCGTGGTGGTGCTGCTGGTGGGTATGGTGCGCTTCGGCGCTTTCGCCAGCGTGCGCCCCGAGGCCGGGCTGCTGGCCTTCGGCGCCGTGGTGGTGCTCACCATGCTGGCCTCGGCCAGTTTCGATCCGCGGCTGATCTGGCCCGCGCCAACCGACGTGAGGAACGATGGCTGAGCCGCCCCGCCTGGACGACACCGTGCCGCCGCCCGACACCGAGCCGGCCGTGCCGTACCCCGAGCCGCTGCTGGCGCGGCGCAGCCCGCTGCGGCTGTCCTTGGTCTGGCTGGTGCCGATCGGCGCGCTCGTCGTGGGCGTTTACCTGGTGCTGAGTTCGCTGCTGCGGGCCGGGCCCGACATCGTCATCGAGCTCGGCAGCGCCGAAGGTCTGGAAGCCGGGCGCAGCGAGCTGCGCTACAAGGAAGTGGTGGTTGGCCGCGTGACGGAAGTGGCACTGAGCGAGAACCGCGAGAGCGTGCTCATCTCGGCCTCGCTGAACAAGAGCGTGGCTGAACTGGCGGTGCAGGACACGCGCTTTTGGGTTGTTCGCCCGCGCATCGGCACGGCTGGCGTCAGCGGCCTGGACACGCTGATTTCGGGCTCCTACATCGGTGTCGATGCGGGCGTGTCGAATGTGACGCGCAGCCGCTTCGTCGGCCTGGAGACTCCGCCTTTTCCGCTGCGCGGCGAGCCCGGGCGCAGCTTCGTGCTCAGTGCGAAGGACCTCGGCTCGCTGGAGGTCGGCTCGCCGGTGTATTACCGCCGCACGCGCGTGGGCCGCGTGGTTGATTACGAGCTCGACCCGGCGCTCGACGAGCTCGACGTGCGCGTCTTCATCGAGTCGCCTTTCGAAAGCCTCGTGACGCCGCGCTCGCGTTTCTGGAATGCCAGCGGCGTCGAGTTCGCCTTCGATGCCGGCGGGCTGACCGTCAATGCCCAGACCATCGCTTCCGTGGTGGCCGGGGGCGTGGCTTTCGCAACGCCCGAGGGCGAGCCGACGGCGTTGCCGGCGGTGGAGGGTGAGCGCTTCGATCTGTTCAGCACGCGCAAGGCCGCGATGTCGCCGCCCGACGGCGAGCCGATGCGCGTGCGCATGGTGTTCAACCAGTCGCTGCGCGGCTTGACGGTCGGCGCGCCGGTCGATCTGCTCGGCGTCGAACTCGGCACCGTGCGCTCCGTCACCCTGCAACACGACGAAAGCACGCGCGGCTTTGCACTCGAAGTGATCGCCGAGATTTTCCCCGTGCGCCTGGGCAATGTGCGTCGCGCCTTCGAGGCGCCGCCGAAAGCCGGTGCCAGCGCCGATCACCTGCTGCTGGCCAGTCTGGTCGATGCCGGCGTGCGTGCGCAGGTGCGCACCGGCAGCCTGCTCACCGGGCAGCTCTACGTGGCGCTGGATTTCATCGCGCGTGCCGAGAAGGCCGAGCTCGACACCACTGCCGCCGTGCCGACCCTGCCCAGCGTGCCGGGCACCCTGGCCGACGTGCAGCCGCAACTCGCCGAGATCGTGGCGAGCATCGGCAAGGTGCGCTTCGGCGAAATCGGCGCCAGCCTGCAGGCCACTTTGGCCAATGCCAACACCGCGAGCGCGACGCTGACCGAAACGCTGGCCAGCGCGCGCCAGGCGATCGATCAACTCTCGCCCGAGGCGCAGCAGGCGCTCGGCGACGTGCGGGAAACGCTGGCCTCGGCGCAGTCCACGCTCGAAGGCCTGGAGCAGAACCTGGCGCAGCCCGACGCGCCGCTGCAGCGCAACGCCAACGAGGCGCTGGCCGAACTGCGCCGCGCGGCACGCTCGGTGCGTGTGCTGACCGACTACCTTCAGCAGCACCCCGAATCCCTGCTGCGCGGCAACCGTGACACGCCGCCGCCCGGCGCCACCGAAGGGTCCCGATGAAGTGCCGTTCCCTGCCTTGTGTTCCTGCGTCTGCGCACCGCCCGCTGTTGGGTGCGGCGCTGGTCTGCGCAAGCGTCTGGCTGGCCGGCTGCGCCACGCCGCAGGCGACGCGCTTTCACACGCTGATGACACCGCCCGGTGCTGCCGGCGCCGAGGGCCCTGCGCAGCCGGCACGCGGGCCGGCCTGGGAACTGTTGCCCGTCAGCATCCCGGCGCAGGTCGACCGGCCGCAAATGGTCGTGCAGCTTGCCGATGGCGTGCTGGCGGTGGTCGAACAGGAGCGCTGGATAGCACCGCTCGCCGACGAGATGCAGGACGCCGTGGCCGAGCGGTTGACGGAAGTGCTCGGAGTGCAGGAGTCGTCCGGCCGGTCGCGCCGCGAGCGCTGGCGCGTGCGCATCGACGTGCAGCGGCTCGATTCCGCACTGGGCCGCTCCGCGCGGCTCGAAGCCGACTGGCGCGTGCGCTCAAACGAGGAGCCCCAGCGCGCGCTGCGTTGCCGCACGAGCCACGAGCAGCCGGTCGCACCCGGCTACGCGGGGCTTGCCGCCGGTCATCGCAAGGCTGTTGCCGACCTGGCCGAGACGATCGCGGCGAGCTTGCGTGCGCTCGACGCGGGGCAGTCGCCCGGCTGCATGGCGCCTTCCTCCTGACAGTCGAAACCACGCGCCGTGCCGCGCGGCATGGCCAGTCAGTGCATCGTCATGAGGCCTTGACCGCGTCGGTGATCTCGCGACTCGGTGCCGCATCGGGCGACTCGCCCTGCTTGGGTATCGCCGACGCCGCGCCTGGCCGGGCACGGCCCTTGAGCGAGCCGAAGGTGTGCGCATAGACCCAGGTGAACTCGGCGCCCATCAGGAAGATCTGCGCGGAGTAGTAGACCCACACCATCACCACCACGATCGAGGCCGCCGCGCCGAAGGCCGAGGCCACGCCGCTCTTGCCGATGTACAGGCCGATGAGCAGCTTGCCGATGGTGAAAAGCATGGCCGTCACCGCTGCGCCGACCCACACGTCGCGCCACTCGACGCGCACTCTCGGCATCAGCTTGTAGATCAACGCGAATACCCCGGTGATCAGGCTGAAGCTGATCAGGAAGTTCACCACGTTGAGCGTGATCTCCCAGCCGGCGAACAGCGGCGTCCACCACTTGCCCAATGCCGCCAGCCCGGCGCTCGCCACGAGCGACACCATGAGCAGGAAGCCGATGCACAGGATCATGCCGAAGGACAGCAGCCGCGTGCGCAGCAGGTTCCACAGACCGCTGCTTTCAGCCCGCGCCGGCGCGCGCCAGATGCGGTCGAGCGAGGTCTGCAGTTCGCCGAAGACGGTTGTGGCACCGATCACCAGCACGCCGGATCCGATTACCGTGGCCAGCGTGCCGGTGGTCGGCTGATTCACGCTTTGCAGCAGGCCTTCGACGGCCTTGGCGCCGGTCGCGCCCATCAGGCCTTCGAGTTGCTCGAACACTTCGCCACGCGCCGCGTCGGTGCCGAACACCAGCCCAGCGACCGAGATCGCGATCAGCAGCAGCGGCGCGATCGAGAACATGGTGTAGTAGGCCAGCGCCGCGCCCATGCTCGGCGCGTAGTCTTCCTGCCAGGATACGGCGGCGGCCTTGACCAGCGCCCAGCATTGTTTGAGGGTCATCAGCAGTCGGTGTTGGAAGCGGGAAGCCATGACAGGTCAGATGGACTCCATGAAGGTGGCCGGGCCGTCATGACTCCGGCTTGCCGCCCCTCTAGAGCCTCACCGTTCCATTGGCAAGCACCGTGCCGGCGGGACGACGGCGCAGCCGGTTCGTCAACCCGAGCCCCGTCGACCGGCTTCAAACTGTCACGCCTTCGAGCCGCAGCAGCGCGCGCTTTCGGTCCAGCCCGCCCGCGTAGCCGGTCAGTGCGCCGCCGGCGCCAATCACCCGGTGGCAGGGCACGATCACCGAGAGCGGATTGCGGCCCACGGCGGCGGCGACCGCCCGCACCGCAGAGGCGCGGCCGACTTGCCCGGCCAGCGCGCCGTAGCTGAGCGTGCAGCCGCAGCCGATCTTGCCCAGTGCTCGCCAGACATCGCGCTGAAAGGCGCTGCCTTGCGCATCGAGCGGCACACTGAAGCCGCCGGTGCCGCTGCCGCGGTGCCAATAGGCGTCGAGTTCGTTCAGGGACTGGGCGATCCAGCGTTGCGCCGCATCGGTCGGCGCGCTCAAGGGCCCCGGATGGTGTTTCTGGCCGTCGAACCACAAGCCCGCCAGGCCGTGCTCGGTGGCCGCCAGCAGGATGCCGCCGAGCGGGGAGTCGGTGCGGGCCTGGGCGACGTGCGAAGTGTTGATCATGTGCCGGTCTCCATCAGATGCCACAGCCGCATCACGGCGTAGGCGCGCCAGGGCCGCCAGGCCTCGGCGAGTTCGGTGAGGCGCTTCGGCTCGCGCGAGCCCAGCGCGTTGGCCAGGCCGATGTCGCCGGCCGGCCACGCATCGGGCCAGGCCAGCGCACGCATGGCGATGACCTGCGCCGTCCATTCGCCCACGCCGGGCAGGGCGCGCAGGGCGGCGAGCGTGGCCTCGATCGGCGCGCCGCGGTGCAGTTCGATCTGCTCTGCCGCCACACCACGCGCCAGCGCCTGGATGGCACCGACCCTCTGGCGCACGATGCCCAAGGTGCCGATGTCGGCCGGGTCGACGGCGGCGAGCCGCGCGGCGTTCGGGAACAGGTGGCTCAGGTCGGCGAAGGGCGTGGCGAGCGGTGTGCCGAAGCGACCGACCAGGCGCTGGATCAGCGTGCGGGCGCCCTTGACCGTGACCTGCTGGCCGAGGATGACACGCACGGCCGTCTCGAAGCCGTCGAAGCTCCCCGCCAGACGCAGCCCCGGCCTCGGCGCGGCGGACAGCAAGGCCATGACCGGGTCGATGCGGGCCGGGTCGGCGTCGAGATCGAAGGCCTGCCGCACGGCCTCGATCACGCGGCCCAGGGCCGGCACCAGCTCGGCGGCGATCATCACTTCGAGCTCGTCGATGTCGGGCAGGGAGCGCAGCGCCAGCCAGCCGATGTGCTCTCGGCCGCCCTGCACGAGGCGCAGGGTGCGGCGCAGGGTCTGTTGCTCGACCGCCTCGATGCCTTTCACGGCACGCTGAGCGAAGAAGTGCATCAGCGCCTCGGTGTCGCAGGGTGGCCGGTAGGCCAGGCGAAGTTTGAGCGCGTCGCATGCGAGCGTGCCGGGCAGGCGCAGCAGCGGCGTGACGGTGGCGCGCCGTGGCACGAGGGTAGTGCCGCCGGCACGGCGCAGCCGCGTCGGGCTCAGCCGGCAATGCTGCGCGAACGCCGCGTTGAAACGCCGCACGCTCGCGAAGCCGCATTGCAGCGCGACCTCCGTCACCGGCAAGCGCGTGTCGGTGAGCAACTGCTTGGCGAGCAAGAGGCGCTGCGTGGTCCAGTAGTCGATCGGCGTCACGCCGTGCGCGAGCGCGAAGATGCGGCGCAGATGGCGGTCGGTGACGCCCAGGCGCGCGGCGATGTCGGGCAGGCGCAGGGCCGCGCCGCTGCGCGCGGCGTGATCGAGCATGCGGGCGGCGTGCTGGGCCAGCACCTGCGAGGAATCGACCAGCGACAGCCCCGGCGCCAGCTCCGGCCGGCAGCGCAGGCAGGGCCGGAAGCCATGCTGCTGCGCGCTCGCGGCGCTGCGAAAGAACCGCAGGTTGGCGCGCCGCGGCAGCCGCACGCGGCACACTGGCCGGCAGTACACGCCCGTCGAGGTGACGCCGGCGAAGAGACGCCCGTCGAAGCGGGCATCGTGGGTCTGCCAGGCGCGGTAGGCGGCGTCGGCATCGATCTCCGGCAGCGAGAAAGGCAGGGCGGGCATAAAGTGATGATAGGCAGCCGGCTTGTTTTGACTGGCCGTTTTCGGACCTGTGCTTCGAAGCGCCGCGCCACGAGCCGGCGTCGCACCTGGAACGCCGAGCCGGGCGCGTCGCTCGAGCGGCTGCGCGGCTCGCATCGCTGGCGGCAGGCGTGCGTGCATCGCCGCGAACCTGTGGGTTGGCGCACCGATTTCGTCTCGGCGCTCCGAACGCCCTCCCTACAATCCACGGCTCCAAAGCAAGGGGAAGCGCGCATGCAGGTTGCCGATTCGATCTTCAAGGCCTACGACATCCGCGGCATCGTCGGAAAGACGATCGACGAGACTTTCGCCGAACACCTCGGCCGGGCCTTCGGCAGCGAGGCGCGCAAGCTCGGCGAGCGCGCCGTGGCGGTGGGCCGCGACGGGCGCATGTCGGGCCCCGGCCTGGTGGCAGCGCTGGTGCGCGGGCTGCGATCGACCGGCATCGACGTGGTCGATCTCGGCGCAGTCACCACGCCCATGCTCTATTACGTGGCGGCCACGCGCGGCGAGCACGGCTGCCGCAGCGGCATCCAGGTGACGGGCAGCCACAACCCGAAGGACTACAACGGCTTCAAGATGGTGCTGGCCGGCCGCGCCATCTACGGCGAGGACATCCAGGGTCTGAAGCGCCGCATCGAGGCCGAGGATTACGCCAGGGGCAAGGGCCGCGGCGCGAAGATGGATATCGGCGCCGAGTACCTGCACCGCATCGTCTCCGACTGCAAGTTGGCCAGGCCGATGAAGGTGGTGGTCGATTGCGGCAACGGCATTCCCGGCGCGTCGGCGCCGGGCATCCTGCGCGCGCTGGGCTGCGAGGTGGTCGAGCTGTATTCCGAGGTCGATGGCGACTTCCCCAACCACCATCCCGATCCCAGCAAGCCGGAAAACCTGGTCGATCTCATCAAGACGGTCAAGCGGACCGGCGCCGAACTGGGCCTGGCGTTCGATGGCGATGGCGACCGCCTGGGCGTCGTCACCGCCGACGGCCAGAACATCTTTCCCGACCGCCAGCTCATGCTCTATGCGAAGGACATCCTGCAGCGCCATCCCGGCGCGCCGGTGATCTTCGACGTGAAGTGCAGCCAGCGCCTGGGCGAGGCGATCAAGGCCGCGGGCGGCGTGCCGACGATGTGGATGACCGGCCATTCGCTGATCAAGGCCAAGCTCAAGGAAATGGGCGCGCCGCTGGCCGGCGAGATGAGCGGGCACATCTTCTTCGGCGAGCGCTGGTACGGCTTCGACGACGCCACCTACACCGCGGCGCGGCTGCTCGAGATCGTCTCGCGGCACAAGGACCCGAGCGCGCTACTCAATGCGCTGCCCACCAGCTTCAGCACGCCGGAGTTGAACATGCCCTGTGCTGAAGGCGAGCACCACGCGGTGGTCGCGAAGCTGCGCAAGGTGGCGAAGTTTCCGGATGCGCGCGAAGTGATCACCATCGACGGCCTGCGCGCCGAGTACGCCGACGGCTTCGGCCTGGTGCGTGCATCGAACACCACACCGGTGCTGGTGCTGCGCTTCGAGGGCAAGACGCAAAAGGCGCTGGAGCGAATCCAGGCGCAGTTCATGGCCGAGGTGAAGGCGGTCAAGCCCGACGCGCAAGTCGTGGCGGCGGCGCACTGAAGGTGCCATCCACGGGGCGAGCCGCTGTCGTTGTGACGAGACGCGGGTCGCGGCGGCGGTCCGCCGGGTGCACGGGTCTGGGAGGCACCGCATCGACCGCTCAGCGCTGGTTGGCATTGCGCACCGCCGCTCTTCTTCCTCTCCCTCCGGGAAAGGGTTGGGGTGAGGGCCGGCCCATACGACGATCGGCACCAAGGCCGCTCGAAGCCGACGGCTGCCCCGCATGAAAGAGACGCAAGCCCGCGCCCTCTACAGCGCACTGCTCGTCGCGCTGTCCCCGCTCTACCGGCTACGCCTGTGGTGGCGCGGGCGCGCCGAGCCTCTGTATCGCGAAGCGGTGGCCGAGCGCTTCGGCCGTTACGCAGACAACGAGGGCAAGCCGGGTTCGGTGTGGATTCATGCTGTCTCGCTCGGCGAGACGCGTGCCACCGCCGCGCTGATCGACGCCCTGCGCGAGGCTCGGCCCGGCGTGCGCGTGTTGCTCACTCATGGCACGGCCACGGGCCGCGAAGCTGGCCGTGAGTTGCTGCGCCCCGGCGACCGGCAGACGTGGTTGCCCTACGACACCCCGAGTGCAGTGAGGCGCTTCTACCGGCATTGGCAGCCGGCCGTGGGCGTGCTGATGGAAACCGAGGTCTGGCCCAATCTGCTGCAAGGCGCGCAGGCTGCTGCCGTGCCGGTGCTTCTGGCCAATGCCCGCCTGAGCGAACGCAGCCTCGCCAAAGGCCGGCGCTGGGACGTGCTGCTGCGCCCAGCCTTCGCCGCGCTTTCACGCGTACTGGCGCAGACCCAGGCCGACGCCGACCGGCTGGTCGTGGCCGGGGCGTCGCGGGTCGAGGCGATGGGCAACGTGAAGTTCGATGCCGCGCCCGATGCGCTGCTGCTCGTGCGCGGCGCCACGTGGGCCCGCGCCAGCCGGCTGCCCCTGGTGCTGGCCGCCAGCACCCGCGAAGGCGAGGAGGCGCCGCTGCTCGACGCCTGGGCCGCCTTGCCCGCGCCGCGCCCGCGCCTGTTGCTGGTGCCGCGCCACCCGCAGCGCTTCGACGAAGTGGCCGCGTTGGTCGAGCGCAGCGGCCTGCCGCTCTCGCGCCGCAGCACCTGGCCGCACGGCGCGCCTGACGCGCAGGCGCAGTCGGCCGCTGTCTGGCTCGGTGACTCGATGGGCGAACTGCCGGCCTACTACGCCTGCGCCAGCGTGGCCCTGCTCGGCGGCAGCTTCGAGAAGCTGGGCGGCCAGAACCTCATCGAGGCAGCGGCCTGCGGCTGTCCGGTGGTGATGGGCCCGCACACGTTCAACTTCGCCGAGGCGGCCGAACTGTCGCTCGCAGCGGGTGCCAGTGAGCGGGTGGCCACCTTGGCAGAAGGTGTCGCACGCGCTGCGGCGCTTGCCGACGATTCGGTTGCGCAAGCCGGCATGGCACAGCGAGCGCTGACGTTCGCCGCTGCGCATCGGGGTGCGGCACAGCGCATGGCCGGAGCGATCGTCGAAGTGATCGAGCGGCGAGGCGAGCCGCGGATTCGCGATTCACGGTGACTTGCGAGCCGAGTTGCTGATCAGCATGTCCAGAAATTCGACACAGGCGTCCGTCATGGTCGTGACCCAACTCGAATGCTGGATGTCCGGAAGGCTGCCCCGCCCCAGGTCGCTGGTGAAGCCGAGTACCCGATCGACGGCTTCATTGATTGGCTTCGGCAACCTGAGCGCAGCAGGAGGGCGAAGGCGTCCGAGCCTTCGACAGGAACACCGTGTGATACGGCGTGCTGATCGAGCCGAGAAAGCAAGCGCTGCCGGTCCGGGCTCGGAGCTCGTGGCTCGCCGGGCACCGGCTCGCGTGCGCCTTCGCGGCTCAGGCCGGTGCGGCGAAGCTGCTGCCGTCCCAGACCCACGCGGTCAACGCCGAGAACGCGGAGCGGGCGATGGCTGCTGGCGGATAGAGCAGGGCCAGTTCGTTGCCCAGCGTGGTTTCACCCGCTACCAGCCCGGTGATGTTGACGAAGCGAACCAGCGTGCCGCGGCTGACCAATGCGGTCGGCGCGACGAGCGGCTGCGGGTGCGGCCATCCTGCCGCCTGCAGCACCGGCGCCACCTCTAGATAGCGCGCCGTCGCCGGCGCATCGTTGGCGACGCTCGTGGCCGAGGCGCGCACGGCGACCCAAGTCGCTTCCGCGACCAGGGTGCCGCCGTCCAGTTCGCGCGCCACCAGCCGCAGGGGCTCGGTGGCCGGAGTTTCGGGCCGTGCGATGGCCAGCGCATCGGTGCTTGGATCGACCAGCAGCGTGCCGGGAAAGACCTCAAGGCTGCGGCCCAGTGCGGCCAGCACCAGCTCGAAATCCAGTGAACTCGCCGTGGCCCCCGGCTGGCTGGCAGGCAGCGTCGCCCGCGGCGCGCGTAGGGGGAGCGTGCAGCCCGAGGCGTGAAGGATGGCGAGCGCGGCCTGAAGCGGTGCATGGAAGTCGGCACGAACGCTCAACAGCGGCGGAATCGACGCCTGCGCCGCACCGGCCGGTCGATCGTTCGCCACCTCGACGAAGCCTACCGGCACGACGCCGCCCAACGCCGCGCTGCCCGGCGCCGGCCCTGCCACACCGAGCGCGCTGGCGACCGCGCTGGCGCGCATGTCGAGCTGGCCCGCGCTCTCCAGCAGGTTGAGGTAGCCGCCGACCTCCGTGATGTTGAGCGGCGCCGGCACGCGCGAGGGAAACACGTCGCCCTGCTGGGCCAGGCGCTGTAGCAGCAGGCGCTGCGCTTCCAGAACGTCGGGCCGCACGCCCGAGCGCATCAGTTCGACGAGTGCATCGACCACGCCGGCGAAGGCGTTGTCGAGCGCGGTGGAGGTGGTGTCGGTGTCGGCCATGGCGGCTGCTCCTTGTTGCTAGTCGGTCCGGCCGAGAGCCGGGCGCCTGGGCCGCGGATCCTTGTCGGCCACGGGGCGGCTTCCGTTTGTCAGACCAGGCCGAGCGCTGCCAGCCAGGCCTTGCTGCCCAGCGTGCGGTCGGTGGGATCGTCCGCCTTCTTCTTGTCGTAGGCGTCGAACAGCTTGGCGGCCTGGCTCGCCGGGAGCTTCTCGTCGCCGGTCAGCCCGCTCAGGCCAGCGATGATGCCGTCGGCGAACGCCTTGGCCTGGTCGAAATCAGGCTTGTTGTTGGCCGCGCCGAGATAAGCGGCGGCGTTGTCCTTGAGGTCCTTGAGGGCGGCGGTTTGCTTGTCGGCCTTGGCTTTTTCGGCGGCCTTGGTTTTCTCTGCGGCCTCTTTCTTTTCCGCATCCTTCTTGTCGGCGGCGGCCTTGTCGGCGCCGAATTTCGTCTTGAAGACATCGACCCCCGCATCGAGCGCCTTGCCGGCGAGCTGCGTGGCCGAGCCGAGCGCGTCCTTGCGGGCGGCCTCGGCGCTGTCGATGGTCTTGCCGCCCAGCGCGGTGAGCACCGCTTGGCCGAGGAAGTCGGTCGAGAAGTCCTGCTGCGTCGGCGCCTTGCCCGCGAGGGTTGAGGCCAGCGCGCCGAGCGTGAGCCCGCCACCGCCTTCGCCCGCGACGTTGTTGATGATGCTCGGCACGTTGGAGAGCGTCGCCGGCGCGGTGAGCTGCGCGAGGCTGTTGGCGCGCAGCGCGACGTTGTTGATCGCGGTGGCCTCGTCGCCGGGCGAGTCCTGCCAGTTCCAGAAGCGCGTGAGGTCGATCTTCTCGGCTGAGGGGCAGTGGCCGAGCACCGCCTCGCCGAGCACGCCGCGCGTGGGCAGGGTGAAGTGCGAGACAGGGGGCGAGAAGGCCTCGGTGTGAAAGCGCGTCAGCGCCTCCTGCACGGCGCTGTTGGTCAGCGGTGCGCGGTCTTCGGCGCCTTCGGCATCGACGTCGCCGGCCAGCCTGACGGCCAGCGAGGCGGGGATCGAGAACGGCATGATCATGCAGTTGCCGTAGTAGCCCAGCACCTGGTTGGCTACGCAGTTGAGCAGCGGCACGTGCTGGCTGGCGTCGGTGAAGCCGTCCGGGTCCAGGCCTTCCTCGGGGAGGCCGATGGTGTAGCCCTCCAGCATGACCACGCGTTCCTCGGCGGTGAGCGAGGACCACACGGCCTTCGAGTAGGTGAGCGTGTTGCGCACCACGTGCTGCAGCGTGCGCTCGATCTTCATCATGTCGCGGAAACCCAGCACCGGATTGCGCTCGAGCGCCGCTACCGGCAGACCGCCCGATGGCAGTTCGACGGCGCTGCCGAGGTCGTCGGCAGCGATGGAGTCGGCCGCGTTGTTGATCGTCGCCTTGAAAGCACGCACGTTGGGCCCGCCGAGCTCGCGTTCCAGCTCGCTCGTCTCGATACGCACCGAGGCTTCGAGCGTGCCGAGGTTGAACGCCAGGCCGGGAAAACCGGCGGTCGAGTTCTTGATCAGGTCGAACAGGGAGTTCTTGGTCGGGTCGAGCTGGTAGTCCACCACGTCGAAGGCGCGGCGGATGTCGAAGCCGATGACTTCGCTCTTGTCGATCGATTCCGGGATGACGATGGAGCCGGTCATCGCCACCTCGCCGCCTTCGCGGCGCAGGCGCTTGAGTTCACCGAAGAACTCCGCGCGCGTGCCGAAGCTCCCCGGCGCGATGGCCGTGAGCGGCGAATCCAGCCGCACCGGGCCAATGCGCCGGCCGCCGCGCACGAGCACCTGCACCCACAGCCGCTCGTAGGGGATGTAGCGGCCGGTCAGCGAGAAAGCCAGCACATCGGCAGCCGGGCCGACCACATCGACCTGAACGCGGATGTTCGCGGCGAAGTCTTCAAGCAGGCGCAGCCCTTCGCGCAGCCGCCCGGGCAGATTGGGCTGGACGGCGTCGGCATGCCGGTGCAGCAGGGCGTAGCGCACGAGCAGCTCTTCTCGCGTATCGACACGCACGGTCTCGGTGAGTTCGAGCTGCTGGCCGGGCGGCAGGAAGCGCACCAGATCCAGCGGCACGAAACACACGAGGCTCACGCCTTCGACCGCGGTGGTGCCCTGGAACTTGCGCAGCACCTCCCAGTACTGGATCGTCAGCGCGTGCGCCTTGTTGTGGTTGGTGATGACCTTGGTGGTGATGCTTTCACGGTCGGTTTCGGTCGCCAGCCGGATCGCGGTGCGCTGCGAAGAGCGGCGCCCCGAGGCCTGGCGTTCGACCGAGCGGTGCATGTCCTCGGCGGTCGAGCTGGTGTAGGTGCGTGCGCCGTCGAGCGAGCTCTGCGTGCTGCCGTTGTTGCTCGACTTGCCACCACCACCGCCCGCGCCGATGCCGATCGCCACCGGGCCGAGGACCGCGCCGATGCCGCCGGCCACGCCCCAGCTCGATGAGCGCGCCTCGTTGCGGTAGCTGGAATTCGCACTCACATGCTCCTCGAACGCCGAGTCGAACGTGGCCTGGGCCGAGGCGTTCTCGCGCAGCGCCGAGTGCTGCTGCTCGGCGATATCGACGCGTTCGAGTTCGCTCACGCTGGCCGTGGCGACGCGTTCGGACACCACGATGCGCTGCTGCTCGCCGGGTGCCAGCGGCAGCGAATAGAGCAGGTTGCCGAGGGTCAGGCCGTCGTATTTCCAGACCTGCGCGAGATTGAGCACGTAGCCCAGGCCGAGCGTGCCGGCCATGGGTACCGCGCGCTCGGTGCCGATGGTGTTGTTCCGCACGCCGATGATCTGGTCGCGAAAGCCATCGACGCTGATCGGCTTGTCGACCGGCACGCGTTCGACGAAACGCGTGTCGGTGAGCTGCAGGGCGGAGATGAGGTTCGCGTCCCAGGCCGGCACCATGAAGCGCGCGGCGCGGCCCGCGTTCTCGAAGAAGGGCCCGCTCGGGAAGAACACGCGCGTCACCGTCGTCGTGCGCGGCTCGACCAGGCGCACCAGCACCTTGTAGGGGAAGCGGCGCACGACGGCGTCTTCCTCGAAGGTGATGCTGCAGGCGTCCTGCCCGACCTGAACTTTGACTGGCTCGTGCGCGCCGGCGCCGCTGCCTGGGCTGTTGGTTCCGGCCGGCAGGTCATCGACCAGATCGATCAGCGCGCCCACGATGCTGGCGGGCATCGGTTCGAGCGCGTCTTCAAGCACGATCTCGCCGATGGCCTGCGCGCCTGTCGGCGGCACCGGCACGGTGATGCGCTGCGGCGGCCCGGCCGTTCCCGTGACGAGCAGGTCCAGCCCGCCGGCGAGCAGCCTGCGGCGCTGTGCGTCGCTCACGTTCGGCAAGGGCAGGGTGAAGAGGCCGAGCGCATCGGTGACGACGCCGCGGCCGATGACGGCGCCGCCGCCCGGCAGGGCCGGCTGCACGCTCACGCGCTCGGCCGGGCCGCGGTCGGGTTGGAGCACCAACCCGCGCACCTGCCTGGGCAGGGTGCGCACCTCGGCCGCCATGTCGAGCGCCACGCTGGCGTGCTGGTGCAGCGTGGCCAGGCCGACGCGAAAGTGCGTGACGTCGGCGATCTTGGTGGTCAGCACCCGGCGCTTGTCGTCGTCGCTCAGTTCTCTGAGACGCGCAGCGTCGGAGCCGATGAGGTCGAGGCTGGGCAGGAAGGGCCGGGCCAGCAAGGGGTTGCGAGCGGCCGCACGCGAGGCGGCAGACGATACGGAATCCGGGGCAGGCGCGGGTGAAGGTGAAGGTGTGCGTGGGCGAGTGACCATCGGTGTGTCTCCCCTGCGCCTTGCCTCCGCATTCGGTAGTGAACAGCGGCCCGGGCGCTGCCTCAATCTACGTCGCGAGCGTGGCGCTGGCCGTCCCTAACTACGGATG
>NZ_JACDCW010000058.1 GCF_013817345.1 Methylibium sp.
TGACGAGCAGCAGCTTGGCGTGCGTCTTCAGCCCGACGATGCCGTACACCACCTGCGCGCCCACCGCCTCCAGCCGCTCGGCCCAGTTGATGTTGGCCTCCTCGTCGAAGCGGGCCTTGAGCTCCACAACCGCCATCACCTCCTTGCCGCGGCGGGCCGCCTCGATCAGCAGGTCCATCAGCACGCTTTCGCTGCCGGTGCGGTAGATGGTCTGCTTGATGGCCAGCACGTCGGGGTCGGCCACCGCCTCGCGCAGCATCTGCACGACGGGCTCGAAGCTTTCGAAGGGATGGTGCAGCAGCACGTCGCCGCTCTTGAGCCGCTCGAACATCGAGCCCTCGGCGCTGGCCGGCCGCAGCGACTTCGGCCAGGCCGGCTCGTAGGGCGCGAAACGCAGCGCATCGGCGTCGGCCTGGTCGATGAGCTGGTTCAGGCGCACCAGGTTCACCGGGCCGTTGACGCGGTACAGCGCCGCGTCGGGCAGCCCGAACTGCTGTAGCAGGAACTCGCTCAGCTCCTCCGGGCAGGTGTTGACCACCTCGAGCCGGATCGCCAACCCGAAATGGCGTGTGCTCAGCGACGAGCGCAGCGCCAGGCGCAGGTTTGTCACGTCGTCGTCCACGTCGAGGTCGGAATCGCGTGTGACGCGGAACTGCGAGAAGGCTTCGACCGTGCGACCCGGAAACAGCTCCTCGAGGTGCGCGCGGATCAGACTCGACAGCAGCACGAAGGCCTGACGGTTCCCGGCGACTTCGGCCGGCAGCCGGATCACGCGTGGCAGCACCCTCGGCACCTTGACGATGGCGATCGAGTTGTCGCGCCCGAAGGCATCACGCCCGCCGAGCTTGACGATGAAGTTGAGCGACTTGTTGGCCACCTGCGGGAAGGGGTGCGCCGGGTCCAGGCCGACCGGCACGAGCAGCGGGCGCACCTGTTTTTGAAAGAAGTCGTCGACCCAGGCGCGCTGTGCTGCGTCTCGCTCGGCGTGGTTGAGCACGACGATGCCTTCGCGAACCAGGGCGGGCATCACCACCTCGTTGAAGGCGGCGTACTGCGCGTCGATCATCTCGTGCGCAGCGGCGGCCACCTCGGCCATCTCGCGCAGGGTGATGCCCGAGCCGGGCAGGCGCGAGGCCTCCAGATAATCGGCGAATCGCACCTCGAAAAACTCGTCCATGTTGGACGAGACGATGCAGATGTAGCGCAGCCGCTCGAGCAGCGGTACGTCCTCGCGCAAGGCCTGGGCGAGGACGCGGCGGTTGAATTCGAGGATGGCCTGCTCGCGGTTGAGCAGGAGCAGCGTCGCGGTAACGGGCTGGGGCTGGGCGGACATCACCACAGTTTATGGAAGTCGCGTTGCCGCTTCATGACAGCGCCCGCGCCAACGGCGTTCACATGAGCCATGAAAAAAGGGCTGCTCACGCAGCCCCCTAATTCTTCAGCCGACCGGCCCTTTGCGGAGCCGGCTTTCGACGATCAGAAGTTGTGCATCAGGCCAATGCCCACGATCGTGGACTTTTCGCCGGCAGGCGTAGCACCCAGGGTGATCTGCGTGTTGATGCCCGAATTATCGTCGGCGTCAACGTAAGCGAGCTGGGCGTAGAAGGTGGTCCGCTTCGACAGGGCGTAATCGTTGCTCACGACGAGCGTGTTGGTCTTGTTGCCATCGACCTTGTCGTCCTTGCCGTAGTAGTACGCCAAGGTGGCGGTGCTTGACGGACTCCAGCGGAAGTCGACGCCCACGCCTACGTTGTCGGTCTCGCTGACTTCCTCGCCGGCAAGGTCATCCTGCGTGGCGCGCGCGTACAGGGCCTTGAACGTGAAGGCGCCGAGCGGCACCGCCACACCGACGCCGAGGCGCTTGGTTTCGGCATCGGGCGCACCCTCGATCTGCTGGTACGAAAGCGATACGACCACCGGGCCCTTGTACGACGCGCCGAGCGAGACGGTGCGGCCATCGCCCTGGCCGGCGTTGCCCTCGCCGAGACCGTAGCCCACGCCCACACCCACGGGCCCGAAGGTGCCGCTGTACGAGACCATGTTGCTGGTGAAGATGCCGGCGCCGTTGTTCGGGCTCAGCTCATTGCCAGCCGGCAACTGAGTGCCCGCAAAGCTCAACAGGCCGGACAGCGATTCCTTGTAACCGCGCGGCTCGGTGCCGAGTTCGGCCAGCAGGGCCGGGCTGTACTGACGACCGAGCAGCACGGTGCCCCAATCACCCGACAGGCCGACGTTGGCCTGGCGTCCGAAGAGCGTACTGATGCTGCCGAGACCGCGGCTGCCGCCCGTGCTCGAATCGAAGTCGCTTTCGAGATTGAACACCGCCTTCAGGCCACCACCGAGATCCTCGCTGCCGCGCATGCCCCAGATGCTGGGCAGGATGCCGCCGCTGTTCTGCTGAACGATCGAGCTGTCGCCGTCGGAGGAAGCCGTGCTCTTGCTGATGTACTGGATACCGCCGTCCAGGCGGCCAAAGAGCGTCACGGATTGCGCATGGACAGCGCCCGCCATTGCGGCCAGTGCTGCGCCCGCGACCAGCGAGCGCTGAGCGAATGTAATCGTCTTCTTCATGAGGTCTCCTCGTTGCATGTGTGATGTCTTTTGCTTTTGGACGGCCGAGCCTCCAAAGCAAAATAATGCTAGCGCAACGGGTACGTGAACTGTCACATCTGATAAACGCTGCCGTTGCTGCAACCCCACGTTCCACTTTGGCGCAATAGGGGGCAACACGTGCTTGTCGGGGCCAAACCGAGGACCCGATAGGAGGGCTGGAGTCCGGACCCGCAAGCGATTCCGCTCCGTGAACTGTGCAAAAAAAAAGCGGCCTCGGATCGCTCCAAGGCCGCTGCTGAACAGAACCTAAGCTTTAGAGCTTGCGGCGACGACGCACCACGGTGCCGACTGCAGCCAGACCGGCCAGCATGAGCGCATAGGTGCTCGGCTCAGGAATCGCGAAGTTGATCGCGCCACCGCCCTGCTGGATGCGGAAACCGCCATCGAACAAGGTGACCTGCGACGCCGTGTTGGTGAACACGGAGAACGCGATCGGGTAGAACGGGTTCGGGTCGGCGAAGAAGCCTTCGGCGCCAGCAGCCACGTTAAAGGTCAGATCGGCGCCTGCAGAGGGCGTGAACGGAGTGCCTAGCGGCGCCGAGCTCACGAAGCCTTCAATGAGGCTACCGGTCGCCAGTGTGATCGCACCTGCTGCGCCGCTGATCGTCGGCACATTTCCCGCGTTAAATCCAAAGGTTGCGGCGGGGCCGTTGTACCCGAACAGCGTGTACTCAAGCGTATCGAAGCTGCCAAAGGTGGGCACGTCCGTCGGATCGCCGGGGCTCTGCGAGCCTGTTGCTTCAAATTGGATGTACAGCCCGTAAGTCTCATTCAGCCCACCACCCGAAATATTGGTGCTTGCGAGTTGAAAATTCGAGACGGCCAGGAAGCCTGAGTCCGTGAAGCTGCCCGTGGTGGAGTCCAGGCGAACGGTGGAGTAGTCAGAAATGATGAGGTTGTCAGCCGTGACGCTCGTACCAGCCAGACCCACTGCGCTGGGATCGAACGTGAACACAGGCAAGGCCCAAGTCGCGGTGCAGGCTGTAGTCAACGTCAGCGCCGTCAGCGCCCGCTGCACACCTGATTTGAAGGGAGGGGAAAAAGCTTTCATGGTGTTGCTCTCCGTGGAGTTGGGGTGAAGGGAAATCGAGTCGTTCGTCTGACAGGAGCTTGTTACAAAACACACGAGGCGCTTACGCACGATTGCGAGAGTTAAGTCGCACGCGACCGCCAACAGCCATCGAATGCTCGACCTCGTCGGCTGGTGAAACAAGTCTCTGTTCCGCCACCTCAAGATACCGTTCGTTCCATCACACAAACCTCATCCGCTGCCCCGCACATGAGGGGGTCCGCGACACTAAATCGACCAACCAAGGGCCTAGGTTGGTACGGTGACGTACACAGAACGCTGATGGCCCCGAAAGAACCGCTTTTGGACAGTAACCGAATGAAGCAGTGCTGTCGCAGGTACAGGCGGTTACCGCCACGAGAGTCTTTGGCCGAGTCAGTCCGCGGCAGCCGTCGAACTGAGCCGGCGCTTGACGATGCCGAGCAGCAAGCGCTGGAGCAGGTTTCGGTTGCCGCCCGGGCGCCACGTATGCCGCAAGCGATTGCGAAATGCATCGAAGTGAAGGCCTCTCGGGGCGGCCACCACGTCGCCCCGGCCTAGCACCAGCTTGAGCACTTGGGTGGCGGCAATGGCGCTGCACAACTGCACCGCGATCACGGTCGAGGGTCCGCGCTTTTTCTCCAAATCGACTCGTGAGGGGTCGACCAGGTACGTCATCTGCTGCATCGCAGGAGACAGGCCGACGAGAAAGCGCAAGGCCTGCTCGTCTTCACTTTCCCCTTCAAGCTGGAAATACTCGTCGAACGACATGCCGCCAGGCACGAAATTGAGCAGAGCCGCACCCATGCCGAGCGGAGCGACCGTGGTCGCGGGAATGCCTTTCCGGTGGCACAAGAAGAATAAATGGCGCCGTATTTCCAGCGCGAAAAAATCAAGCCCGTCGAGGTACACATCGGCCCCTTCGACAAAGCTTTCGAGATTCGCCGCATCCAGCCCCTGATGGAAGACGCGAATATCGAGTTCGGGGTTGATGTCTCGCGCCAAGGCGAGCATGACTTCTGTTTTCGGCTTGTCCAGCGCCGACATCGTCGCACCGGCCTGGCGATTGAAATTGGCCAGCGCGAAATGATCGAAGTCCGCGATCGTGAACTTGCCAATTCCCAGGCGTGCAAGCGTGAGCAGGTAAACACCTCCCACGCCGCCCAGGCCAGCGATGCAAACGCGGGCCTCTTTCAGGCGCAGTTGCTCAGCCTGCGTGACCCAACCAAGGTTGCGGGAAAAAGCCTCGTCGTAGGAAAAACGGGTTTCGTGGGTCGGGGAAACAGCGGGCACAGGTGGCGCAGGTCAGGCAGTGGCGTATTGCGCCTGCGGCGTCGAGTGCCGGCGGGACATGGACATCTTCGCGGGCTGCTTTCGCTGCAGGCGGCGAACGATACCCGCCTGCTCGTGAGCCGAGAAAAAATAGGGATAAAGCGAACGCTCTACCAACGCGTACTCGGGTCGACCACCGAACCGGTCGATCTGGCTGCTGCCATAACCGAGGTCGAGATCGAGCAGCACCGCCGGCGCATCGACGCGCGGGTTCAGCCGCTGCGGCCCCGCCACTTTGAAACCGAGCATGCGTTCGTAATACCGCACGTGCCGCGGGTTGACCTCGATCACCACGTTGTCGGTATCGCGGAGCCGATGGGCACAGATGAAGGCAACGTGAAAAAGCGAAGCCAATACCATGCGGGAACGCACCGAACTGTCGATGGCCAGTTTGATGAATTCGCAGACGCTGCGCCCAGCGTCCCTCAGTTCATCGGTTTCCTCCGAAAACAATTGGTCGGCGAGCAGTCCATTCGACGAATCGAAGCCGATGGTCAGGGTGCCGATCGTCATGTCGTCGTCGGTCGCCACCAGCGTAATTCGCTCGGGCGTTTTCTCCGCCGGCAGGAAAGAACTCCGGTAACCGCGCGTGGCATACATCTTGTTGATCAAGATGCTGGCCGAGCTGCGTTGCCCGTCGGTATCTGCTGCACGAATCGTGAACCGGCGGCCAGTTTCGTCATCGCATTGCATGGAGCTGTCCAAGGAATCCAGCAGCGCGGGACGAGTGATGTATTCCGCCTCGAATGGAACGCGGACGATCGTGGTGTCTTCCAACTTTGCCCCTGTCGGATTGCAGGCGTCGTGTGTGCGCACACGAAGCCTCTGGTTTGAAGAGGCTGCATTTTGTTCAGTGCGTGTCAAAGTGCCGAAAGCATGAGTAACAGTTCAAAGCTCTTGAAGTTAACTCTGACGAAAATGGGGGTGTTAGTACGGCACCGCACGCATCGGGCTGCCCTGCAATCCTGAAACTGCGACGGAAACCTATGAGCAGGATGGCTGCTTCAACGGACAAAGCGCGGAAGGGCCGCTACGCCATCGATCGCGCCGGGCTCACTGAAAATCTCCAACAGCAGACCCGTCAGTTGATGCATGCCGCCCAGGCTCTTGCTGCCTGGCTGCAAGCCGGCCTCGAAGCCCGCCGCCTCGAAGCGCCGCAGCAAGGCCGGATCGTCACTGATGACGTGAACCGGCACGTCCCAGGAAGCGCCACGACCGCTCACGGTGGCCAGCGGCTGATGGTCCCCGATCACGATGGTCAGCAGCCGCTTCGGCGCGCGCTCGCCGATGAAGCCGCTCAGCCAATCGTGCATGTAGCCCAGGGCGTGCAGATAAGCCGGGCGGGGCTCCAGCCATGAAACACGCTCACCCAGAGCCCGAGCCAGTTCGGCGCTCGAATAGGCCTCGCTTCGTAGCAGCCGATCCCAATCGCTTCGGTAAGGCGCGACGGGTCGAAACGGAGCATGGCTGGTGATGGTGGGAAAGACGACGAAGCGCGGCGCTCGCGGTCGACTCGTCAACTCCTGCTCGTGCAGCAGCGCCAACGACGCTTGATCGGGAATGCGCCAGTAGCCGAATTCCGGGCCGGTGTAGCCGATCGAGTCGGCCTGGGCATAGCGGTCGAAGCCATAGAACTCGCCTTCTGGCCAAGGCCGTTGCAGGCCGGGCATCCAGGCGACCGTGCGCCAACCGTGGCGGGCGAAGTGGCGTACCAGGGTCGGCCGCTCGGACGTGAGCAGCAGTTCATGGTCCGCCGGCCGGCGCGTGTCAACGCCAGAGAGCAAGGCCGAGTGAGCGAGCCAGGACGAGCCGCCGAAGGTCGGCGATGCCACCCGCGCCGAAACCACCTGCCGCCCGCCGGACAGCACGGACTGCAGCAGGCGTTCGCGGCCCGGCGCCAGCGCTGCGGAATGCCGGGGATCGTCGAAGGCGGTCATGCCGTAGGCTTCGGCGAAGATCAACAGCACGTCGGCGCCCCGCAGGTGCGCCAGATTGCCCTGAAAACCCGGGCTGGGCGAGAGCCGCGCTTGTGAGCTGTGCGAGCCGAGCACGGTCGGAAGCCATGCCGCCTGGCGCACGATCGTCGGGCTGACCGGCAGCGCGAAGAACCAGCGCGTGTCGTGAGGCGCGATGGAGTGCACGGCGAAGCTCACCGCCAGCCCGCCGCCTGCGGCCAGCAGCCAGCGACGCGGCCGGTGCCAGGCGAGACTGTTAGCGAGCAGGCCGATGGCCCAGCGAACGCTCACGTGGAGCATGATCAGCCCGCTCGACAAACCCAAGGTGAAGGCGCCGATTTGCCAGGCGGGCAGCGACGACACGGCCAGCCTGATCGCCTCCCACAGATGGGGGCCGTCCCAGTAGAGGTTGACCGGTCGGCCGAAAAGCGCGGGCGCGGTGACATCGGCATAGCGCGCGACCACGAGCAGCACGTACAGGCCAGCCAGCACCGAGCCGGTGCGCTCGCCGAGGCGGCGCCCCGATGCCGTCCAGACGATGAGGCCCAGCACGCCCATGCACAGCTCGAAGGACAGTCGCGGCCCGAAGCGCACGCCGGCTCCTGACCCGCTGTTCTCGAACGTCAGAAGGGTATTGAGGAATAGAAAGGACAGGCTGAAGCCGAGCAACCACAGGCCCCAGCGCGGCTGCAGCTGGGCCGTTGCGGCGTCGCATTGGGGTGAATGGACGGGCGGCACCACGGTCAGTGGGCCTGATCCCAATTCGCGCCCACGCCCACTTCGGCAAGCAGCGGCACTTGCAGCTCAGCCACGCTGGCCATCAGCCGCGGCACTTCGGTGCGCGCCCAGTCGACTTCGGCCTCGGGCACCTCGAACACCAGTTCGTCGTGGACCTGCATGATCATCCTGATGCCGCGGCCCGCCTCTTCGAGGGCGGCTTCCACGGCGATCATCGCCAGCTTGATCAGATCGGCCGCCGTGCCTTGCATCGGCGCGTTGATGGCCTGGCGTTCGGCCGCGGTGCGGCGCGGGCCGCTGCCGCCGCGAATCTCCGGCAAATAGATGCGTCGCCCCAACAAGGTTTCGACGTAGCCCTGCTCGGCGGCGCGCAGGCGGGTTTCGTCCATGTAGCGCTTGACACCCGCGAACCGGGCGAAATAGCGATCGATGTAGTCGCGCGCCGCCTTCTGCTCGATGCCGAGGTTGCTGGCCAGGCCGAACGCGCCCATGCCGTAGATGAGCCCGAAGTTGATGACCTTGGCATAGCGGCGCTGCTCGCTGCTCACCTCGGCCATCGGCACACGGAACACTTCGCTGGCCGTCGTGCGGTGCACGTCGAGCCCTTCCGAGAAGGCATGCAGCAGGCCCGGATCGCCGGAGATGTGAGCCATGATGCGCAGCTCGATCTGCGAGTAATCCGCAGACAGGATCACGTGCCCCGGGGGGGCGATGAAGGCCTCGCGCACGCGCCTGCCTTCTGCCGTGCGGATGGGAATGTTCTGCAGGTTCGGCTCGTTGCTCGCCAACCGTCCGGTCACCGCCACCGCCTGCGCGTAGTTGGTGTGCAGCCGGCCGGTCGAGGGGTTGACCATCAGCGGCAGCTTGTCGGTGTAGGTGCCCTTGAGCTTGGCCAGGCTGCGGTGTTCGAGCAGGCGGGCCGGCAGCGGGTAGTCGGCGGCCAACTCGGCGAGCACTTCCTCGTCGGTGCTGGGTGCGCCGCTGGCCGTCTTGCGGCGCACCGGCAGGCCGAGCTTGCCGAACAGGATCTCGCCGATCTGCTTGGGGCTTCCCAGGTTGAAGGGCTGGCCGGCGAGCCCATGCGCCTCCTGTTCGAGCGCGGCCATGCGCACGCTCAGCGCATGGCTCTGGCGCGCCAGCAGGTCGGAGTCGATGAGCACGCCGGTGCGCTCGATGCGCAGCAGCGTGGCCGAGGCCGGCATCTCGATGCGCTCGTAGATCTCGCGCAGCCGGGGCTCGGCTTCGAGCTGTGGCCACAGCGTACGGTGGACGTGCAGCGTCATGTCGCTGTCTTCGCCCGAGTACTGCGCTGCGCGCGTCAGCTCGACCTGCGCGAACGGAATCTGCTGCGCGCCCTTGCCGCACATGTCCTCGTAGCTCAGGCCCTCGCGGCCCAGGTGGCGCTGCGCGAGGCTTTGCAGGCTGTGCGGCTTGTGCGCTTCGAGCACGTAGCTCTGCAGCAGCGTGTCATGCACATAGCCGCGCACGGTGATGCCGTGGTTGGCGAAGACGTGCGCGTCGTACTTGACGTTCTGGCCGAGCTTGGCGCGCGCGGCGTCTTCGAGCCAGGGGCGCAATGCATCGAGCACCTCGCGCAGCGGCAACTGGTCGGGCGCGCCGGGGTAGCTGTGCGTCAGCGGGATGTAGCAGGCCTCGCCGGGCTGCACGGAAAAGCTCAGGCCGACGATGCGGGCGCGCATCGGGTCGAGCGAATCGGTTTCCGTATCCAGCGCCACCAGATCGGCCGCGTGGATGCGCACGAGCCACGCGTCGAACAGCTCCTGGCTCAGCACCGTGTCGTAGTGCGTTTCGAGCGCCGGTGCCGGCGGCGCTGCATCGGGCAGCAGTGCGTCTGTGCCGCCCTGCGCCGCGCCGGCTCCGGTGGGCGCGGCAAACGTCCTCGCCGCAAGGCCGGCCGGCTCCTCCAGCGCCTTCTTCAAGGTGCGAAAGCCTTTGCGCGTGTAGAAGTCGAGCAGCGCCGCGCGGTCGATCTCGCGCCAGGTGAGCGCCTGCCATGCCGATGCGTCGGGCCAGCCCGGCAGCGGCAGCGCCAGATCGCAATCGGACTTCACCGTGACGAGCCGGCGGCCCAGCGGCAACCAGTCGAGCGCCTTGCGCAGGTTCTCGCCGGCCACGCCCTTGATGCTGTCGGCCGCCGCGATCACCCCGTCCAGCGAACCGTGTTCGGCGATCCACTTCGCAGCGGTCTTCGGACCCACCTTTTCCACGCCGGGCACGTTGTCGACCGCATCGCCCACCAGGGTCAGGTAGTCGACGATCGCACCGGGCGCAACGCCGAACTTGTGCATGACACCGGCCACGTCGAGCCGCTCGTTGCTCATCGTGTTGATGAGGCTCACGCGCTCGTCGACCAGTTGCGCCAGGTCCTTGTCGCCGGTGGAGATGACCACGCACTGGCCGCGCCTTGAGGCCGCGCAGCTCAGCGTGCCGATGACGTCGTCGGCCTCGATGCCGGGCACCTCGATCACCGGCCAGCCGAGCAGCCGCACCACCTCGTGGATCGGGGCGATCTGGCGGGCCAGATCGTCGGGCATCGCGGTGCGAGTGGCCTTGTACTCGGGGTACCACTCGTCGCGAAAGGTCGGCCCCTTGGCGTCGAACACGCAGGCGGCATGGGCCGAGGGGTACTGCTCGCGCAGCTTGGTGAGCATGGCGACCATGCCGTGCAGCGCGCCGGTCGGCTCGCCCTCGGGGCTGCGCAGATCGGGCAGCGCGTGATAGGCACGGTAGAGGTAGCTGGAGCCGTCCACCAGCAGCAAAATGTCGTCTCGCGCGGAACTCATGCCGGCATTGTGGCCGCAGCCTTTGGGCCGCCCGCACCCGGGTGCCCGCCTACAATCGGTGCCATGTTGAAGCGCTTTTTGTCACTCGCCGCCTTGTGCGTTGTGCCGTTGGGTGCAGCGGCCCAAGCCACTGCGCCGGCACAGCCGTCAGCGCAGACGCAGACTCCCGAGCCGGCCGTGCGCCGCACCGTGATCGAGGACGAAGGCGCGCGCATCGAAGAACTTCGCGTGCGCGGCGCGGTGCGCAATATCACCGTGCGGCCCAAGGGGGCCCTGGCGGCCGAGTACGAGGTGCTTGCACCGGATGCCGGGCGCGACACCAGCTCCGGTCCGAACTCATCCAAGGGATCCGCCGGACGCAGCGTCTGGCGCGTGCTGTCCTTCTAGGCCGCCCGCGATGGCGGTTTTCACCGAAGTCGGCTTCGACGAGGCCGCCGCACTCGTGGCCCAGCTCGGCTTGGGCCGGCTCACGGCGCTCGAGCCGATCAGCGCCGGCATCGAGAACACCAACTATTTCGCCAGCGCCGAATGCGGCGAGTACGTGCTCACCGTGTTCGAGCGGCTTTCTTTCGAGCAACTGCCGTTCTACCTGCACCTGATGAAGCATCTGGCGCAGCGCGGCATTTTGGTGCCGGAGCCGCAGGCCGATGCCCGCGGCGGCATCCTCCACGCGCTTCACGGCAAGCCGGCCGCACTGGTCGACCGGCTGCGGGGCGGCCATGCGCTGGCACCGAGTGCGCAGCACTGCGAACAGGTCGGCGCCGCGCTGGCGCGCATGCACCTCGCTGCGGCCGACTATCCGCGTCAGCAGCCCAACCTGCGCGGGCTGGCCTGGTGGGACGAGACCGTGCCGCAGGTGCGTCCCTTCCTTGCCGATGCGCAGCGCTCGCTGATCGACGGCGAACTGACCTTTCAGCACAGCGTGGCGGCCTCGGCCTCGTATGCGGCGCTGCCTCGCGGCCCCATCCACGCCGACCTGTTCCGCGACAACGTGATGTTCGAGAACGATGCCGACGGCCAGCCGCGCCTCGCCGGCTTCTTCGACTTCTACTTCGCCGGCGTCGATGCCCTCGCCTTCGACATTGCCGTTTGCTTGAACGACTGGTGCATCGACCTCGACTCGGGGCGGCTCGACGAGCAACGCGCCGCGGCCTTCGTCGACGCCTACGAAACGGTGCGTGCGCTGACCGGCGACGAAGTGCGGCTCCTGCCGGCGATGCTGCGCGCCGCGGCGCTGCGCTTCTGGATCTCGCGACTCTGGGACGTGCACCTGCCGCGCGAAGCCAGCATGCTGGTGCCCCACGACCCGGCGCATTTCGAGCGCGTGCTGCGCGAACGCAGCGCAACGCCCTGGCATCCGCAGCGCGCCTGAAACGACGACTCGATGAAGCTCAAGACGGTTCGCGCCCGCCAAGGCCTGCAGTGGGTGCGCGGCGGCTTTCGTGTTTTCTTCCGGCAGCCGCTGGGCCTCAGCGCCATGTTCGCGGCGGTGGCCTTCGGCGCGCTGATGCTGCTGCAACTGCCGCTGCTCGGCCCGGTACTGGCACTGGGCCTGATGCCGCTGGCCAGCATCGCCTTCATGATCGCCACCCGTCAGGTGGAGGCCGGACACAACGTGCATCCCGGGTTGCTGCTGCAACCCTTGCGTGCGCCGGCGCAGCGCCGTGCGCTGCTGCAGCTCGGCGGCGTGTACGCGGCGGCGGCGATCGCGGTGGTGCTGCTCGCTCACCTCGTCGATGGCGGGCGCTTCGCCGCTGCGGTGCAGGCGATGGCCGAGAACGAGGCGACACCGGAACTGCTCAGCGACCCGATGCTCGAGTTCGGCGTGCTGCTGCGGCTGGTGCTCATGACCTTGCTGTCGCTTGTTTTCTGGCACGCGCCGGCGCTGGTGTTCTGGGAAAACATGCCGGTCGGCAAGGCGCTCTTCGCCAGCATGCTGGCGTGCCTGCGCAGCGTGGGTGCATTCGCGCTGTACGGCCTGGCCTGGTTCGGCTTGCTGCTCGGCTTCCTGATGGTCACGCAGACGGTGTTGGCGCTGCTGGGTCTTTCCCAGGTCGTCGCGCATGCGGCGCTGCCGGCCATGATGCTGTTCTCGACGGTGTTCTACGCGTCGCTCTGGTTCAGCTATGCCGACTCCTTCCAGCCCGACCACCCCGACTCGGCACCCGCCGGCGGCACATGAAAAAAGCCGGCGCATGCGCCGGCTCGAAGAACACTCCCGCCGCAGCGGGTGTCGTTGTAAACCTCAGCTGCCGATGCGCCCGCCGTCGTTCTTGGTGATCACGATGGTGGCCGAACGCGGCCGCTTGCCGGCGCCGTAGCCGGCGTTGCTGGGCCACTGGCTGACGTAGCCGTCGGGATTGCCGATGGCCGCCAGCGGAGTGCCTTCGCCGGGATGCTGGATGTTGACGAACAGCGCCTTGCCGTCGGGCGTTTCCGTGCAACCGGTGATCTCGCAATCGACCGGGCCCACCAGAAAGCGCGCCAGGGTCTGCGGCTCGGGCTTCTTGCCCACATAGGTATCGACGTTGAGCGCGCTGCCGTCGGCCAGGGTGTAGCTCAGCGTCTTCTTGACCCCGTCGCCCACCCGGCCGGGAATGCCCGCGAGCATCATGCAGTTCGTCACGTCGGTGTAGGCACCGTCGTCGGTCTGGATCCAGCAGATGCCGGTGGCCGGACTGAACCACAGGCCATCGGGGCTGGAAAAATCCTGCGAGTCCGTCAGCGATGACAGGTTGATCCTGCCCGCTTCGGCACCCGCCTCGGCGCCGAACAGGTACACGTCCCAGGTGAACGACGTGGCGTCGGCCTCGCCTCGCCGCTCGGCCATGCGGATGATGTGGCCGTTGATGTTGCCGGGCGAGCCGGCCGGCGCGCCGCCGAAGGAGTCGCTGTAGCTGCGCGGGTTGGCACTGTCCACGCGTGACTGCGCGGCGTTGGCCGGCTCGATCTCGCGGTTGCTGTTGTTGGTCATCGTGACGTAGATCTCGCCGTTGGCCGGGTTCACGGCACACCACTCCGGGCGATCCATCTTGGTCGCGCCCACGGCATCGGCAGCGAGGCGGGCGTTGACCACAACGTCGGTCTGGTCGGCGAACGCGTAGAGCGCATAGCCGGCGATCAGCGGATTGCCGATCGACAGCTCGATCCAGCGGCCCGTGCCGTCGGCGTCGTACTTCGCAACGTAGAGCCGGCCCTTGTCGAGGAACTTGTCGCCAGCGGCCATGCGTTTGCGCGGCGTGGCGTCGGCGGGTGTCCAGCGAGCCTCGGACACCCACTTGTACATGTACTCGTTCTGTGAATCGTCGCCCATGTACACGGCCAGCGGGCGGCCGGGCTTGCGCAGGCTGAACACGGCGCTCTCGTGCGCGAAGCGGCCCAGACCGGTACGCTTCTTGATCACCGCGTCGGGGTCGTAGGGATCGATCTCGACGACGTAGCCCATGCCGTTGAGTTCGTTGCGGTAGTCGTCGCGGCCGTCTTCCGATGCGCCGGTCTTGCCGATGTTCCAGCGGTCATAGCCGTCCTGCCGCGCTGCGTCGGCGCTCACTGCAGTCTCCCAGCCGTGACGGCTGGCGGCACCGGCCCTGCGGCCATAGCGGTTCAGCGAGGTGACGCTCTTGTCGTTGCGCGCCGCGTCGTCGCCTGCGCCGCGGGTGAAGTAGCCGCCCCAGTTCTCCTCGCCGGTGAGGTAGGTGCCCCAGGGCGTGATGCCGGTGCCGCAGTTGTTGATGGTGCCGCGCGTGCGGATGCCCTGCGGGTCGTACTGGGTCACCATCAGCGGATGGCCGCGGAGCGGGCCGGATAGCTCGACCGGCGTGAGCGGCGTGATGCGGCGGTTGTAGGGCGACTGGCGCACGTAGGAGAACGCGCCGCCATGCTTTCGCACTTCCATGACGGCCACGCCGTGGATGTCGATTTCCTTGTCCACCTCGGCTGCCGGACGCAAGGGACCGTTGTCGCCGCCATCGGGGTGGATGAAGATCGAGGGGCGCCAGTTGCGCGGATGGCTGGTCGCCTCGTGGTTGATCGCGATCAGTCCGCGCTCGGAGCTTCGCGAATCCGGTCGGCGGCCGTCCTGGCTCAGACCGAAGAACTCCATGCCGTCGTGATGATCGCCCGAACGGCGGTCGAAGTCGCGGTCCGTGCCGTCGTTGCGGTACTCGGGCGTCTGGGCGTCGAGCGGATCGCCGAGGGCGATCAGCACGCTGGCGGTGTAGCCGGCCGGCACGCTGACGGTGTCGGCGATGCTCTTGTTCACCGGGCTGAAGCCCAGCTTCTCGATCTCGCCGTCGTCCTTGCGGCCCTTGCCCTTGCCGTGCCGCTCGCCGCGCTCGTCGTCGTCCTTGTCGTCGCCCCGACCGCGAGCGAAGGCGCTCGCCCCGACGCCGCCCAGGACCGCCGTTGCGGCAGTGCCGACACCGCCGCGGAGCCAGGAGCGGCGGCTGAGGCGGGCATCGAGAACGTCCATGAAGCTGGCGTTGCGCGTCTCGTTGGTGACTTCGTCATCAGGGTCGGAAAGATGACCGACCGGGAAATCAACGGGCTTGTTCATAAAGGGGCTGTCCTTGCGGGTTGAAGTGATGTGGATCCGTGCTCGGACCACCGAAAACCTCGCGACGGTAGGCAGGTGGCATGAAGCCGTCATGAACGCGACGTGACAACGCGATGACACGGCGCCTGAGCCAAAGTACGCAGAGCCCAACACCGCGCGGAATACTCGGGCGCGTTTCTCATGGGCATCAAGAATCCGATGAACTCGACGAAGCACCGGCGGCGAAGGTGGATGACTGCTGCGATCGTGGCGATATCGCTCGTGGCCTCACCGGCTGCGCAGTGCTGACCGTCGGCGGCGCGGTGGTCGGCGCGGCGATCAGCGTGACCGGTGCAGTGGTCTCCACCAGTGTCGAATTGACCGGCAAGGTCATCGGTGCCGGCATCGATGCCGTGTCCGGCGACGACGAGACCGACGATTCCGGCATCGTGATCAGGTACACCGAGCGGCCGGCATCAAGCGCACTTCAGGCCCTGCCAGGCTCGCCACCGCCCGCTCCGGCTCCGGCTCCGGCTCCGGCTCCGGCTCCGCCACTGCCGGACTGACCCGCCCGTCGCCGGTGCACCGCCGCGGCGGCGAGCCGAAGACGCCCTACTCGATCGGCGTGAGCTTGGCCACCGACAAGGCCAGCCACTTCATGCCGTGGCGGCCGAAGTTGACCTGGGCGCGCGCGTCGGCGCCTACGCCTTCGAGCGTGACGATCACGCCCTCGCCGAACTTGGTGTGGAACACGCTCTGGCCGGAGCGCAGCCCTTGCGGCGTGGCGCGCGCCGCTGCCTCGAAAGCGGCCGGCGCCTCGCGGGGCGCCATCCGCCCGGCGCCGACCATGCCGCCCGGCCCCGAACCGCGCTGCCAAGCCTGCTGGTATTCGCGGGCATAGCTGGAGCCGAAGCCGGCGAGCTTGGGGCTCAGCCACTTGAGCGCACCTTCGGGCAATTCGTCCAGGAAGCGGCTCTTGATGTGATACCGGGTCTGGCCGTGCAGCATGCGGGTCTGGCTGAAGCTCAGGTACAGGCGCTTGCGTGCCCGCGTGATCGCCACGTACATCAGGCGGCGCTCTTCTTCCAGCCCGTCGACATCGCTGGCCGAGTTCTCGTGCGGGAACAGGCCCTCTTCCAGGCCGGTGATGAAGACGTGATCGAACTCCAGGCCCTTGGCGGCATGCACGGTCATCAGCTGGATCGCGTCCTGCCCCGCCTGGGCCTGGTTGTCGCCGGCCTCCAGCGCAGCATGGGTGAGGAAGGCGGCGAGCGGCGACATGATCTCGCCGGTCTCGGCGTCGGGTGCCAGCGCCTCGGCCAGCGCCACCGCAGCGGGCAGACCCGGAGCGATCTGGCCGGGCCGCAGCCCCGCGCCGCTCTGGCCGGCCGCCGCACCCTGCTCGTCCACCGGCAGCGCCACGGCGTCCTTGCCGAAGCCCTCCTGGGTCACGAAGGCCTCGGCCGCGTTGACCAGTTCACCCAGGTTCTCGAGCCGCTCGGCGCCTTCGCGCTCGGCCCGGTAGAAGTCGGCCAGGCCGCTGCCTTCGACCAGGTGCTCGATGATTTCTCGCAAGGTAAGCCCGCGCGTGGCCTCGCGCATCGCATCGATCAGCGTGGTGAAGGCGGCCAGGTTCGCGCCGCCCTTGCTGGCGACCGCGCCCACGCTCTGATAAAGGCTGCGGCCGCTAACGCGCGCGGCATCCTGCAACTGCTCGAGCGTGCGCGCACCGATGCCGCGGGTGGGGAAGTTCACGACGCGCAGGAAACTGGTGTCGTCGTTGGCGTTCTCTAGCAACCGCAGGTAGGCCAGCGCGTGCTTGATCTCGGCGCGCTCGAAGAAGCGCAGCCCGCCGTACACGCGATACGGCATGCTGGCGTTGAACAGCGCGCTCTCGATGACGCGCGACTGCGCATTGCTGCGGTAGAGCACCGCGATCTCGCTGCGAGGCGAGCCCTCGCGCAAGAGCTGGCGCGCCTCGTCGAGCAGCCATTGCGCCTCGGCGAAGTCGCTGCTGCCCTCGAACACCCGCACCAGCTCGCCCGGCCCGGCCTCGGTGCGCAGGTTCTTGCCCAGCCGCCGCGAGTTGTTGGCGATGAGCGCGTTGGCGGTGTCGAGGATGTTGCCGAACGAGCGGTAGTTGCGCTCGAGCTTGATGACCTGCTGCACCCTGAACTCGCGCTCGAAATCGGCCATGTTGCCGACCAGTGCGCCCCGAAAGGCGTAGATGCTCTGGTCGTCGTCGCCGACCGCGAGCACGTTGCTATCGGGTCCGGCGAACATCTTCAGCCAGGCGTACTGCAGCCGGTTGGTGTCCTGGAACTCGTCGACGAGGATGTGACGGAAGCGGCGCTGGTAGTGATCGCGCAGCTCGGTGTGGTCGCGCAACAGCTCGTAAGTGCGCAGCATCAACTCGGCGAAGTCGACGACGCCCTCGCGCTGGCACTGGTCTTCGTAGGCCTGGTAGATCTGCTGCTGCACGCGGGTGAGCTCGTCGCGCACCGGCACGTCCTTGGGGCGCAGCCCTTCTTCCTTCGCACCGGCGATGAACCAGGTGCACGGCTTCGCAGCAAAGCGCTCCTCGTCGAGCTTCATGCCCCTGATGACGCGCTTGACGGCCGAGAGCTGGTCCTGCGTGTCGAGAATCTGGAAGCCCTGCGGCAGCGCGGCCAGCTTCCAGTGCGCACGCAGGAAGCGGTTGCACAGGCCGTGAAAGGTGCCGATCCACATGCCGCGCGGGTTGACCGGCAACTGCGTTGCCAGGCGCGTGAGCATCTCCTTGGCGGCCTTGTTGGTGAAGGTCACCGCCATCACGCCTGCAGGCGAAACCTGCCCGGTGTGGATGAGCCAGGCGATGCGCGTGGTCAGTACACGCGTCTTGCCGGAACCGGCGCCGGCCAGGATCAGCGCATGGCCCTTGGGCAGGGTCACCGCCGCGAGCTGTTCGGGGTTCAGGTGTTCGAGCAGACGCGCAGAAACGGGCGCCGGAGCGGGAGAAAGAAGGTCGTCAGAATGCGCGGGATGCATCGATGGATTCTAGGAGCCGGGGCCTTGCTCGCCGGCGTGCAGGGCATGAGCCAGCCGGCCACCGCACCGGCCTGCGCCGAGCCGCGGAGCGTGGTCGAGCGCTTCATCGATGCCGACTGCGCAGCCTGCTGGGCGGCGCCGGCCGAAGCCGAACTGCCGCCCGGCACGTGGGCGCTCGACTGGATAACACCGGGCACTCGCGGCGCGCAAGCGCCGCTGGCCCTGGGGGCGCTTGCGGAGGGCGAAGCACGCCGCGCCGCCATCTCGGCGCGGCACTCCCTGACGGCTTCGGGCGAGGCGGCCTGGCGCCTCGCCGTCAGCCCGACGCTGCGCCTTTCGGTCGAGGGCGGCCCGGCCTGGAACGGCTACCTCGGGCTGCAGCTGCAAAGCCGTGGCAGCGCCCCGGCGGGCGCCCTCGCCTACCTTGCGCTGGTCGAGGACCTGCCGGCCGGGGCCGAGGGCAATGCCAGCACGCGCCGGCTGGTGCGGGCAGTCGCCGGCCCGCTGGCGCTTGGCAACGGTCCGACGCGCGAATTGCGTGCCCTCCGAATCCCCGAAGGCGCCAAACCGGAACGCCTGCGCGGGGTCGCTTGGTGGGTCGATCGCGACGAGCGTCTGCAGGGCATTGCGGCGGAAGCTTGTCCGCGCTGAAAGGGCGGTCCAACAACCGCGCGATGCAGTGCCGTCATGCCCGAAACTCGGCGACCGCTCATGCGTCTGGTAACCGACGCCCCCGTAGAATGCTCTCTTCGACCCTGCGGAAACGGCGCCCCCTGGGCGCCGTTTCGTTTTTGCGAAGCCCGCCATGACCGAACTCGCCAAGTCCTTCGAACCCGGCCCGATCGAGGCTAAATGGGCACCTCTGTGGGAAGCGCGCGGCCTGTTCACGCCGACGCTCGATACCGGCAAGCCCTCCTTCAGCATCCAGCTGCCGCCACCCAATGTGACGGGCGTGCTGCACATGGGCCACGCGTTCAACCAGACGATCATGGATGCGCTTACACGCTGGCATCGCATGCTCGGCCACAACACGCTGTGGGTGCCCGGCACCGACCATGCCGGCATCGCCACGCAGATCGTCGTCGAGCGGCAGTTGCAGCAGCAGGGCGTGAGCCGCCACGATCTCGGCCGCGAAAACTTCGTCGCCAAGGTGTGGGAGTGGAAGGAGCAGTCGGGCTCCACCATCACCGAGCAGATGCGCCGCGTGGGTGCCAGCGTGGACTGGGCGCACGAGTACTTCACCATGGACGAGAAGCTCTCGCCGGTGGTGACCGACACTTTCGTGCAGCTCTACGAGCAGGGCCTCATCTACCGCGGCAAGCGCATGGTGAGCTGGGACCCGGTGCTGAAGTCGGCGGTGTCCGACCTCGAGGTGGAGAGCGAGGAAGAAGACGGCTTCCTGTGGCACATCCGCTATCCGCTCGCCCATGGCTCGGGCGAAGTCGTGGTGGCGACCACGCGGCCCGAGACGATGCTCGGCGACACCGCGGTGATGGTGCACCCCGAGGACGAGCGCTACGCCGCGCTGATCGGCAAGACCGTCATGCTGCCGCTATGCGAGCGCGAGATTCCGGTGATCGCCGACGCCTACGTGGACCGCACCTTCGGTACCGGGGTCGTCAAGGTCACGCCCGCACACGACGTCAACGACTATGCGGTCGGCCAGCGCCACGGCCTGCCGCTGATCGGCATCCTGAACCTCGACGCGACCGTCAACGACAACGCTCCGACGGCCTACCGCGGACTGGACCGCTTCGTCGCGCGCAAGCGCGTCGTCGCCGACCTCGAGGCGCAAGGTTTCCTGGTCGAGGTTAAGAAGCACAAGCTGATGGTGCCCCGCTGCGCACGCACCGGCCAGGTGATCGAGCCGATGCTCACCGACCAGTGGTTCGTCGCGGTGAGCAAGGCCGGCCCCGACGGCAAGAGCATCGCGCGCAAGGCGATCGATGCGGTGGCCTCGGGTGACGTGAAGTTCGTCCCCGAAAACTGGGTCAACACCTTCGACCAGTGGATGAACAACATCCAGGACTGGTGCATCTCGCGCCAGCTCTGGTGGGGCCATCAGATTCCCGCGTGGTACGGCGAGGCCGGCGAGCTCTTCGTCGCTCGCAGCGAGGAAGAGGCGCGCGCCAAGGCAGAGGCCGCCGGCTACCACGGCGCCCTCACGCGCGACCCCGACGTGCTCGACACCTGGTACTCATCGGCCCTGGTGCCCTTCTCTTCGCTTGGCTGGCCCAAGCAGACGAAGGAGCTCGATCTCTTCCTGCCTTCGAGCGTGCTTGTCACCGGCTACGAGATCATCTTCTTCTGGGTCGCCCGCATGATCATGATGACGGCGCACTTCACCGGCAAGGTGCCCTTCAAGACCGTCTACATCCACGGCATGGTGCGCGATGCCGAGGGCAAGAAGATGAGCAAGTCCGAGGGCAACGTGCTCGATCCGGTCGATCTGATCCAGGGCGTGGACATTGACACGCTGGTGAAGAAATCGACCACCGGCCTGCGCAAGCCGGAGACCGCACCCAAGGTCGCCGCGCGCGTGAAGAAGGAGCATCCGGGCGGCATGCCGGCCTACGGCGCCGACGCCCTGCGCTTCACGATGGCCAGCTACGCCAGCCTGGGCCGCAACATCAATTTCGACACCAAGCGCTGCGAGGGCTACCGCAACTTCTGCAACAAGCTCTGGAACGCGACGCGCTTCGTGCTGATGAACTGCGAAGGGCAGGACTGCGGCTTCAAGCCGCACGGTGCCGAGGAGTGCGTTCCCGGCGGCTACCTGCACTTCTCCGAGGCGGACCGCTGGATCACGGGCGAGGTGCAGCGCGTCGAAGCCGGGGTGGAGAAGGGCTTCGCCGAGTTCCGCCTCGACAACGTGGCCAGCGCGATCTACCAGTTCGTGTGGGAGGAGTACTGCGACTGGTACCTGGAGATCGCCAAGGTACAGATCGCCATCGGTGACGATTCAACGCAGCGCGCCACGCGCCGCACGCTGATCCGCGTGCTGGAAACGGTGCTGCGGCTGCTGCACCCGATCACGCCCTTCATCACCGAGGAGCTCTGGCAGGTGGTGGCACCCGTTGCCGAGCGCAAAACCGCGGGCAGCGAGGCCTCGATCGCCACGGCTCCGTATCCGCAGGCCGAACTCCAACGCGTCGATGCACGAGCGGATGCCTGGGTCGGTCGGCTCAAGCAGGCGGTCGGCGCCTGCCGTGCGCTGCGCAGCGAGATGAGCCTCTCACCCGCCGCACGCGTGCCGCTGCTGACTTGCGGTGACGCTGCGTTCATCGAACAGGCCGCGCCGCTGATCAAAACGCTGGCCAAGCTCAGCGAGGTGCGCGTGCTTTCCAGCGAGGCCGACTTCGCGCAGGCCAGCGCAGCAGCCGCGGTCGTCGTGCTCGGCGAACTGAGAATGGCGCTGCACGTGGAGATCGATGTCGCCGCCGAACGCGAGCGGCTCGACAAGGAGATGCTTCGGCTGGAAGCGGAAATCGTCAGGGCACTCGCCAAGCTCGGCAACGCGGGCTTCATTGCCCGCGCGCCCGAGGTCGTGGTTGCGCAGGAGCGTGCGCGCCTGACCGACTTCAGCGCGACGCTGCAGCGTCTGCGCGAGCAGCGCGCTCGTGTGGGCTGAGCTCGGCGTCGCGCAGTTCGCGCACCTCGGGCATGTCGATCACCACGCCGCCGCCGGCATCGTCCTCGTCGTTGCCAACGAGCGAATCCGGATCGTCGTCTGCACTGCCTAGCGGCCCCGGCATCGACACCGGCCCGTTGAGCGGCGGCACCGGAGCGCGAGATTCTCGCGCCACCGGCGGAGTCTGGCTCAGCACCTCGTCGAGGCGCTGCGCAACGGCCCACACGCTGCGCACACGCGACTCCTGCGTGTAGCCGGCGA
The DNA here is from genome assembly GCF_013817345.1 of Methylibium sp. Taxonomy (GTDB): domain Bacteria; phylum Pseudomonadota; class Gammaproteobacteria; order Burkholderiales; family Burkholderiaceae_C; genus Methylibium. The sequence goes on from NZ_JACDCW010000058.1 coordinate 21,944, forward strand.
GCCGCGATGTGGTGTGAAGGTTGGCCACGCCGTGCAGCGGCCGGCCTTCGTCGAGCAGACCGGGCGAGACGCTGTCGAGCCATGCACCGGCCAGTCGCCCGCTGCGCAGCACCTTCGCCAGCGCCGATTCGTCGAACAGGGCCGAATGCGAGGTGCTGACCAGCACCTGCCCGGGCTTGCCGTGCGGCAGATAGCGATCACCGAGCAGGCCCTGGTAGCGGCTGTAGAAAGGCAGCTGCACGCACACAGCATCGGCCGTTTCCAGCAGCTCGCGCAAGCCGATCGGCTCGACGCGCCAGCGCCCCCACAGGGCATCGGTGGCATGCAGGGTCGGCTCATAGCCGATCAGGCGCGAGCCGAACCCGCTCAGCAAGGCCGCGAGCGAGCGGGCTGCCGGCGCCAGACCGACCAAACCCACAGTGGCGCTGGCCAGCTCGCGGCCACCGCCTTCGCGGCCAGCCAGCATGCCGGGACGCAACAGGGCGATCAACGCGCCCACCAGGAATTCGGCCTCGGCCGGCGCAGTGGATGCATTGCCGCGCACCAGCTCCACACCGGCCCGGGCACAGGCATCGATGTCGATGTTCTCCAGCCCCGAGCCGATACGCCCGACCGCCCGCAACATCGGCGCAAACGACAGCGTTTCTTCATCCACGCGCAAGGAAGGCGGCAGCATCGCCGTTCGCACGTTGAAAAGAGTTTGCCGGAACGCGCGTGGATCGCGGGCCAGCTCCGGCGCATAGCGAACGCGATGCCGAGCCTGCAGCCACTGCAGCACTTCGGCTTCCATCGGCTCGGCAATCAAAAGGTCCATCGGACTCCAGTGTGAGCCGCACATGTGCGCTGGCTTACGCTAACGGGCAGCGGGCGTTCTTGCGTCGAAAAGGGCGTGACAGAATCGATCACGTTTCCATTGCCGGACGATTGTAAGTAAATGCTGATCAACAAAGCGATCTTCCCCGTGGCCGGGCTTGGCACCCGCTTCCTGCCGGCCACCAAGGCCCAGCCCAAGGAAATGCTGCCGGTGGTCGACAAGCCGCTGATCCAGTACGCGGTCGAGGAGGCGTACGCCGCCGGCATTCGCGAAATGATTTTCGTCACCGGCCGCAGCAAGCGTCCGATCGAAGACCATTTCGACATGGCTTACGAGCTGGAGATGGAACTCGAAGCCGCCGGCAAGGCCGAACTGCTGGCGCTGGTGCATCAGGTCAAGCCCGACGACATGGAGTGCGTCTACGTGCGGCAGGCCAAGATGATGGGTCTGGGACATGCGGTGCTGTGCTCGGAGCGGCTGGTGCGCAACGAGCCTTTCGCGGTGCTGCTGGCGGACGACCTGATGGTCGGCACCACGCCGATCCTCAAGCAGATGGTCGAACAGTTCGAGGAATGGCGCGCCTCGATCATCGCCGTGCAGGAAGTGCCGGCTGATCAGACCCGGCGCTACGGTATCGTCGACGGCACGCCGGTCAACGACCGCATGATGGACATCACCGCCATCGTCGAGAAGCCCGCGCCCGAAGACGCACCCTCGCTGCTCGGCGTGGCCGGTCGCTACATCCTCATGCCCGACGTGTTCTCCGAAATCCGCGCCCAGCCGCGCGGCGTGGGCGGCGAGATCCAGCTCACCGACGGCATCGCCGGGCTGCTGCGGCGCCAGAAGGTGTTCGCCTACCGCTACGAAGGCAAGCGCTACGACTGCGGCAGCAAGGAAGGTTTCCTGCAGGCCAACGTGGAACTGGCGCTGGCGCATCCGGAGGTCAGCGCGAGCTTTCGCGAGTACCTCCAGACGCTGGACATCTGAGCCGGCCCGCGCGGCACGAGCAGCCTCGGCCCCAAAAGCACAAAGCCACCTCCGCGGTGGCTTTGTGCTTTTAGAGCCGGCATCGGCCTCATCGGCGCCGCAGCCAGTGGATGTACTCGTTGCCCGCCGTCTGCTGCTCGACCAGCTCGTTGCCCGTCTGGCGCGCGAAGGCCTGGAAGTCGCGCACCGAGCCAGGGTCCGTGGCCACGATTTTCAGAGTCTGGCCGCTCGTCATGTCGGCCAGCGCCTTCTTGGCCTTGAGGATGGGCAGCGGGCAATTGAGGCCGCGCGTGTCGATTTCCTTGTTCGCTTCCATGCTGGCGGCCCCGTGCTGTGATCTCCCCGGCGATTCTAGGCTTCGAGTCGTGCCGCGACGCCCAGCCATTGCGGCTCGATGCCGCGCACGCGCAGCCAGCGCTCAGGCGGGGAACACGCCGGTGGAAAGATAACGGTCGCCGCGGTCGCAGACCACGAAGACGATGGTCGCGTTCTCGACCGTCTGCGCCACCTGCAAGGCGGCCCAGCACGCGCCCGCCGCCGAAATGCCGGCGAAGAGGCCTTCCTCGCGCGCGAGCCGACGCGCCATCTCTTCGGCGTCCGACTGGCTCACGTTGATGGTTTCATCGACCCGGCTCGGCTCGTAGATCTTGGGCAGGTAAGCCTCGGGCCATTTGCGGATGCCCGGGATGCGCGAGCCCTCGCTCGGTTGCGCACCGACGATGCGCACCGCGGGGTTCTGCTCCTTCAGATACCTGGACACGCCGGTGATCGTGCCCGTGGTGCCCATCGCGCTCACGAAATGCGTGATGCGGCCCTCGGTGTCGCGCCAGATTTCAGGGCCCGTGGTTTCGTAATGGATGCGCGGGTTGTCGAAGTTGGCGAATTGGTCGAGCACCCGACCCTTGCCTTCGCTTTGCAGCTTTTCGGCGAGGTCGCGCGCGTACTCCATGCCACCCGCCTTGGGCGTGAGGATCAACTGCGCGCCGAAAGCCTTCATGGACTGCGCGCGTTCGATGCTCAGGTCTTCGGGCATGACCAGCAGCATGCGGTAGCCGCGGATCGCCGCTGCCATGGCCAGTGCGATGCCGGTGTTGCCCGATGTCGCCTCGATGAGCGTGTCGCCGGGCTTGATCTCGCCGCGCTCCTCGGCGCGGCGGATCATGCTGATGGCCGCACGGTCCTTCACCGAGCCGGCCGGATTGTTGCCTTCGAGCTTGCCGAGAACGATGTTGCCGCGCTGTTCGTTCGCGATGCCGGGCAGTCGCACGAGCCGCACCAGGGGCGTGGCGCCGATGGTGTCTTCGAGGGTCGGGTAGCGGGGCATGGGCAGGCCTTTCTGGGGCGATTGTCGCAGCAGGAAAGAGGCCCCATGGCAGAATCTCGACCACTCAGCACACTGGCCTCGGTGGCGAAATCGGTAGACGCGCGGGACTCAAAATCCCGTTCCGCAAGGAGTGACGGTTCGAGTCCGTCCCGAGGCACCACCCCGCATCACGCCGCCCTTCATCCGGGGACTTCTCCCCGAGTGCGCGTCCTTCGCGACTCAAAACACCTTGCCATGCCGCCGCTGCCTCCGATCACCCAGGCCCTGCTACTGATCAACGTCGGGGTGTTCTGCCTTGCGCAGTTTGTGGGCCCCTGGTTCCTGCAGTTGTTCGCACTCTGGCCGCTGGGTGGCAACTTTCTCCCGTGGCAGGTGGGCACCTACAGCTTCCTGCACGGCTCGATTGGCCACCTGTTCTTCAACATGCTCGGCTTGTGGATGTTTGGCGCCGAGCTCGAGCGGCTGTGGGGCACCCGCCGCTACCTGCAGTTCTACGGCGCCAGCGTGCTCGCGGCGGCCGTGGCGCAACTGCTGGTCGCCGCGCTGCTCGGCTCGCCCTATCCCACCGTGGGAGCCTCCGGCGGTCTGTTCGGCCTGCTGCTGGCTTTCGGCATGCTGTTTCCCAACCGCATCATCATGCCGCTGTTCCCGCCGATCCCGATGAAGGCGCGCAACTTCGTGATCCTCTTCGGCGCCATCGAACTCGCACTCGGCGTGTACAGCCCGGCCGGCGGCGTGGCGCACTTCGCGCACCTCGGCGGCATGGTCGGCGGCTTCGTGATGATCCGTTACTGGCGCGGCCAGCCGCCGTTTGGCCGGCGCCGCCGCTGACGACGCCTGCGGCGGGTCTCACTCTCCGCAAAGTCCCCGTCGCCCGCTCGGGCGGCATGGCGGTTCATGCTGTGGCACACGCGTTCACACAACGCGCAAAAGGCCTGTCATGGACGCAACGCCCGTTACCCGCACCCCGACGCTGCAGGCTCTGGACGCTGATCTCCAGCGCCTGCGCTTCAGCCATCACCGGCCGGTGATGGCGCTGGCCGCGATGCTGCTCGGCATGGCTCTCACAACGCCGGGCGTCGCCGCAGCAGAACCCGGCAGCGCGGCCACGCATCGCCAGGCCGCCGCTTCCCACAGCCAGGCGCTCGCTCTGCAGCGCGCCAGCAATTCGGTCGTCGGCATCGAAGTCAAGGCCGTCGCAGAGGCTCCGTCGAGCGAAACCCTCGGGCGCCAGCGCAGCGGCTCGGGCGTGGTCATCGGCGACGACGGCGAGGTACTGACCATCGGCTACCTGCTGCTCGAAGCCGACGAGGTGAGCCTGCTGCTCGACAGCGGCAAGCGCGTGCCGGCCCGCGTGCTCGGCATGGATCTGGCCTCGGGTTTCGGGCTGTTGCAAGCCCTGGTGCCGATCGAAGTGCCGGCGGTCCCCTTGGCGAGCGACACGGGGGTCAGCACAGACGAGTCGCTGTTGCTCGTGAGCGGCGGGAACGAAGGTGCGGTGAGCGTGGCGCGGCTCTCCGCGCGGCGCGCGTTTTCCGGCTACTGGGAATACCACATCGACACGGCCCTCTTCACGCGCCCGCCGCGCACGGATCACAGCGGCGCCGGCCTCTTCAACGCGCGCGGCGAACTGCTGGGCATCGGCTCGCTGCTGGTCATGGACACACCTGGCGAGCACGAGACCGGGCCGGGCAACATGTTCGTGCCGGTCGACCTGCTCGCTCCCATCATCGGCGAGCTGCGCGAGCGCGGCAGCACGCGCGCCAGCCACCGCGCGTGGCTCGGAGTGAACTGCGAAGAGCGGCAGGGCGTCGTGCGGATCGTGAAGATCAACCCCGACAGCCCGGCCGAGCAAGCAGGGCTGGAGCCAGGCGACCTGATCACCGCCATCGACGGCGAGGCGGTGGCCGGTCTGGAGACTTTCTACAAGCGCCTGTGGAGCGGCGGCAGGCCCGAGCGCAGCGTGCTCCTGGAAGTGCAGCGGCAAGGCGAACGCCGCACGGTGCAGGTGCGCAGCGTCGACCGCATGGGCACGCTGCGGCAGGCGCGCAGCATCTGAAGTCTCCTACCAAGTTGCGTTCGATCGGCTAGGAATGTTGTGATCGATCGAGCCCCGCACGGGTTGGCAATCGGCCCGTTGCGGACGTTCGGGGGGCCGCTGTGCGAACTTTTGGCAGGAGCAAAGCCGTGGGCGGGTGTGCGGCGGCGCGCCGGTGCGGCGGTCGGCCCTGTGGGCCGACTGCGCTGCGCTGCTCGGGCTTGTGGGCCGTCGCGGAACTCGCTTCGTTCGCTGCGCTCACTGCGCTCAAACAGCCGCGACGAGTCAGTCCACGAAGCGCGCTGCGCGCGCTGCCCGCAAGCCCTGCGCTGCTCGCCGCCGCACAAGGCGCACCGC
>NZ_JACDCW010000059.1 GCF_013817345.1 Methylibium sp.
GCCTCGATGCCTTCCAGGAATGCGACACCGTCGGCATCACCCGCCCGATCGTCAAGCACAACTTCCTGGTCAAGGACGTGCGCGATCTGGCCATCACGATGAAGAAGGCGTTCTACATCGCGCGCACTGGCCGGCCCGGCCCGGTGGTGGTCGATGTGCCCAAGGACGTGTCGCTCAAGACGGCGCCTTTCCACTATCCGGCGCACATCGAGATGCGCTCCTATACGCCGGTCAAGAAGGGCCATAGCGGCCAAATCCGCAAGGCGGTGCAGTTGCTGCTTTCGGCCAAGCGGCCCTACATCTACACCGGTGGCGGCGTGATCCTGGGCAATGCCTCGGCTGAAGTGCGCCAACTGGTCGAGCTGCTCGGCTATCCCTGCACCAATACCTTGATGGGCCTGGGCGCTTTCCCGGCCACCGACCCGCGCTTCCTCGGCATGCTGGGCATGCACGGCACCTATGAAGCCAACATGACGATGCAGAACTGCGACGTTCTGCTGGCCGTGGGGGCGCGCTTCGACGACCGCGTGATCGGCAATCCCAAGCACTTCGCCTCGGTGGAACGCAAGATCGTGCACATCGACATCGATCCGTCGAGCATTTCCAAGCGCGTGAAGGTCGACATTCCGATCGTCGGCGATGTGAAGGACGTGCTGCAGGAGCTCATCTCTCAGATCAAGGACGCGCAAGCCAAGCCCGATTCAGCGGCGCTGTCGAGCTGGTGGAAGCAGATCGCCGATTGGCGCGGCCGCGAGTGCCTGAAGTACAAGAACTCGGCCGATGTCATCAAGCCGCAGTTCGTGATCGAAAAGTTGTGGGAGCTCACGCGCGAGCGCGACACCTACATCACGTCCGACGTCGGCCAGCACCAGATGTGGGCGGCGCAGTACTACCGCTTCGACGAGCCGCGGCGCTGGATCAATTCCGGCGGCCTGGGGACGATGGGCGTCGGCCTGCCGTATGCGATGGGCATCAAGCTGGCCAAGCCCGACGCCGACGTGTTCTGCGTCACCGGCGAGGGCTCGATCCAGATGTGCATCCAGGAACTTTCGACCTGCCTGCAGTACAAGACGCCGGTCAAGATCCTGTCATTGAACAACCGCTATCTGGGCATGGTGCGGCAGTGGCAGCAGCTGGATTACGGCGGCCGTTACTCGCACAGCTACATGGACGCGTTGCCCGATTTCGTCAAGCTCGCGGAGGCCTATGGGCACGTCGGGCTGAAGATCGAGAAGCCGTCCGAGGTCGAGCCGGCGTTGCGCGAAGCCATCCGGCTCAAGGACCGCACCGTGTTCCTCGACGTGCGCACCGACCCGACGGAAAACGTCTGGCCGATGGTCAAGGCGGGGCAAGGCATCTCAGAGATGCTCCTGGGTTCCGAGGATCTGTAAGGGCCGGCGGCAAGAACCGCGCAACGGGCGCGAGGGCAGGGGGCTTGCCGGCCTCTTGTCAGGAGTGTCCGTAGCTCGGCGAATGCCTCGAGCCCGATCCACCGGACGATCTTTTATCAATCCATCGAAGCGCGTGGCCAAGGGCCGGCGGTTACCGCCGCCGGTCTGAAGAGCGCGAAGGACGATTTTCAAATGAAACACATCATTGCCCTGCTGCTCGAGAACGAGCCTGGCGCCCTGTCGAGAGTCGTCGCGCTGTTTTCCGCGCGCGGCTACAACATCGAGAGCCTCACCGTCGCCGTGACCGAGGACGCCTCGCTCTCGCGCATGACCATCACCACGCGAGGCAGCGACGAAGTGATCGAGCAGATCACCAAGCACCTCAACCGGCTCATCGAGGTGGTGAAGGTCGTCGATCTGACCGAGGGCCACTACACCGAGCGCGAGATGATGCTGATCAAGGTGCGCGCCGTGGGCAAGGAGCGCGACGAGATGAAACGCATGACCGACATCTTCCGCGGCCGCATCATCGACGTGACCGAGAAGACCTACACCATCGAGCTGACCGGCGACGCCGCCAAGCTCGACGCTTTCATCGAGGCGGTGGACCGCGCCGCCATTCTCGAGACCGTGCGCACCGGCTCCAGCGGCATCGGCCGCGGCGAGCGCATCCTGCGCGTCTGACGCCGGTCAACCCCATTTTTTTGCTTTTCGACAGGAGAACTCCATGAAGGTCTATTACGACAAGGACGCCGATCTGAGCCTCATCAAGGGCAAGAGCGTCACCATCATCGGCTACGGCTCGCAGGGCCACGCGCACGCGCTCAACCTCAGCGAGAGCGGCGTCAAGGTCACCGTCGGTCTGCGCAAGGGCGGCGCTTCGTGGAGCAAGGCCGAAAAGGCGGGCCTGAAGGTCGCCGAGGTGGGTGAGGCGGTCAAGGGCGCCGACGTCGTCATGATGCTGCTGCCCGACGAGCAGATCGGGGCCGTGTACACCGCCGAGGTGGCGCCCAACATCAAGCAGGGCGGCTCGCTGGCCTTCGCGCACGGCTTCAACGTTCATTACGGGCAGGTCATGCCGCGCGCCGACCTCGACGTGTGGATGGTCGCGCCCAAGGCGCCGGGCCACACGGTGCGCTCCACCTACAGCCAGGGTGGCGGCGTTCCGCACCTGATCGCGATCCACGCCGACAAGACCGGCCGGGCGCGCGACCTGGCGCTGAGCTATGCCACGGCCAACGGTGGCGGCAAGGCCGGGATCATCGAGACGAGCTTTCGCGAGGAGACCGAGACCGACCTGTTCGGCGAGCAGGCGGTGCTGTGCGGCGGCGCGGTCGAGCTGATCAAGGCCGGCTTCGAGACGCTGACCGAGGCGGGCTATGCGCCCGAGATGGCCTACTTCGAGTGCCTGCACGAACTCAAACTCATCGTGGACCTGATCTACGAAGGCGGCATCGCCAACATGAACTACTCGATCTCGAACAACGCCGAATACGGGGAGTACGTGACCGGGCCGAAGATCGTGACCGACGAGACCAAGGCCGCGATGCGCCAGGCGCTCAAGGACATCCAGACCGGCGAATACGCCAAGAGCTTCATCATCGAGAACCGGGCCGGCGCGCCGACGCTGCTGTCGCGTCGGCGGCTGACCGCCGAACACCCGATCGAAGTGGTTGGCGAACAACTGCGCGCGATGATGCCGTGGATCAAGAAGAACCGGCTGGTGGATCAGAGCAAGAACTGAGCTGCATCGGCCCTCTTTGAAAAGGCCGCGACGCCGCAAGGCGCGCGGCTATTTTTGCGTCGCAGCCGCATCAAAACCCTGCGTTATCCTTGTTGCCATGAACTATCCCCATCCGCTCCTCGCAAAGGAAGGCTGGCCCTTCATCGCGATCGCGTTCTTCGTCGCGGTGTTCGCCTCCTTCTTCCTGGGTGGCCTGCTGGCCTTCCTGTGCTGGTTGGTGCTGGCTTTCGTGGTCCAGTTCTTCCGCGATCCGCCGCGCGTCGTGCCCACGGAGAAGAACGTGGTGCTCTCGCCTGCCGATGGCCGCGTCGTCAAGATCGAGGCGGTGCGCGATCCCTACGCCGATCGCGATGCAATTGTCATCAGCGTGTTCATGAACGTGTTCAACGTTCACAGCAATCGCTCGGGTGTCGATGGCACGGTGCGGGAGGTGCAGTATTTCCCGGGCAAGTTCGTGAATGCGGACCTCGACAAGGCCTCCACCGAGAACGAGCGCAACGCGGTGGTGATCGACGTTGGCGGACACACCGTCACGCTGGTGCAGGTGGCTGGCCTCATTGCCCGGCGCATCCTGTGCTATGTGCAGCCGGGTGACACGGTGGCGCGCGGACAGCGCTACGGCTTCATTCGCTTCGGTTCTCGCGTCGACGTGTACCTGCCAGCCGATGCGACGCCGCACGTCGCGCCCGGCGACAAGGTCTCGGCCACCTCGACCATCCTGGCTTCCTTGCCGGGCGCGTGAGGCCGCCCATGCAAGGCGGCCCGTCCGAGGACGCGCAGATCGATCCCGACGACCTGGACGACGCGCCGCGCCGTCCGCGCCGCAAGGGCATCTACATCCTGCCCAATCTTTTCACGCTGGCGGGGCTGTTCGGCGGCTTCTACGCCATCGTCATGGCGATGAACGACCGCTACGATCAGGCCGCGATCGGCGTGTTCTGCGCGATGGTGCTCGACAGCCTGGACGGCCGCGTCGCCCGCATGACCAACACCCAGAGCGCCTTCGGCGAGCAGATGGATTCGCTGGCCGACATGGTCAGTTTCGGCGCCGCGCCGGCGTTGATCATGTACGAGTGGGCGCTGCGCGGCCTGGGCAAGCTGGGCTGGGTCGCGGCCTTCGTCTATTGCGCCGGTGCGGCCTTGCGGCTGGCGCGCTTCAACACCAACATCGGTGTGGTCGACAAGCGCTTCTTCCAGGGACTGCCCAGCCCTGCGGCGGCGGCGATGGTTGTCGGCTTCATCTGGCTGATGGACGACTCGGGCTTCCAGGACGCCGGGCAGATCGAGTGGCTGTCCTGGGTCGCCTTTGCCTTCACGCTGTATGCCGGGTTGACCATGGTGACCAACGTGCCGTTCTACAGCTTCAAGGACGTGAGTTTCAAACGCTCGGTGCCCTTCATCGTGATCGTGGCCATCGCCCTGGCCATCGCCATCATCAACCTGCATCCCCCGCTGGTGCTGTTCGCACTGTTCGTCGTGTACGGGCTTTCGGGTTACGCCGTCTATGGCTGGCGCAAGACCAAGGGGCGCCCGGTCAGCGTCATCGCCACCTCGATGGACGAGCCCGACGAGGAAGGTCTGCATCGCTGATGCGTCGGTACGCGCAAGCACGCGCTTCACAGCAGTGCTATATTGAATGTTCATGTTTGCCGTCACCGCCCCGCTGCTGCTTCTAGGAGTGCCCCGCGCGCGCTGACTGCACACGTCTGTTCGTCCCTGCACCACGGCCCGCGCGCATCTCGCAAGCGGGCCGTTTTGTTTGGGTGTCTCAATCTCGCGTTCATCCGATGGAGTGATCCCATGGCCGACAAACTCATCATCTTCGACACCACCTTGCGCGACGGCGAGCAATCGCCCGGCGCCTCGATGACCCGGGACGAGAAGCTGCGCATCGCGCGCCAGTTGGAGCGACTGCGGGTCGATGTCATCGAGGCCGGCTTCGCCGCGTCGAGCAACGGCGACTTCGAGGCGGTCAAGGCAATCGCCGAAGCGATCAAGGAGTCGACCGTGTGTTCGCTGGCACGTGCCAACGACCGCGACATCTCTCGTGCAGCCGAAGCGCTGAAAGGCGCGACACGCGCGCGCATCCACACCTTCATCGCAACCAGCGAGTTGCACATGGAGAAGAAGCTGCGCATGACGCGTGAGCAGGTGCTCGAGCAGGCGAAGCTTTCCATTCGCTTCGCACGCAACCTGTGCGAGGACGTCGAGTTCTCGCCCGAGGACGGTTACCGCTCCGATCCGGACTTCCTGTGCCGTGTGCTCGAGGCAGTCATCAAGGAAGGTGCGACCACGCTGAACATTCCCGACACCGTCGGCTATGCCATCCCCGAGCTCTACGGCAACTTCATCAGGGATTTGCGCGAGCGGGTACCGAATTCCGACAAGGCGATCTGGTCGGTGCACTGCCACAACGACCTCGGCATGGCGGTGGCCAATTCGCTGGCCGGCGTGAAGATCGGCGGTGCGCGGCAAGTCGAATGCACCATCAACGGCCTGGGCGAGCGTGCCGGCAACTGCTCGCTCGAGGAGGTGGTGATGGCGGTGCGCACGCGGCGCGACCACTTCGGCCTGGAGGTAGGCATCGACACCACGCAGATCGTGCCGGCCTCGCGCCTGGTCTCGCAGACCACCGGCTTCATCGTGCAGCCGAACAAGGCCGTGGTCGGCGCCAACGCTTTTGCGCATGCGTCCGGCATTCATCAGGACGGCGTACTCAAGGCGCGCGACACCTACGAGATCATGCGCGCCGAGGACGTGGGCTGGAGCGCCAACAAGATCGTGCTCGGCAAGCTCAGCGGCCGCAACGCCTTCAAGCAGCGTCTGCAGGATCTCGGCATCGCGCTCGACAGCGAAACCGACGTCAACGCCGCCTTCGCGCGCTTCAAGGATTTGGCCGACCGCAAGAGCGATATCTTCGACGAAGACATCATCGCGTTGGTCGGCGACGAGAGTGTCACGCATGAACGGGAACATTTCCGTTTGCTCTCGCTGGCCCAGCGTTCCGAAACCGGCGAGCGGCCGCATGCTCAGGTGGCCTTTGCCATGGGCGAGGCTGAACATCGAGCCGAAAGCGACGGCAACGGGCCGGTCGACGCGAGCTTGAAGGCGATCGAGTCCAAGGTGCAAAGCGGGGCGGAAATGCTGCTCTATTCGGTCAATGCCATTACCAGCGGCTCGACAGAATCTCAAGGCGAGGTGACGGTGCGTTTGCAACACGGTGGGCGGGTGGTCAACGGCGTAGGCGCCGATCCGGACATCGTGGTGGCTTCAGTCAAGGCCTACCTCGCTGCATTGAACAAGCTGCACAGCAAGACAGAGCGCGTCGCGGCCCAGGGGTGACAATTACTTCACTCTTCAGGTCCGCATGAGAAAGAGCGCGTAAGTTTTTGATCTTGCGTGCTTTTTTTCTTTCACCTAGACTGCGCCAAGGGGCGTGGACAGGGAGCGGATGGTGTTGAAAGTTCTGGCTGGGCGGAGTTGGCGATGTGTGCTGGGCGGCCTTGTCGCCATGATCGCGATAACGCTGAGCATGGGCGCGAGTGCCGCCGGCGAGCGGCGCGAAGCCGCAAGCAAGACCTCGAGCGCGAAGGCCAAACCCGCGGCCAAGTCGAAGGCCACCGCGGCTACCAAGCGCAAGGCGCGCCATGCGCGCATCGCACGGCGCAAAGCAGTCGCCGCCGTGGCCCGGCCTTCCTTCGGGGAGCTTTCGGGCTTGCGCCTGACCGACGATCCGCTCGAACTCCATTCCAGCGTGGCGCTGGTCATGGATCAGGACACGCTGGAAATACTGGTCGACAAGAACGCACAGGTCGTACTGCCGATCGCCTCGCTCACGAAGCTGATGACTTCGATCGTCGTCATCGAGGCCGAGCAGCCGCTCGACGAAGTGCTCACGGTCACGCAGGCCGACGTCGATACCGAAAAAAGGAGCGGCTCGAGGCTGGCGGTGGGCACCGAGCTCTCCCGCGGAGAGATGCTGCACCTGGCGCTGATGTCCTCCGAGAACCGTGCGGCGCATGCGCTCGGACGCCATTACCCGGGCGGCCTCGACGCGTTCGTCGAGGCGATGAACGCCAGGGCGCAACTGCTGGGCATGTCGGGCAGCCGTTTCGTCGAGCCGACCGGCCTGTCGAGCCGCAACCAGTCGAGCGCGAATGATCTGGCGCTGCTCGTCAACGCGGCCTATCAGCACCCGCTCATTCGGGAACTGTCCATTTCGCAAGAGCACGCGGTGGCGGTCGGCCGGCGCACGCTGCAGTACCGCAACACCAACCGATTGGTTCGCAACCCCGAATGGGAAATCGGCCTGCAGAAAACCGGCTATATCTCCGAGGCCGGGCGCTGCCTGGTGATGCAAGCAGAGCTGGCGGGCCGCAAGCTGATCATGGTGTTCCTCGATTCCGCGGGCACTTACTCGCGCCTCGGAGACGCCGAACGTGTGCGCCGCTGGATAGAAGCCTTACCGGATGGCATTGCGCCGACGCAGTTGGCGGATGCGCCCAAGCTCCCTTCCTGAGCGATCGGCAACGGGGCGCCGCGGTGGTTACGGCTGGCTCGACGAAAAAAAAGCCCGGCATGCCGGGCTTTTCCACATCGGCCGTACGCTCATGCGCGGTGGCCAAGGGCGGTCGATATATGTGTCGCGGTAGCCTGAAGCCGTTCCATCCAGCTCTCTTCCAGCCGATCGGCCGGCGCCGAAATCGACAGGCCGGCGATCAGCTTGCCCTGGTCGTCGAAGATGCCCGCCGCCATGCACCGCACGCCGAGTTCGAGTTCTTCGTTGTCGCGCGCGCTGCCGTACTGCAGCACCTTGGCCAGTTCACGCTCGAGCACCGGCAGATCGGTGATGCTGTTGCGGGTGTGCCCGGCCAAGCCGGTGCGTGCCGCGTAAGCGCGAACACGGGGCGCATCGTCGTGGGCGAGGAAGAGCTTGCCCACCGACGTGAGGTGCAGCGGCGCGCGGCCGCCGACCGCTCGCACCACCTGCATGCCCGAGCGCTCGCTGTAGGTTCGCTCGATGTAGACGATCTCGTCGCCCTGGCGCATCGAGAGGTTGACCGGTTGATGAGTCAGCTTGTGCAGCTCGCGCATCGGCGCCAGCGCAGCGTCTCGCACGTCGAGCCGCGCCTTGACCAGATTGCCGAGTTCGAGCAGGCGCATGCCGAGCCGGTAGCTGCCGGCTTCGGGCCGGTCGACATAACGGCCGATGGCCAGGTCGTTGAGGATGCGATGGGCGGTGGAGGGGTGAAGTCCCGTCTGCTCGCTGATCAGCTTGAGCGACACCGGATCAGGATGCGCGGCCAGCACATTGAGCAGCGAGAACATGCGCCCCATCACCTGAATGGTGGGCGTCTGGTTCTCATTGCGTTTCATGCTCAGGATTGTCGCTCAGCGGTTTAAAGTTTTGTATGGTGAAAATCCTTGGTCCGTGCCGCCGAAACCCCCATGAAGCGCGAACGAAGCACGGCGGCCCAGGGGGGCAGGATTGCACTTGCGGCTGGTTCACACCGGCATTGCCAGCCGCATGAAAAACGCTCGGCGAATGGTCGGAACGGTCGGCCTGTGCCTGAGCATGGGGCTCCAAACCTGGCTCGCGCACGGCACAGAGGAGGGCGCCTTCGGCGCCGGGCTCGGCTCCGTGGTCCGTCCCTGAGACAAGTTCTCTGCCTGGTCTGGTGGCGCCACGCGATCGCGGAAGACTCCGGGCAAGCGAGCTGGGTCTGGTGATCAACATCGCCGATTCGTACTCCGTGCAGGTGGGCGAGTTTTATGCGCAGGCACGCAGGCTCGCGCCGGCGCAGGTGCTGCGCGTGGTGTTGCCGGTTCGGCGCGCTCTCGATGCGGCGGAGTTCGAATCGCTCGCTGCGCAGATCGATGCACATTTCGGCGAAGACATCCAGGCGCTGGCCCTGGCCTGGAATCAGCCCTACGCGGTCGGCTGCCAGTCGATCACCGGCGCGCTGGCGCTCGGCCTGGACGCCGGCCTGTGCGAGCGCAGTTGCGCGCCGACAGAAGCTTCGCCTTACTTCAACTCGGCTTCCCTTCGGCCCTGGGGCGAACTGCGCATGCGTCCGTCGATGCTGCTGGCGGCGGCCGACGTGCGAGGCGCGCGGGCACTCATCGAACGCGGCATAGCGGCCGATGGCAGCCTCGGTTGGCGCGGGGCGCCGCCGGTGCAGGCACATTTCGTGTTCACCGGCGATGCGTTGCGCTCGGTGCGCTCGCGCCTGTATCCGCCGCCGGCTTTCCTGCGTCGTTTCGGGGTCGACGTGAGGGTGGGGTCGGACGACGCTGCGCAAAGACCCGGCCGGGTGCTGCTTTACCTCACCGGACTGGCACAGGTGTCGGATCTCGACCGTCTGGAGTTCGTGCCCGGCGCCCTGGCCGACCACATGACGTCTTTCGGCGGCCAGCTCGACGGCAGCAGCACTCAGACGAGCGCCCGGGCCTGGCTCGATGCGGGCGCGACCGCCAGCTACGGAACGGTGAGCGAGCCCTGCAATCACGTGCAGAAATTTCCGCATCCCCAGGTCCTGCTGCGGCACTACCTGCAGGGCAGTACGGCACTTGAGGCTTACTGGAGGAGCGTGGCTTGGCCGTCGCAGGGGGTCTTCATCGGCGAGCCGCTCGCCGCACCGTTCGCCCGGCCGTAGCGCACTGATACGCTTCGAGCCTCCGGTGTCCCGGGGCGTCTACCCATGCTGTTGCTGCTCTCGCCCGCCAAGACCCTCGACTACGACCGCGCCGCGCCCGTGGAGGCGTCCGGCCGACCGCACTTCGCCGGCCGTGCGGCTGAGTTGATCGATGTGCTGCGCCAGCGCTCGCCGGCCGAGATCGCCGATCTCATGCACCTGAGCGACAAACTGACTGAAGTCAATGTAGCGCGCTACGCCGCCTGGCGACCCCGCTTCACGGCGCGCAACAGCAAGCCGGCCCTGTTTGCCTTCAACGGCGACGTTTATGAAGGCCTCGGTGCCGGCGGCCTGGGCGCCGCCGACATCGCCTGGGCCCAGGAACACCTGGCCATCCTGAGCGGCCTGTACGGCGTGCTGCGCCCACTCGACAGCCTGCAGCCCTACCGTCTGGAAATGGGCACGCGCCTGGCGACGCCGCGGGGCGAGGACCTCTATGCGTACTGGGGCGACACGATCGCCCGGTATCTGAATCGTCGGCAGGCCGGGGAGCACGAGCCGATCGTCGTCAACCTGGCTTCCGAGGAGTACTTCAAGTCGGTCGATCGCAGGGCACTCCGTGCTCGAGTGGTGCAGTGTGTGTTTCAGGAATGGAAGGACGGCGTTTGGAGAATCATCTCTTTTCATGCCAAGCGTGCCCGCGGCCTGATGGCGCGACACGCGATCCTTGCGCGCGCCAGCACGCCCGGGGCGCTGGAGCGGTTTCGCCTCGAAGGCTATGCTTTCGATGCTGCCGCCAGCGAGCCGGACCGGCTGGTCTTCCGCCGCCGCAGCGCCTGAAGTCTCCTGCTGCGAGGACCGTCCGATGACACTTGCCGATCGCCAGACCATCACGCCGGCCTTGAGCCAGTGGATCATCGAACAGGCCCGGGCCGGCCACCGGCCCGAAACGGTGCTGGAAGCGATGAAAGCCAGCGGCTGGCGCGAAGATGTCGCGCTCGAAGCCCTGGAAACCGTATTGAGCAGTGCTGTGAAGCCGCCGGCGCAAGCATCGCTGTCGCCGTCGCCCAGCCGGGTGCCCGAACCCGCGCTCGGGGACTCGCCGGCCACGCTATGGGCGCACGACCGGGAGGTGCGAGTCGTGATGTCGCTGCGCGAGCCGCGGGTCGTGGTGTTTTCCGGTTTGCTCTCCGATGCGGAATGCGATGAGATGGTCGCCCTGGCCGGTGCCCGCCTGCAGCGCTCGCACACCGTAGACACCAGCACCGGTGACAGCGAGGTCAATGACGCACGCACCAGCGACGGCATGTTCTTCACGCGCGCCGAGCATCCGGTATGCACGCTGCTCGAGGCGCGCATCGCCGCCCTGCTGAGTTGGCCGGTCGAGAACGGCGAGGGCCTGCAAGTTCTGCGCTACCGGCCGGGCGCCGAATACAAGCCGCATTACGACTACTTCGATCCCGCGCAGACCGGCACGCCGAGCATCCTCAAGCGCGGCGGCCAGCGCGTGGCCACCATCCTCACCTACCTCAACACGCCCACGCGCGGCGGCGGCACCACCTTCCCCGACGTCAACCTCGAGATCGCGGCACAGAAGGGCTGTGCCGTTTTCTTCAGCTACGACCGGCCGCATCCCATGACGCGCAGCTTGCACGGCGGCGCGCCGGTTCACGAAGGCGAGAAATGGGTTGCCACCAAGTGGCTGCGTGTCGATCGATTCGACTGAGCGGGAGTGTTCCCGCCGTCGATGAATTCGTCCGCCAGTTCAACCACCCGCAGCCAGATTCGCTCGAGCCGCCGGCTACTGAAGGCTGTTCGCGTTCCCGCGTGTCGCTCAGCGGCCGCGGCCGCCGCTGCGGTGCCCGCCGGCATTGCCGCCACGCGGTCCTGCGGCCGCACCGCCGCTGCGGGAGCCGCCACGACCACCGCCCGGAGCACCGACCCGCGGGGCACCTGAACGCGGTGCGCCCGCACCACGCCCGCCGCCCGAGCGCCCGCCACCGCCGCCCAAGGTCTGCCGACCGATCTGGATCGGCTGCGCGACCGCATTCGGATCGGGCTCGTAGCCGGGGACGACCTCGCGCGGGATGCTGCGCTTGATCAGCCGCTCGATGTCGCGCAGGAAGGACTCCTCGTCCACACAGACCAGCGAAATCGCTTCGCCCTGCGCACCGGCGCGGCCGGTGCGGCCGATGCGGTGCACATAGTCCTCGGGCACGTTGGGCAGCTCGAAGTTGACGACGTGCGGGAGCTGGTCGATGTCAATGCCGCGTGCGGCGATGTCGGTGGCCACCAGCACTTGCAGATCGCCGGTCTTGAACTCGGCCAGCGCCTTCGTGCGCGCGGTCTGGCTCTTGTTGCCGTGGATCGCCATGGCGGTGATGCCCTGGTCGTTCAGGTAGTCGGTGAGCCGGTTGGCGCCATGCTTCATGCGGCAAAACACCAGCACCTGGTCCCAGTCCTGGCTCTTGATCAGGTGCGAGAGCAGTTCTTTCTTCTTGTCGCGGTCCACCGGGTGGAGCTTCTGCTCGATCAGCTCCACCGTGCTGTTGCGGCGCGCGACTTCGATGACCTGCGGCTGGTTGAGCAGCCGGTCGGCCAGCGTCTTGATCTCGTCGCTGAAGGTGGCGGAGAACAGCAGGCTCTGCTTGTGCTTGGGCACGATGGCCAGCACTTTCTTGATGTCGTGGATGAAGCCCATGTCGAGCATGCGATCGGCCTCGTCGAGCACGAAGATCTCGATCTTGCTGATGTCGAGCGTGCCTTGCTGGTGGTGGTCGAGCAGGCGGCCCGGCGTGGCCACGAGGATGTCGACACCGCGCCGCAGGCGATCGATTTGCGGCTGCATGCCGACGCCGCCGAACATGACCATCGAGGTGAGCTTGGCGTGCTTGCCGTAGATGCGCACGCTTTCCTCCACCTGGGCCGCGAGTTC
Organism: Methylibium sp.; assembly: GCF_013817345.1. Lineage (GTDB taxonomy): Bacteria > Pseudomonadota > Gammaproteobacteria > Burkholderiales > Burkholderiaceae_C > Methylibium. The sequence goes on from NZ_JACDCW010000059.1 coordinate 12,706, forward strand.
GCGGGTCGGGGTGAGGATGAGTGCGCGCACCGGGCTCTTGCCCCTGGCGTCGCGCACGGCGGGCTTGGCCATCAGGCGGTGCAGCATCGGCAGCACGAATCCGGCGGTCTTGCCGGTGCCGGTCTGCGCGCCGGCGAGCAGGTCGCCGCCGAGCAGCACTGCGGGAATGGCCTGCTTCTGGATCGGGGTGGGTGTGTCGTAACCGGCTTCGGAAACGGCCTTGAGCAGGGGCTCGGCGAGCCCCAGTTCTTCAAATGACATGTGAGAGTGCGCCCGAACGGACGTTGGCATCAATCTGCGGCCACGTGCGGAGCACGCGCGCCAGTCACAGACTGATTGGAGAGAAGGGTCGGAATCGACTGCCGCGCTCGGGACTGGAACTGTGCGCAGCGACCGCGATTGTAAGCGGCGCAGCCGCTACGCTTAGGCCGCCGTGTGCGGCACTCGTCACGGCTCAGCGAGCCGGGGCGGCGCCTTCGCATCCACGCCGCTGAAGCCGTCGCGGTTGGGCAGGCGCACCTGGGGCAGCGTCTTCGCGTTCATCTCGTCGTGTTCGCCGATGACGCGGTTGGCGTAGAGAAGGTAGGCAGTCAGCGCGTAGACCTCGTCGGCACTCAGCGAGCCGGGTGAGGTCATCGGCTTGGCGCGGCGGACGAAGTCGAAGATCGTCGTGGCATGGGGCCAGTACAGGCCGATGGTCTTGTCGGGCCATTCGCTGGTCAGCGGCTCGCTGCCGCCGGCGACTTCCTCGGCGCTGGCACCGCGCCCGCCCTCGCCATGGCAGACCACGCATTGGGCCTGGAAGAGCGCGCGGCCCTGAACGGCGTTGCCGCGGCCGGGCGGCAGGCCGCGGCCGTCGGGAAATACGTTCAGGTCGAAGCGGGCCGCCGCGGCCGCCTCGATGGGTTGCCCCAGTCGGGGCGCGGCGGTTTCATTGCCGCCATCGCCGCCCGCCAGCGCCGCGCCAGCGGCAAGACCGCACAACAACGCCACCGCCGTTTCAGGCATAAACATGCGTGAGCGCCCCTTCTGCATCGACCGCCCAGGCAACGATGGCGTTGTAGTGAAAGTAGCCGTTCAGGCCGCGCTCCTGGACCAGCATCTCGCGCTCGGGCTGCACATAGCCGGTCTCGTCGGTGGCGCGGCTCTTGAGCACCGCTGGCTTGCCGTCCCAGCGCCACGCTGCACGGAAGCGCGTGAAGCAGCGGGGCAGTACCGGATCCTGCAGCGCGGCGGTGGCCCAACTGCTGCTGCCGTCGACGGATACCTCGACCTTGCGGATGCGGCCATGGCCGCTCCAGGCCAGGCCGCGTATCTCGTAGACGTTCGGGCCGTGCATCCGCAGCCCCGGTGAGGGCGAGGTGATCAGCGATTTGGCCTCCATCACGAAAGTGAACTGACGCGCGTGGCCGTCGGGCTGGAGCTCGGTGTACTTGGCCGTCTCGTTGCGCGCCATGACCGGCTCGGCGCTCAGGTGCAGGCGGCGCAGCCACTTGACGTTCAGCACGCCTTCCCAGCCAGGCACTACCAGCCGCAGCGGATAACCGTGCTCGGGGCGGATGGGCTCCCCGTTCTGATACAGCGCGACCAGCGCGTCGTCCATCAGCTTGGCCAATGGCAGGCTGACATTCATTGCAAAGGCGTCGCCGCCTTCGGCGATGGCCCAGGCTGCTTTCGGGTCGAGCCCGGCTTCGTTCAGCAGCACCGAGACCGGTACGCCGGTCCACTCGTTGCACGACACCAGCCCGTGGAAACCGCCGACCGAGCGCTGGATCGGCTCCGGGTGCCAGCCGGCATTGCTGTTGCCGCCGCACTCGATGAAGCCGAGGTGCGAGCGCATCGGATAGCGCTCGAGGTCGGCCACGGCGAACTGCAGCGGCTGCTTCACCAGGCCGTGGATCAAGAGGCGGTGCTGTTTCGGATCGATTTGCGGCACGCCGTTGTGGTGGCGCTCGAAGTGCAGTCCGCTGGGCGTGATCATGCCCTCCAGGTCTTCGAGCGGTGTCCACGAAACGCCGTTGCCGGGCAGCAAGCGGTTGCCGGCGATGGTGCGCATGAGGGCAGCTTCGTGCTTCGAAGGCTGGCCATAGCTTGTGAAAGGCTGCCCGGGAGTCCGCATCCACGGCGGGCGAGATTCGCCGGTGTCGGTGCCGGTCTGCGCCGCGGCGGTGCCGGCTGCGGTGGCCGAGGCGAGCACCAGTCCTCGATGAAGCAGGGCCCGCCGGTGCAGCAAGCCGCCGCCGGCAACCGGCTGCGGCTCTCCGCCGTCCGCGTCAGCGGACGGCGCTTTCGGCATATTGCCTGGCGTTGACGTCGATCGCGGCCGTGAAGCGGCGATCCTTGGTGTCGACGATTTCCGCCTTGAGCTCACCACCGGCAGCGGTGGGCACGAAGTGAAACCGCAGGCTCGGGTTCTCGCTGATCGTGAAATCGACATCGGCCGTGAGCACCGGCTTGCCGGCGTAGCTGATGGCGATGCTGCGCACGAAGTAGGGCGCCGGTGCCAGCCGGGTGAGCTGGTCGATGGCCAGACCCGAAGTCTGCGGATGGCTGACCATCAATTGCGCCAGCGCCGGCTCGCCGGGCTTCACGGGGCCCTCGACCCGCAGCTTGGTCTTGCCCAGGTTCGCCAGCGCCGCCTCGGCGTCCTTGCCGGCCGGCGCCGAGCAGCCGCCGGAGGCCTTCACGAAGCGGGTGTGCATGTGCAGGCTGCCGTCGTTCAGTTCGGCGATCGCCCGGGCGTGGGTGTATTCCTCGACCCGCACCCGTGTCTCGATGTCGGCGAGGCCGCTCCCCGGCGTGAGAGTGAAGGCCACGCCGACCGGTGAGGGGTTCTTGTCGATCACGAGCCACAACTTTCTGATGTAACGCTCGGGCGTTTGCGGCAGCTTGGCACGGATCGCCATGGGCACCACGGCCGCATCTGCGGCACGGATCGGCGCTTCCAGTTCAACGATATCGGTGGCGTTCTGGGCGATCGGGCGGTCAGCGAACAGCGATTTGCGGATGGATTGCCACCGCTCGTTGTCGGCGCCATCGTCGGCCGCCAGGGCCGGGGCGCCAAGGCTGACCGTGAAGAAAGCGGTCAAGAGCATGCGGGTGAGCAACAACATGGGATATCTCCGTTGGCGCCGGCAACTTCACCGGTGAGGCGCGTTCGCAGCGCGGGACACGCGCGCCGCAGCTAGCCGCAGCCGAATAGTGCGCTCTTCGCGCAGCCTTGTCATGGACTGGGTCGCTCGGGCCGGGCCAGGCCTTACAGGGTGGCTTACGCAGGCGCCGAACGAGCCCGCCTCAGCACCGGCCATGGGGCGTCGGCGACAATCGCGGGTTGTCGCGGCGGTGCCGCGTCCCGAAAACTTAAACGCACACCATGGCCCAATACGTCTACACGATGAACCGCGTCAGCAAGACGGTTCCTCCCAAGCGCCAGATCCTCAAGGACGTTTCGCTCAGCTTCTTCCCTGGCGCCAAGATCGGTGTGTTGGGCCTGAACGGTTCGGGCAAATCGACCCTGCTCAGGATCATGGCCGGCCTGGACAACGAAATCGACGGCGAAGCCACGGCGATGCCTGGCATCAAGATCGGCTATTTGCCGCAGGAGCCGCAGCTCGATCCCGGGCAGACCGTGCGCGAGGCGGTCGAGCAGGGCATCGGTGGCGTGCTGGCTGCCAAGAAGCGGCTCGACGAGGTGTATGCCGAGTACGCCGACCCGGATGCGGATTTCGACAAGCTGGCCGCCGAGCAGGCCGATCTGGAAGCGCAAATCGCCGCCGCCGGCAGCGAGAACACCGACCTGCAGCTCGAGATCGCCGCCGACGCGCTGCGCCTGCCGCCCTGGGACGCCGTGATCGGGCAGCTCTCCGGCGGCGAGAAACGCCGTGTGGCGCTGTGCCGGCTGCTGCTGTCGCAGCCCGACATGCTGCTGCTCGATGAGCCGACCAACCACCTGGACGCCGAATCGGTCGACTGGCTGGAGCAGTTCCTCAAGCGCTTCCCCGGCACCGTGGTCGGCATCACCCACGACCGCTACTTCCTCGACAACGCGGCCGAGTGGATCCTGGAGCTCGACCGCGGCCGCGGCATTCCCTGGAAGGGCAACTACTCCGACTGGCTGGAGCAAAAGGAAGCCCGCCTCGAGCAGGAGCAGAAGTCCGAGGACGCTCACACCCGGGCGATGAAGCAGGAGCTCGAGTGGGTGCGCAAGAACGCCAAAGGCCGCCAGGCCAAGAGCAAGGCGCGCCTGGCCCGCTTCGAGGAGCTGTCGGACGTCGAGTACCAGAAGCGCAACGAGACGAACGAGATGTTCATCCCGGTGGCCGAGCGCCTGGGCAACGAGGTGATCGAATTCGAGAACGTCACCAAGAGTTTCGGCGACCGCGTGCTGATCGACAACCTCAGCTTCAAGGTGCCGGCGGGCGCCATCGTCGGCATCATCGGCCCCAACGGTGCCGGCAAGTCGACGCTGTTCCGAATGATCGCGGGCAAGGAAAAGGCGGACAGCGGCACGGTCAAGATCGGCTCGACTGTCAAGATGGCTTTCGTCGAGCAGACCCGCGAAGCGCTGGAGGGCGACAAGACCGTGTGGCAGGACATGTCGGGCGGTCTGGACAACATCGTCATCGGCAAGTTCGTGATGCCCTCGCGGGCATATCTCGGCCGCTTCAACTTCAAGGGCAACGACCAGCAAAAGCTGGTCGGCAACCTTTCCGGCGGCGAGCGCGGTCGGCTCCATCTGGCCAAGACGCTGGCCACCGGCGGCAACGTGCTCATGCTCGACGAGCCGTCCAACGACCTCGACGTCGAAACCCTGCGCGCCCTGGAGGACGCGCTGCTCGAGTTCGCGGGCAGCGTGATGGTGATCTCCCACGACCGCTGGTTCCTGGACCGCATCGCGACCCACATCCTGGCCTGCGAGGGCGACTCGAAGTGGGTCTTCTTCGACGGCAACTACCAGGAGTACGAGGCCGACAAGAAGAAGCGCCTCGGCGAAGAGGGCGCCAAACCCAGGCGCATCCGCTTCAAGGCCTTGACGATCTGAGGCGGGCCGACGCGAGCAGAGGCCTTGCCGGGCGCAGGGAAATGCGTGCGGATGCAGCGGTAGCCACGCGAATCTGGCCTATGCGTGCCGCCTCAAGACGCAGGCGTGACGGATGCACTCGTCGGCGACCGGGTGTGCCGACAAACTAGCGCTGCGGCCTTCAAGACGGGGAACCGTTCGGGGCGCGGGAGAGTCCCGATGCTGCTCTGCGGCATTTGGCTTCAGCATGGCGGCTGCTCCAGGGAGGGAGCACAGCGATTTTCACCGTTCGCTGTGTTCGGCTGTGGCCTTCGAAGCCCCGGCCCGCTGCATACCTGTGGTCGTCTCGATACCCACAACTCAGGACCAAAACCGTGACCGGTTCTTCTCCTCGCAGCGCACCCCGTTTTGTGCGCGCCCCAGGGCTTGCTTTCTTGCTCGGCGCGACCGCACTGTGGCTGTCAGGATGCGCCGTTTTGCTGCCCGCACCCACCGAGCCGCAGGCGCAGGCAGAGGCCGCCGCCCCGCCTTTGTCGGTGTCGGGAGCCGCGTCCGGCGCGGCGCTGACGGGTGTAAACGGCGCCGCCGCTGCGGCGCGCCTGAGCGAGCCGAACCGCGCGTCCGCCGCCAAGCCGCCGTCGCCCGGCCAACCGCCGGCGTTTGCCACCGTCATCAAGGACGCCCAGTACACCGACGGCCTCATCACCGTCTGGCGCAAGGACGAGAAGATCTGGTTCGAACTGGCTCCCGATGATCTGGGTCGGCTGCTCTTCCTGAGCCCCAAGTACGCCAGCGGCATCGGCGAGCGCGGCTTTTTCGGTGGCCTGATGGCAAGCACCTGGGGTCTTGCGATCGGGCAGCCGCAGGCGGTCGAATTTCGCCGCATCAACAATCAGATTCAGCTCGTGGCGCTCAACATGGCCTATGCCGCCAAGGTGGGCACGCCCGAGGCGCAGGCGGTCAAGAACGCCTATTCGCCCAGCCTGCTGGGCAGCGCGGTGGCCGCCAGCGAGGAGCATCCTGAACGCAAGTCGATCCTCGTGGATGCGGCGAGCCTGTTCGTCAGCGACTTGCCGGGCATTGCCCAGGCGCTGCAGCGCAGCTATCGCCAGAACTACTCCTTCGATGCCCGGCACTCGGCCATCCTCGATGTGCGCAGCGGCCCCGAGCAGATCGCCCTGGAGGTGCAGAACCACTACGCGACCTCGAGCATCTCGGTGCCGCAGCCCGGCAGCAGCGGCGCACGGCCTTCCGTGCCGAGCACGCTGCCCGACGTGCGCAGCCTGTTCATGACGATGCACTACTCGCTGACCGCGCTGCCTGCCGAGCCGATGCGCCCGCGCAAGGCCGATGCGCGGCTGGGTTACTTCACCAGCACGGTCGCCGACTTTTCCGACGACCTCTCCCGCAGCCCGAAGCAGCGTTTCGTGAACCGCTGGCGTCTGGAGAAGAAGGACAGCGAGGCCGAGTTGTCGGAGCCGGTCAAGCCGGTCACCTTCTGGCTCGACCGCAGCATCCCCGAACAGTACCGCGGCGCGGTCACCGAGGGCATCCTCGAGTGGAACAAGGCCTTCGAGCGCATCGGCTTCCAGGATGCGCTGCGCGTCGAAGTGCAGCCCGAAGGCGCCGAGTTCGACACGCTCGACACCGACCGTGCCTCGGTGCGGTGGATGACCAACGCCGGTGCCACCTTCGGCGCAATCGGCCCCAGCCATGTCGATCCGCGCAGCGGCGAGATTCTCGACGCCGACATCGCTTTCGAGAGCCTGTCTTCGCGCAGCATCCGCAACCTGCGCTCGCAAGTGCTCACGACTTCGAGCGCCGACTTCGCCGAGTTGCTGCAAAGCGGTATGGCGCCCGACTCGCTCAGCGGCGCGACCGGACTAGCCCACGACCCGCGCGCCTGCCTGCATGCCGACCATGCCGCGGAACAGATGGCCTACGCACTCGACGTGTTCGAGGCGCGGGGCGATCTCGACCCGGAAGGTCCCGAGGCAAAGGAATTCGTGCTGGCCTACCTCAAGGACGTGGCGATGCACGAAGTCGGCCACACGCTGGGCCTGCGCCATAACTTCCGTGCCTCGCGCATCTACAGCGATGCGCAGCTTTCCGATGCCGAGTTCACGCAAGAGCATGGGAACTCGGGCTCGGTGATGGAATACGCACCGGTCAACCTGCCGGCCCCGGGTGGGCTGGCGGGGGCACCGTTCCAGTCGACGCTGGGCCCGTACGACTACTGGGCCATCGAGTACGCCTACAAGCCGCTCGCCGCGGCGGAAGAAGCCGCCGGGCTGGCAAGGATCGCCTCGCGAAGCGCCGAGCCGCAGTTGGCCTACGGCACCGACGAAGACAACTTCCTCGGCATCGATCCGGAGGCCATCCAGTTCGACCTGGGCACCGACCCGCTGGCCTTTGCGAGCAAGCGCATTGAGATTGCCCGCGACCTGTTCGCGCGCCAGGAGTCGCGCGAACTCGAGGCCGACGAAAACTACGCGGTGCTGCGCCGCTCGGTCAGCTACGCCGTGCGCGACGTGGGCCGCGCCAGCGGCGTGCTGGCGCGCCAGATCGGCGGCGTGCGCACCTTGCGCGACCATCCCGGCAGCGGCCGCGACCCGCTGCAGCCGGTGAGCGCAGCGACGCAGCGTGCAGCGCTCGATGTTCTGGCGAGCGGTGTGCTGGCGCCCGACGCCTTTCGCTTGTCGCCTGAATTGCAGCGCCGCCTGGCCCCCGATTTCCTCGAACGCGAGGACGCGGTGTTCGCCAACGGATCGCCGGTGGCCACTGATTTCTCGTTGACGCAAACGGTGCTCGACCTGCAACGTGCGCTGCTCGCTCAGCTGATGAGCGACGGCGTGGCCGCCCGCATCCTCGACAGCGAACCGAAGGCCGAGAAGCCGGTCGACGCTTTCCATTTGTCCGAGCTCTACGAGCGCCTGACGCGCGAGGTGTGGTCCGAGCTGAGCGCAACGGGCGACATCCCCGCGCTGCGCCGCGAACTGCAGCGCGAGCACATCAACCGCGTCGCCGAACTTCTGCTGCGCCCGAGCGCTTACAGCCGTGCCGATGCGCGCAGCCTGACGCGCGCGCAGGCGCAGGTGCTGGTGGGTCGCATCGAGGTTGCGAGCAAACGTCGCGGTCTCAGCGCCGAAGCTCGGGCGCATTTAAAGGACAGCGCCGACACCCTGTCGCAGGCCCTGTCGGCCCGGTTGGAGCGGGCCGGCGTTTAAGAACACGCGGTCGTCGCGCTCCTCTACGCCGGTGCGGCGGACGGCGAGCGGCGGCCGGGGGCTCGAGGCGCGCCACCCGAAAGATTTGCTGCATCGTTGCCGGCAAAGTCGAGACTCGCTGCCCCGGGCGGGCCCTCGTTTCAATAAACGGGCTGTGCCGATTTGCCGCCCAGCCATGCAGCACCGCGCACGCCCGAAGCATCCCCATGTCGCGCCAGGGCGAGGCGCGTTCGCACCGGCTCATTGACCCCGGCGCCGAAAACCCACGGCGTCCAGAGCGCGGGCAGTCGCTCGGCCAGGCCGGGCAGCTTGGAGAGCCCGCCGGCCAGCACGATGACGTCGGGGTCGAGCAGGTTGATCACCGTCGCCAGCGCGCGGGCGAGCCGGGCGGCATGGCGCTCTAGGCTCGCTTGGCAGGCCGCATCGCCTGCGGTTGCGGCACGCGCGATGGCCGCCGCATCGAGCGGCGAGCCGCCACAGCGGCGAGCATGGTCGGCGGCCAGGGCTGGCCCGCTGAGCCAGGTTTCGATGCACGAGCGAGCGCCGCAATAGCAGAGCGGGCCCGGGCGCTCATCATCGTTCGGCCACGGCAAGGGGTTGTGTCCCCATTCGCCTGACAAGCCGTTCGGCCCCTGCAGCACACGACCGTGCACCGCAATGCCGGCACCGACGCCGGTGCCCAGGATCACGGCGAAGACGACCGCCGCTGCGGAGCCGGCACCGTCGGTGGCTTCGGACAGCGCCAGACAATCGGCGTCGTTGGCCAGCGCGACCGGCTGGCCCACAAGCTCTTGCAGATCGGCCTGCAGCGGCTGTCCGTTCAGGCAGGTCGAGTTGGCATTCTTGATGCGGCCGTGCGCATCGGCGCTGCCGGGCGAGCCGATGCCCAGAGTCGCTGCCATGCCGGCCGCCACGCGGGCGCGCTCGACGAGCGAGGCGATCGTTGCCAGGGTTGAGCGGTAGTCGCCGGCTGGCGTAGGGACGCGTTCGCGCCAGAGCTCGGCGCCCTGAGCATCCAGCAAAAGCGCCTCTATCTTGCTGCCGCCCAAATCGATGCCCAAGGCAGGCCCTTGAAGCTTGTTCATGCACTGAAGTTCAAGAGGATGTGCATCGTGCGCCTTCGGTATGCTTACCGGATGAAATCACCGGTCGATTCGTACTGAGCCGCAGCATGGACTTCGGCCTCATCATCATCGGCGACGAGATCCTCTCCGGCAAGCGGCAGGACAAGCACCTCGCCAAGGCGATCGAACTGCTCGGCGAGCGAGGCCTGCAACTCGCCTGGGCGCGCTATGTCGGCGATGACCGCAGCCTCATCACTGCAGAGCTGCGTGCCGCCTTCGCGAGCGGTGCGGCGGTGTTCTCCTGCGGCGGCATCGGCGCCACGCCCGACGACCACACGCGCCAGTGCGCGGCGGCGGCGCTCGATGTGCCGCTGGTGCTGCACGACGAGGCGCGCGAACTCATCCTCCAGCGCATGCACGACGTGGCGGCCGAGCAGGGCATCGCTTTCGACGCCGACCGCGAGGACAACCGCCACCGGCTCAACATGGGCGTGTTTCCTGCGGGCGCCCGCATCATTCCCAATCCGTACAACAAGATCCCCGGCTTCAGCTGCGCGGGGGTCGCAGGCGGCGCCGTGCATTTCATGCCCGGCTTTCCCGTCATGGCCTGGCCGATGATGGCTTGGGTGCTGGACGGCGAGTACGCCGCGCTGCAAGGACAGCAGCGCCACGCGGAGCGCTCGGTGATCGTCTACGGCGCGATGGAGGCTGCGCTTACGCCGCTGATGGAAGACATCGAGGCTCGCTTCATCGGCGTGCGCGTGTTCAGCCTGCCCAGCGTCGATCATCCGGTGCATGGGCGCCACATCGAGCTCGGCGTGAAGGGCGAACCGGTCGCGGTCGAGGCGGCTTATGCCGACTTGCGGCTTGGGTTGAACGCTGTGCCCGCTCGACTCGGCCCTGAATTGGTGCGAATGACAAAGTCGTGAGCGCACCGTAATCAGGCACTGATGCCGCAAAGCGGTGCATTCCAGCCCGGCGAGGCGTTGCGATAGCGTGTAGAGCGGCTTGTGCGCTTTCGGGCGGCCCCAATTCTGGGCATGCTTTCTGCTAAATTGTGCCGAGCCTTTCGAGGGCCGCTGGCGGGCTGACGTGCGCCCGAACAGAAGAACCCGACCCCATAACACCGCCCTGCCTGGAGAACCTGATGGCCAACAAGACCGTCGCCGACGTGATGAAGATGGTGAAGGAAAACGAAGTCAAGTTCATCGACTTCCGCTTCACCGACACCCGCGGCAAGGAACAGCACGTGACCGTGCCCACGTCCGCTTTCGATGAAGACAAATTCAGCGCGGGCCATGCCTTCGACGGTTCTTCGATCGCCGGCTGGAAGGGCATCGAAGCCTCCGACATGCTGCTCATGCCGGACCCCAACACCGCCAACATCGATCCCTTCTTCGAAGAGCCGACCATCATCCTCACCTGCGACGTCATCGAGCCGGGCGATGGCAAGCCCTACGAGCGCGACCCGCGCTCGCTGGCCAAGCGCGCCGAGGCGTACATGAAGTCCACCGGCCTGGGCGACGCCGCGTTCTTCGGCCCCGAACCCGAGTTTTTCGTGTTCGACAGCGTGCGCTGGAGCAACGACATGTCGGGGTGCTTCTTCAAGATCGACTCCGAAGAGGCGGCCTGGAACAGTGGCAAGGAGTACGAGCACGGCAACACGGGCTTTCGCCCGTCCGTGAAGGGAGGCTACTTCCCCGTGCCGCCGGTCGACAGCTCGCAGGACCTGCGCTCCGAGATGTGCCTGATCCTCGAGTCGCTGGGCATTCCGGTCGAGGTCCACCACCACGAAGTCGCCACCGCCGGCCAGATGGAGCTGGGCACCAAGTTCTCGACCCTGGTGCAGCGCGCCGACTGGCTGCAGCTGCAGAAGTACGTGATCCACAACGTGGCCCACGCCTACGGCAAGACCGCCACCTTCATGCCCAAGCCGATCGTCGGCGACAACGGCTCGGGCATGCACGTGCACCAGTCGGTGTGGAAGGACGGCAAGAACCTGTTCGCCGGCGACGGCTACGCCGGCCTGAGCGAGTTCGCGCTGTTCTACATCGGCGGCATCATCAAGCACGCCCGCGCGCTCAACGCCATCACCAACCCGGGCACCAACAGCTACAAGCGCCTGGTGCCCGGCTTCGAGGCGCCGGTCAAGCTGGCTTACTCGGCCAAGAACCGCTCGGCTTCGATCCGCATCCCTTACGTGGCCAACCCCAAGGGCCGCCGCATCGAGGCGCGTTTCCCCGATCCCCTGATGAACCCCTACCTGGGCTTCACGGCGCTGCTGATGGCCGGTCTGGACGGCGTCGAAAACAAGATCCACCCGGGCGAGGCGGCCACCAAGGACCTCTACCACCTGCCGCCGGAAGAGGACGCGAAGATCCCGACCGTCTGCCACAGCCTTGATCAGGCGCTCGACTACCTGGACAAGGACCGCGCCTTCCTCACCAAGGGCGGCGTCTTCACCGACACCTATCTCGACGCCTACATCGAGCTCAAGATGCAGGAGGTCACGCGCTTTCGCATGGCCACGCATCCGATCGAGTTCGACATGTACTACACCTTGTAAAGCGACCCGCGCGGCGCCCTTGGCGCCGATTGCAACCCGCGCAAGTCCTTCAAGGACTGTGACAAAGGGACGGCTCCGGCCGTCCCTTTTCACATGGGGCGAGCCCCATGCCCGGTGCGCCTGCGCATAGAGAAAAGAATGCCGGATACTCGATGCGCACCGGCGCGAGGCGTCCGCGTGCAGGTGGCGAAGGAGCAGGAAATGATGGTGCGAGTCGGGTTCGGGGCCGTGATGACGGCGGCCGTGGCAGTGCTGGCATGCGGCGCAGGAACCGGCGCGCTCGCGCAGGACGCGGTGGTCTACAAGTGCCCGGGCAATCTCTACACGGGCACCATCACCCCGAAGGAAGCCAGCGACAGAGGCTGCAAGGCGCTCGAAGGCGGTTCGGTGACGGTGATCCAGTCGCCCCCCGTGCGGCGCGCGCCTGCACCGAAGGTCGACAGCGGGGCCTCCCGGCCCGCGGACAGCCGTGTCGATCCCGCGGATCAGCGGGCTCGCGACACCGACAAGCGCCGCATTCTCGAGAACGAACTGCGGCGAGAAGGGGAGCGCCTCGCGGGCCTCAAGCTGGAATACAACAATGGCCAGCCCGAGCGCCGCGGCGACGAAAAGAACTACCAGAAGTACCTGGACCGCACGGCCGAACTCAAGTCCGGCATCGAGCGCTCCGAGAGCGACGTCGCTGCGCTGCGACGCGAACTGGACAAACTCGGTGGCGCAAGCGCCGGCTCGAACCCCGGCTCCACCGGCGGCGGCGTCTGACCGACGCGTGGCGCAGGGCGTCGGGTCGCATGTTGCGATGAGCCCGCAAGTGCCGGCTGCACCCGGCAGCCACGACGCCTTCGACCTGCTCGCCACCATGGTGGCTGTTGTGCACCGCGACGGCCGCTGCCTGTTCGCCAATGCCGCCTTCGAGAACGTGATGGGCCTGTCCCGGCGCCATGTGCGGCGGCGCGACTGGTTCGACTGGTTCGTCGAGCCCGAACTGCTGCGCGAGACCGTCGCGGCCGTGGCGCGCAACGAGTTCTCCACCAGCCGCCTCGACGCCCACCTGAAGCGCCCGGTCGCCGCCCACGCCGAGCCGCTGCTGGTTCACGTCATCGTCAACCAGATGGAAGACCCCGACGTCACGCTGGTCGAGCTGATCGAGATCGAGCAACAGACCCGGCAAGACCGCGAGGAGCGCGCGCAGGGGCAGGTCGAGGCCAACAAGGAGTTGATCCGCAACCTCGCGCACGAGATCAAGAACCCGCTGGGCGGCATTCGCGGCGCCGCGCAACTGCTGCAGATGGAGGTGGCCTCCAAGAGCTTGAGCGAATACGCGCAGGTCATCATCAAGGAGGCCGACCGGCTGCAGGCGCTGGTCGACCGGCTGCTCGCCCCCCATCGCCGGCCCCACCTGGTGAGCGACGTCAACATCCACGAAGTTTGCGAGCGGGTGCGCGCGTTGATCCTGGCCGAGTTTCCCAGGGGCCTGACGATCCAGCGCGACTACGACATCTCCATTCCGGACTTCCGCGGCGATCGCGAGCAGCTCATCCAGGCCGTTCTCAACATCGCCCACAACGCCGCGCAGGCGCTGAGCGAGCGCATGGCAGCGGCAGACGCACGCATCGTGCTGCGCACGCGGGTGGCACGACAGGTCACGCTCGGCAAGCAGCGCTTCCGATTGGCACTGGAATTGCATGTCGAGGACAACGGCCCGGGCATTGCGGCGTCGATCCTCGATCGCATCTTCTACCCGCTGGTTTCGGGGCGCGAGGGCGGATCGGGCCTCGGCCTCACACTGGCGCAGACCTTCGTGGCGCAACATCACGGCACGATCGATTGCGAGAGCGTATCGGGCCGCACGCTGTTCAAGATCACGATACCGCTGCCCTGAGCGCCCCCGACGGGGCGGCAGACGAATCACCGACCTGACGCAGACCCGCATGAAACCGATCTGGATCGTCGACGACGATCAATCCATCCGCTTCGTGCTCGAGAAGGCGCTCGCCCGGGAGGAACTGCCGGTGCGCAGCTTCTCCAGTGCCAGGGACGTGCTCGCGGCCCTCGAGTCCGGCGACACGCCGCAGGTGCTGGTCAGCGACATCCGCATGCCGGGCGGCTCGGGCATCGACCTGCTGGCCACGGTGAAGGCGCAGTTGCCGGGGTTGCCGGTCATCATCATGACGGCCTACTCCGATCTCGACAGCGCCGTGTCGGCCTTTCAAGGCGGGGCGTTCGAGTACCTGCCCAAGCCCTTCGACCTCACCAAGGCGGTCGAACTGATACGCCGCGCGCTCGACGAGAGCTTGCGCGAGGAAGTCGCCGACGAACGCCTGTCGCAGATGCCCGAGATGCTGGGCCAAGCCCCCGCGATGCAGGACGTGTTCCGTGCCATCGGGCGGCTTTCGCAGAGCAACGTGACCGTGCTCATCACCGGCGAGAGCGGCTCGGGCAAGGAGCTGGTCGCCCAGGCGCTGCACAAACACAGCCCGCGCG
>NZ_JACDCW010000157.1:0-620 GCF_013817345.1 Methylibium sp.
AGGTCGTGACGATGGAGTACGCCGCCGACAAGGCCGACATCTTCGTCAGCGCCACCGGCAACAAGAACGTGATCCGCTACGAGCACATGGCGGCGATGAAAGACGAAGCCATCGTCTGCAACATCGGTCACTTCGACAACGAGATCGACGTCGCGTCGCTCGAGAAGCTCGAGTGGGACGAGATAAAGCCCCAGGTCGACCACGTCAAGTTCCCTGACGGCAAGAAGATCACGCTGCTCGCCAAGGGCCGTTTGGTGAACCTCGGCTGCGCCACGGGCCACCCGAGCTTCGTGATGAGCTCGTCCTTCGCCAACCAGACCATTGCCCAGATCGAGCTGTTCTCCAAGAGCGGTGAATACGAGTCCGGCAAGGTCTATGTGCTGCCCAAGCACCTTGACGAGAAGGTGGCGCGCCTGCATTTGAAGAAGGTCGGCGCCATGCTCAGCGAACTGAGCGACGAGCAGGCCGCTTACATCGGCGTGAACAAGGCTGGCCCTTACAAGGCCGACACCTACCGGTATTGAGTCTGGGCCGTTGCACTGCGCCCTGACCCCCTCTCCCGCTTGCGGGAGAGGGTCGGGGTGAGGGGCCAGCCAGGGCGCCGCACCCTCATCGCCGCC
>NZ_JACDCW010000157.1:630-5655 GCF_013817345.1 Methylibium sp.
GCGCCCGTACCGAGAGGCAGACGACTTTCATTTCAGGCACAAGCCCATGCGCGCCGATCTATTGCTGCTGAGCCGCGACCTCGCGCCGAGCCGGTCCGCCGCTGCGCGGCTGATCGGGTGCGGCGCCGTGGAACGCCGAGGCCCGCACGGCTGGGTGGCGCTGCGCAAGGCCGGCGAGGAGGTGAGCGACGCCATGCCGCTACGCGTCACCGACGACGCCGAGACCCGCTGGGTTTCGCGCGGCGGGCTCAAGCTCGATGCCGCCTTGGCGCGCACCGGCGTTGCGGTCGATGAGCGCGTGTGCCTTGATGCGGGCCAGGGCACGGGCGGCTTCACCGAAGTGCTGCTGGCGCGAGGCGCGGCCCAGGTCGTCGGCTTCGACGTCGGACATGGCCAGCTCCATGCTCGGCTGCTCGACGACGCGCGGGTGCGCGCGTTCGAAGGCCTGCATGTGCGCCAGCTCGGCGGCTCTGCGCTGACGGGCGAAGCGCCCGCGGCAGGCTTCGACGTGCTGGTCGCAGATTTGTCGTTCATCTCGCTGGCCGCGTCGATCGTGCATCTGGCGCCGTGGCTCGCGCCACACGGCCAGGCGCTGCTGCTCGTCAAGCCGCAGTTCGAGGTGGGGCCGGAGCATGTCGGCAAGGGCGGGGTCGTGAAGGACGAGCGCCAGTATTTGCGCGTGGAAACCGCCCTCCGCAGCGCCTGCACGGCAATCGGCTGGCAAGTGCTCGACTATTTCGCCAGCGCCGTCAACGGCGGCGATGGCAACCGTGAATTTTTCGTCTGGGCCGCGCCGATGTCGCGGCCCCTGGAGGTCATTGCATGAATGCGACTCTCGCGCCGGCCGCGTTGCCGGTTCCGGTCAGCTTCGAGTTCTACCCGCCCACCACCGAGGCCGGCGGCGAAAAGCTCAAGGGCGTGGTGCAGGAGCTCGGCAGCGTTGCGCCCGAGTTCTTCAGCGTCACGTACGGCGCCGGCGGCTCGACGCAGGACCGCACGCTGTCCACCGTGATCGACATCGCGCGAATGGGCTTCGAAGCGGCGCCGCACCTATCGTGCGTGGGCTCCACGCGCGCCAAGATCACGGAGATCATGGCCACCTACCGCGCGCAGGACATCCGCCGCCTGGTGGCACTGCGCGGCGACCTGCCGAGCGGCACCGCCACCGCGGGCGAATTCCGTTATGCGAGCGAGTTGATCGCCTTCATCCGCGAAACCGAGGGCAGCGACCTGCGCATCGAAGTGGCCGCCTACCCGGAATACCACCCGCAGCAGCGCTACGCGAAGCGCGACCTGCAGCACTTCGCCGACAAGATCAAGGCGGGAGCCGACGCCGCCATCACGCAATTCTTCTTCAACCCCGACGCCTACTTCCACTTCGTGGACGAGGTGCGCGCGCTCGGCGTCGAGGTGCCGATCGTGCCGGGCATCATGCCCTTCCACAACTACGCGCGCATCGCGCAGTTCGCCATGCGCGACGGCATCGAGATTCCGCGCTGGGTGGCGTTGAAGATGGAAGGCTACATGGACGACACCGCGTCGATCCGCGCCTTCGGTCTGGAGGTGGTGTCGAAACTGTGCGAGCGCCTCGTTGCCGGTGGCGCGCCCTCGCTGCACTTCTACACGCTCAATCAGTCGGCCCTCGTGCTGCAGATTTGCCAGCGGCTCGGCACCCGCTGAGCGGGCCTTTTCTCGGCGCCGCGTTGGCTGCGCCGGCTCAATCGATCTGCACCGTTTTCGGGTCGTAATCAGGCGCGGGCGGAACTAGGTTCATGCCGGCCAGCACCTGCGCCACCAGGCTCGCGATCATCAGATTGCGGTGGCTCTTGCTGTCGGCGGGGATCACGTACCACGGCGCGTGCTTCGTCGAGGTAGCGGCCAGCGCGGTCTCGTAGGCGGCCGCGTAGTGCTTCCACTTGGCGCGCACCGTCAGGTCGTCGGCATGGAACTTCCACTGCTTGGCCGGGTTGTCGAGCCGCGCCTGCAGGCGCTCCTTCTGCTCGTCCCTGGAGATGTGCAGGAAGCATTTGACGACCGTGGTGCCGGTCTCGACCAGCAGCCGCTCGAAATCGTTGATCTGCGCCAGGCGCCGGTCGCGCTCGGCGCCGTCGATCCAGCCCTCGACCACCGGCACCAGCACGTCTTCGTAGTGACTGCGGTTGAACACCGCGATCTCGCCGGCGCGCGGCACCAACTGGTGCACGCGCCACAGGAAGTCGTGCGCCCGCTCGATCTCGCTCGGCGCCCGAAAGCCCGACACGCGCACACCCAGCGGGCTGCAGTGCGTGAAGACAGCGCGCGCCGTGCCGTCCTTGCCGGAAGTGTCGAGGCCCTGCAGCACCACCAGCAGCTTGCAGGGCGCGCCGGCCGTGCCGTTGGCGTAGAGCAGATCCTGGAGCCGGTCGATCTCCACAGCCAGTTCGGTGAGCCGCGCATCGTCGGCCTCACGCGTGCCGATCGAGAAAGGCTTTTCGGCCGGATCGAAGTTCTTCAGCCGCAGCTTGCGGCCGACGCGAAAGGGCTCGAAGGGATCGGCGTTGCGGTGGCGGGCCATGCGCTCTCCAGCAGGCGTCAGGTTTCGCGCGACCAGACGACGCCGTCCTCGGTGAGCATGGCGTCGAGCGGTATGTCGTGAGGCTCGGCCTCCAGCCAGTCGATGTAGCCGTGGCGAAAGCCCAGGCCCACGGTGTAGGGCCGCGGCTCGAGCCCGGCGAGAGTGCGATCGTAAAAGCCGCCCCCGTAACCCAGCCGCACGCCCTTCGGCCCGAAGCCGACGCAAGGCACCAGCAGCAAGGTCGGCACCATCACGTCGGTGCCTTTGGGCTTGGGGATGTCGTAGGCATCCTCTTCCATCGGACAACCGGGGTACCACTGATGAAAGCGCAAGTGCTTGGTCTGGCGGTTCATCACCGGCAGGCCGATGCGCCGCGGCGGGCCCTCGCCCGTGCCGTGGCCGCGACCCTCGGTCCAGCGGTGCAGGGCGGGCAGCGCGTCGAATTCGCCCTTGATGGCCCAGTAGGCGCCCACCGTCACGTCTTCGCGCTGCGTGAGCCACACGCGCAGCGCGCTCTGCAGCTGTTCCTCCCGCGCGGGCCGGTCGGTCAGGCTGAGGCGCTCGGCCCGCAGCATGCGGCGCAGTTGCGCCTTGTCGCGCGGCGAGCTGAGCGGGTCGAAGGGCAGCGTCATGGGCGGTCCGTGTCGGTTGTCGCCGCATTTTGCCGCGCGGCGGGGCCGGGGCTGCACGTCGACGGCCGGTACGCCCTGGCCGCGCGCCAAGCCGACATGCCGGCGAATGTCGTGCATTGCTATGTCCTGCAGATGCGCTCACCGCAAAGTGCTGGGTTAAATTCAAACGCGACGCAGGTCGGCGCACTCGCCGGCCGCCCCTCCATGCCGGCATTCGCCGGCCCTTACCCGAATCCCTCAGGCATGACCTTCTTCCCGGATTGCTTCCATGGCGCCGGCCGTGCACGCACTGGCCGCGCCACGCGCTTCGGGCCGCTCGCCCGCCTTGTCGGCCTCGGCAGCATCGCCGTCGCGCTGGCCTTTCCTGCGGTGCCAGCCGCCGCTCAGAACCGTGGTAACGAGGCGGTGCTCGAAGCGGCCGACGCTCTGCGCAAACGCGACCAGAGCCGCCTCGATGCCGCTCACGCCGCCACCCTGGCGGCGAAACACCCGCTCAGCATCTGGACCGACTATTGGCAGCTCGGCAACCGGCTGGCGCTGGCGCAGCAGGCCGACCTCGACGCCTTCTACGCGCGCTGGCCCGGCAGCTACCTCGAAGACCGCCTGCGCAACGACTGGCTGCTCGAGCTCGGCAAGCGCCGCGACTGGGCCAACTACCGCGTCGAGTACCCGCGATTCGAGCTGAAGGACGACCGCGAGGCGAGCTGCTACTGGCTGCTTACACGCCACCTGGACGGCCAGGACGTGAAGCGCGAGGCCTTCGAGGCCTGGCTGGCCCAGCGCACCGATGACGACGGCTGCGCGCTGCTGGCGGCCACGCTGCACGAAGCCAAGCGCTTCACGGACGCAGACGTGTGGCTCAAAACCCGGCTGGCGGTCGAGTTCAACCGCCCGAACGAGGCGCGGCAGGCCGCGGCCCTGCTGGGCGACAACGTGGCGGGCGCCGTCCGCGAGATCTTTGCCGACCCAACCCGCTATCTGCAGCGCAAGGCCTCGGCAGGCGGCCCGCAGGCGCGCGAGATCACTGCGCTGGCGCTGATCCGCGCCGGTGCCCGCGACCCCGAAGCCGCGGCCGTCCGCCTGCAGGAACGCTGGGCCGCCGAGCTGCCGCCGGCGACCGTCGCCTGGCTCTGGGCCAGCCTGGGCAAGCAGGCCGCCATCCGGCTCGACACGGCGGCCAGCGATCATTTCCAGCGCGCCGAAACCTCGCGCCGCAACGGCGACGAGTTCGAACTGCCTGACGACACCCTGGCCTGGAAAGCCCGCGCTGCGCTGCGTGCGAACGACGGCGCCGGGCGGTGGCAGCAACTCATGCAGGCCATCAACGCCATGAGCGATGCCGAGCAGCGCGAGACGACCTGGGTCTACTGGAAGGCACAGGCGTTGAAGGCGCTGGCCCCGGCCAGCCAGGCGGGTGGCGCCCTGACGGCCGAGTCGCGCGATCTGCTGGTCTCGATCGCCAGCCCCCTGCACTTTTACGGCAAGCTGGCCATGGAGGAACTCGGCCGGCCGCTCGTTTTGCCCGCCGTGCCGGCTGCGCTCACGGCCGACGAGCGCGCCGCCGCCGCTGCGCAGCCCGGCCTGCAGCG
This sequence comes from Methylibium sp., assembly GCF_013817345.1. Lineage (GTDB taxonomy): Bacteria > Pseudomonadota > Gammaproteobacteria > Burkholderiales > Burkholderiaceae_C > Methylibium. The sequence continues at coordinate 5,406 of NZ_JACDCW010000157.1, forward strand.
CGCACTGCTGCTCATCGAGCTGGGCCTGCGCAGCGAGGGCGTGCGTGAATGGAACTACTCGATCCGGGGCCTGGGCGACCGCGAACTGCTCGCCGCCGCGCAGCTGGCCTGCGACCGCGAAGTGTGGGACCGCTGCATCAACACCAGCGAGCGCACCCGCGAGCTGGTCGACATGCGCCAGCGCTTCCCCACGCCGCTGCGCGAAGCCGTGCTGGCACGCGCCCGCGACACCGGCATCGACCCGGCGTAC
>NZ_JACDCW010000158.1 GCF_013817345.1 Methylibium sp.
TACATCGACGGCGAGCCGCGCAAGGTGACCGCGAAGTTCCGCGCCTACGCCTCGCCCGAGGAATCCTTCCGCGACTACGCGCAGCTCATCAAGAACAGCCCGCGCTATGCCGGCGTGGTGGAGCAGGGCGGCAGCGCCCAGGGTTTCGCCACCGGCCTGCAGCGTGCTGGCTATGCCACCGACCCGGCCTACGCCGACAAGCTCGGCCGCGTGATCAACACCACGCTCAGGCTGCAGCGAGACCTGACGACGTGAGGCGGCGCATGCACCACCCGCCCGCCCCCACGCACGTTGCAAGGAGCCCAGCATGGCCAACCTGATGTCACTCGGCACCCGTGCCATGTTCGCCAATTACGCGGCGCTGCAGGCCACAGGCTCCAACATCTCCAACGCCAACACGCCCGGCTATTCGCGCCAGCAGGTGGAGCTTTCCACGGCGGGCGGGCAATACACCGGCGCCGGCTTCTTCGGCAATGGCGCACAGATAGACAGCGTCACGCGCGCCGCCGACTCCTTTCTCACCCGCGCCGCGGCAACCTCCAGGGCGCAGGCCGCCTTCGACGCCACGCACCTCGAACAACTCAGGCGCCTGGAGTCGGTGTTCCCGCCTGGCGAGTCGGGCATCGGCTTTGCGGCGGGCCAATTGCTCAACGCCTTTGTCGATGTGGCCAACCGCCCGCAGGATGCCGCGGCACGCCAGGTCGTGCTCGCCCGCACCGAAGAGCTGAGCTCGCGCCTGCGCGCCGCCGGCGGGCAGATCGATACGCTGCAGTCCGGCGTGGCGCAGGATTTCAGGACCTCCATCGCCACGGTCAACACCCTCGCGCAGCGCGTGGCCGACCTCAACAAGCAGATCGCCGGCGCGCTCGGCACCGGCCACACGCCCAACGACCTGCTCGACCAGCGCGACCAACTCGTCAGCGAGATCAGCGGCTTCGTGCAGGTCAGCACCATCACGGCTGACGACGGCACGCTCGGCCTCTTCATCGGCGGCGGACAACGCCTGGTGCTCGGCGGCAGTGCGCTCGAACTCAAGGCCATGTCCGACCTTTACGACCCGGCCAAGGTGCGCCTGGGCGTGCGTGAGGGCGGCGTCGATCGCGGGTTGCCCACTGGATCGCTCGGCGGCGGAAGTCTTGCCGGCCTGCTGGCGTTTCAGGACGACGACCTCACCGACGCACAGGCGCTGGTCGGCCGCATGGCCGCAGCCATTGCCGGCAGCCTCAACGAACAGCAGGCGCTCGGTCTCGACCTGCGCCAGCCCGCCGGCAGCGGCGCGCCACTCATGAACGTGGGTGCGCCGCGCGTGCTGCCCGCTTCAACCAACACCGGCGGCAGCACCGTCGGCGTGCAGATCACCAACCCGGCACAACTGCAGGCCAGCGACTACGAACTGCGTGCCGATCCGGCCGCCGCCGGAAGCTATCTAATCACGCGGTTGTCCGACGGCATGGTGCGCAGCGTGGCCTCGGGCGACGCCATCGACGGTTTCACCATCGACGTGGGCACGCCTGCACCCGCCGCCGGCGACCGTTTCCTGCTGCAGCCGGTGAGCCGCGCGGCCCAGGGCGCCAGCCGCGCACTCGACGATCCCAAGGGCATTGCCGCCGCTGCGCCCCTCACTGCCACCGCGAGTGCAGCCAACGAAGGCACCGGCAGCGTGGCCAGCGTCAAGGTCACCGACGCGTGGCCGCTGGTCACGTCGCAAGAGCCCACCATAGTCACCTTTTCTCTCGACGCCAGCGACCGACTGCAATACACGTGGACGCAGGCCGGCGGAACGCCCGCCACCGGCACGGGCCTGTGGGATTCGAGCGTGCCCATCGCCCTCAACGGCGCCGAGCTGCGCCTGAACGGCGTGCCGCAACCGGACGACAGCTTCAGCGTCGCGCCCGCGGCGTTCTCGGCGTCGAACAACGGCAACGCCCTGGCGATGCTCGACCTGCGCGACGCCGGCATCGTGGGCGAGCAACTCCTGGCCGACGGCAGCATCGCCGCCGGCGAAAGCATCACCAGCGCTTATGCCAGCGCGCTGGCCGACATCGGCGTGCGCGTGCAGAGCACCAAGGCGTCGAGCAACATCTCCACTGCCGTCGCCGCCAACGCCGACGCCATGAAGGCGGCCGCCACGGGCGTCAACCTCGACGAAGAGGCGGCCCGGCTCATCCAGTACCAGCAGGGCTACCAGGCCGCGGCCAAGATCCTGCAGGTCGCGCAAAGCGTGTTCGACACGCTGCTGTCGGTGACCGGCCGCTGACCCCCGACGCACCGAGGACACCCACCATGCGCCTGAGTACCGCCCACACCTTTGATGCCGGCATCGACAACCTGCAGCGCCGCCAGCTCGAGCTGGCCGAGCAGCAAATGCAGATGACCAGCGGCAAGCGCGTCAACCGCGCCAGCGACGATCCCACTGCCGCCGCCCGCGCCGAACGCGCACTCGCGCTCGAGTCGCGCAGCGTCGCCAGCCAGCGCGCCGTGGAAGCCAGCCGCAATGCCATGCAGACCGGCGAAAGCGCCCTCGGCGACGCCACCGAACTGCTGCAACAAGCCCGCGAGACGCTGGTCGCCGCCGGCAATGGCAGCTACAGCGACAGCGAGCGCACCAGCCTTGTTCAGGCGCTGCGCGGCATCCGCAACCAGCTCTTCGCTGTCGCCAACCGCTCCGACGGCAGCGGCGGCTTCGTCTTCGGCGGTCAGGGTTCTAGCGCGCCGCCCTTCGTGGAGCGGCCGCTGCCCGAGGGCGTGGCCTTCGTCGGCACCGCCGGCCAGACGGTGGTGGCTTCGGGCGAAGCGCTGCCGGTCACGCTGGACGGAGAGGCGGCCTGGCTGCAGGCCCGTACCGGCAACGGCGTGTTCGAGACGCAGGCCACCACGCAAAACGGCAGCGCCTGGATCGACGCCGGCAGCGTCGGCAACCCGGCTGCCGTGACCGGCGATCCCTACTCGCTGAGCTTCAGCGTCGACGCCGCCGGTGTCACCACCTACACCGTGCTGCGGGACGGCCTGCCGACGGCGCTGGCGAACGAGCCTTACCAGAGCGGCACGGCCATCGAGATCGACGGCCTGTCCTTCAAGATCACCGGCCAGCCGGCCGACGGCGACCGGTTCGACGCCGTGCCTTCCGAGGCCAGCCTCAACATCTTCAAGATGCTCGACCGCGCCGCCGCCGCGCTGGAAACGCCGGGCCTCAATGGCGGCCAGGCCACGCAGGCCGTGACCCTGGGCTTGCGCGACATCGACGCCTCGCTCGGGCGCCTGCAGTCTCAGCGGGCGCAGGCCGGCGAAGCCCTCAACCGCATCGACGGCGTGGAAGATCGCCTGGCCGCCGTGAAACTGGGCGCCAAGGTCGAGCGCTCGTCGGCGGAAGATCTCGACATGGTCGAGGCGATCTCCAAGTTCCAGCAGCAGCAGAGCGGCTACGAAGCCGCGCTGAAGTCGTATTCCATGGTGCAGCGCCTGTCGCTGTTCCAGTACATCAATCCGTGATCCGTTGATGCGTGAACCCCAGGGAGAGTCTTCGTGAGTGACAGCATCCTCAGCCAGGTCGCGCTGAGCTATTCGCCGATGGTCGACCGCCTGCGGGCGGTCACCGCCACGCGGCTGACCGTGTTTCCGCTGGTGCCCGGCGCGCCGCTCGATGCCGGCGCCCTGCTCGCCGAGATCGCCACCGTGTGGCCGCAAGGCGGCGCGCAAGTTTCGCTCAATGTGCTGAGCGAAAACCTGCTGCAGGATTTGTTGGTGGCCGCACCGAGCTCCAACGTGATGATCGAAATACCCGCCTTCATGGCGGCCGACGAGAACCACACCGAGGCGATCAAGGTGCTGCACGCCAGCGGCAATACCCTGCTCATCAAGGGCCGGCCGCTGCGCGAACTGCCGCGCGAAGTGCTGCCGTGCTTTCGGCATTCGATCATCGCGCTGGCCGACGATCGCCGCGTCGGCGAATCGGATCTTCCTTCGGGCGTGAAGCGCACTATCGGCTACGTGCAATCGGGCGTGCGCACCATCGCCGACATGGAAGGCTCCTTCGCGCGCGGCGCCACCGCCGTGCTGGGCTGGCCCATGGACGACGTGTTCGCGCAGGAGGCCGCCAAGAGCGGCGACAAAGGCAAGACCGTCGGCACCGACCTGCAGGTCATCGTCGAGCTGATCCACCGCGTAGACCAGCACGAGCCGATCGAAAAGCTCGAAGCCACGCTGCGCCGCGACCCGACGCTGGCCTTCAAGCTCATGCGCTACATCAACTCGCCGGCCTTCGGCCTGTCGGTGGAGATCAGCTCCTTCCGCCACGCCATCATGATGCTGGGCTACAACCGGCTCAAGCGCTGGCTCGCCCTGCTGCTGGCCACCGCCAGCAAGGACGCCAACCTCAAGCCGGTGATGTTCGCCGCGGTTCGCCGCGGCATGCTGATGGAAGAACTGGTGCGCCCGCTGGGCGACGACGAGATGAAGGGCGAGCTCTTCATCTGCGGCGTGTTCTCGCTGCTCGACCGCATGTTCCACCAGTCCTTTGCCGAGCTGCTGAAGACGCTGCCCGTGCCCGAACGCGTGTACCAGGCGCTGGCCGAAAACAGCGGCCCGTATCAGCCCTACTGCGCGCTGGTGAAGGCGGTGGAGGGCGACGAGCTCGAGCCGATTCGCCAGGCCTGCGACGGCCTGCTCAGCGGGCCGAAGGAAATCAACCGCGCGCTGCTGCAGGCGCTGGCCACGGCGGCGCAGCTCGAATGAGGTGTCAGGGGCGCAAGGCCGCGCGCTACAGCGCAATTTCGACTGAGCGAAAGGCCTTGTCCCGCGCGTTGTAGTCCGGGCGAGGGCCCGCGAAATGCGCAGCGAGCAGCTTGACCTGCCGCATCTCGCTCACATGGAACAGCTTCCAGCCGAGCGGCTCGCCCGACGCGCTGCCGCCTGCGACCTGATAGGCGCTCAGCGCAGGGCGGCCGGAGCCGCTGAGTCCGTAGATGTGGGGCTCCACCGCCCGCGGCTGCCCGTCGTACACGAAAGCGAGCAACTGCCGTTCGCGAAGCGCCGTTGCGATGGCCGCTGTCTTCGCATCAGCCTTGATCGCACCGGAGCCGGCGGCACCCATCGAGCCTCAACCCAACAGCCCCGGATTGAGCCGCCAGAGCGAAAAATTGAGTGCCGACGCAAAGCTGACCCAGGCCAGGTAGGGCAGCAGCAGCGCCCCGGCCAGCAGCCGCACACGCCAGAAGGCAAGCACCGTACCGAGAATCAGCGCCCAAAGCACGAGGATCTCGGCGAACGCCAGCCCGCCTTCGCGCCAGGCGAAGAAAAGCCAGGTCCACAGTGCGTTCGCGGGGAGCTGAACGAGAAAGAGGACGAGCGCCGTGCGTGCGCCGTCGAAGCCTCGCGCCCGCCACACCAGCCAGGCCGCCACGCCCATCATCAGGTACAGCACGCTCCACACCGGGCCGAACAACCAGGCCGGTGGCGCCCCAGGACGGGCGCTCGAGCTGTTGGTAGAAGTCGCCGGCGGTGACCGACGCGAAGCCACCGATCGGTAAGCGTGGCCTCAAGGCCCTCTTGACCGAGAAGCTGGGAGGGGACTACAGCAGGTCGCTTTCGCCGTCGTTGACCTCGTCGATGAACACGTCATTCGACCAAGCCAAGCCGATGGCCTTGTCCA
>NZ_JACDCW010000060.1 GCF_013817345.1 Methylibium sp.
CAGGCCCATGTCGTCGGCCAGGATGCCGGCGAGCCGGTGTTCGCGCAGGTACTGCAGCCACGCCAGTCCGTGAAGCTGATAGCCGCGCAGCTCCAGGCCCAGCCCCGCCGGCGGCGGCACCGGCGCAGGGCTGCCGGCCGCGCGCAGGCGCTGCGCCAGCGTGGCGAGTCCGGCGTCGCCCTGCAGTTGCCAGGCCCCGTGAGCACCGGCGCGTGCGGCCTGCGTCTGCGACAGCCCCTCCCTCAGCGCTTCGACGCGCTGCGCCTCCCAGGTGGAAAGCTGCAGCGGCCCGCCGGCCTGTCCGGCGCGCCTGGGGTCGGTGAGCAGGTCGACCATCGCGCCGACGATGGCCTTCAGCGGCCCGGCCGGCGCCTCGATGCGCCGTCCGCCCGGGGCGCGCAGCGCAATCAGCGAATGGTCGTCGATGGCGGCGATCTCGCGGGCATCGAGCCAGCGCGCGTCGCGCTTGAGTAAGTCGGCCAGGAGCGGCACCAGGTCGAGCGTCTCGCCATCGACATCGACGCCCAAACTCAGCATCCAGGACCCCTCGCGCGGCGGCTGGCGCAACGCCGCAATGCCTTGCATCCGGGGACCGAGCGGCTCGACCAGTTCGCGGCCTTGCTCGTTGCCGGTAGCCGGGTCGATCAGGAGCCGCCATGCATCGACTTGCACGCTCTGGTGGGCGAAGCCGGGCTGCACGACGATGGACCACCCCGCCTTCTGCAGCCGCGGCACCTGCTCGGCCCAGAAGTCGCCGAAGTGCGACTCTTCGGGCAGCGTCCAAAGGCCCTCATGGCCTTCGCCCGCGTCGGGGCTGCGCCACTGCAGCGCCTGGAACGGCAGCGGTCGCAGGCCCGTGCCCCAAAGGGCGTCGCGCGCGTCGGCCTCGGCCGCCAGGTCGCGCTGCAGCAGCACGCGCAGATCCCAGGCGCCGCGCAGCAGTTGCGTCGGCTTCGGGCGGGTGTTCAACACGCCCGTGGGCGCCGGGGTTTCCCAGTTCAGGCCGGCAGGCGTGGCGTAGGTCCAGTCGGCGCGCGCCACCGTGACCTGGGCACCGCGCGGGCCGAAACCGGGCGCCGCGCGCAGGCCGAGCAGGCCGTCGCCACGGGTCAGCGTCTGCAGGCTCAGGCGCGGGCGGAAGAAGCCGGGGATCGGTGCATCGGCGCTCACTGATGCGGACGGGCTCATCGAGGCGGCTTGGGGACTCCGCGGGGACGACGATCGGGCTGCTGGCGATGCGCCGTGCGCGGCTCACCTTCGGCGGGTCGGCCATCGGACGGCTGAGAGCGCGTGCGCGGATCGCGCTCCGCGGGTCGCGTTTCGGGCTGCTGCGGCCGTGGCGCCTGGGCGAACCGTTGCCGGTCTTCGCGCGCCTGCGCGAGCGCGGCGGCGAGATCGCTTTCCGACAGTCCTTTCAGCGCGCAGAAGTTCGCGGCGGTCAGCGTGGTCGCCTCGAAGGCGCGAAGCAGCGCGGCACGTTCGCTCAGCGCCTGGCCTTCGGCCGCGCGCGAGCGTCGGGCTTCGTCGTGCGTGGCGCGGTGAGCGTCGTGGGCAGCGCGCTGGGCCTCGCGCTCGCCTGCGCGCCGCTCGTCATGCGCCTTGCGCTGGGCGTCGCGTTCCGCCGCGCGCCGCTCGTCGTGCAGAGCGCGGCGGCGCTGCAGCTCAGTGGCGGCGGCTTGACGGTGCTCGTCGTCCACGGGGCCGGCGGGCAGGCCGTCGAGGTCGATGCGATCGGCCGCATCGGCCAGCGCCCTGAGGTAGGCCGTGCTCGTCGTATGCCGGTGCAAGAAGACCGAGAGCGCCTTTCTCGTGAAGACGCCAGGGGCCCGCTGCTGCACGTCGGCCTGGATGCGCAACTTCAGCGGCTTCGGCGCCCCAGGTGTGAAGACGGCCGGGAACAGTTCGACGAGGCGTGCAGCGCAGGCAGAGGGCGAGAGATCGGCAACTGCGGGCGGCGTGTTCGCGGTCGCTACCGGAGTCGGGCTCGCATCGACCGTCGGCGAGCTCTCGGCGGCCTGCGCAGGGCTTTCGCTCGCAGGCGCGGCACTTTCGGTCGCCGGCGCCTGATCCTCGGCGGTGGACCGGAGATCGTTCATTGCAGCGGAATCGGGGGCCGGGTGCGGATCACTGGCCATCGTTGCTCGCTCCGCCACGCCGCGCCACCCAGAGGGTCGCGCCCTTGTCGCCATACCGCTCCGAATGCGCAATTTCGCGGCCGAGCGTGAACGCGTCCCCGGCGTGCAAGGGCCGGGTGTCGCCACCCACGGTCAGCCACATCTCGCCGCGAACGACGAGCGCCTGAATGGCAAAAGGATGCACGTGCGTGTCGAGCACCGTGTCGGGTGCCCAGTTGCGCTCCAGAACCTCATCGAAGCCCTGCGCTCGCACCTGGGTTTCGAACTCGTTGAATGTGGCAGTGCTCATCGCGGCCTCGGAAATGGACGTTGGCCGGAATTGTGACTTCGATGGCTCACCGACGTGGCGGCGCGGTACCGTCTCCCACCGTGCGCGTCGGTTCCTGACCACGCACGATCCGATGACTCCCGACGATTCGCTGAAGACGCCCTCCACGACGGCCCGCACCCGCACGATGAGCCGCGGGCGGCGCATCGGCCTGGGCATCGTCTTCCTGTGGTTCGCGATCGGCGGCATCGCGCACTTCGTCTTCACCGATGCGCAGATGCGCATCGTGCCGCCCTTCGTGCCGTGGCCGCGCGAGGCCGTGCTCGTCAGCGGCGTGTTCGAGCTGCTCGGCGCGGCGGGCCTCCTGTGGCCGCGCACGCGCCGCGCCGCGGGCTGGGGACTGTTCGCACTGACGATCGCCGTCACGCCGGCGCACCTCTACATGCTGCAGCGGCCCGAATTGTTCGGCGTGCCGTACTGGGCGCTGTTGCTGCGGCTTCCCGTGCAGGTCGCGCTGCTCGCCCTGATTGCGTGGACTACCGCGGCACCGGCTCGGAACGCGCCGCGCGAACGGCTGCGAAGCTGACGGGCCACCGGCCGTCTCACTGCGGCTACCGCCCCGGTCAGAGCTTCTCGTCGCGCAACCAGTACCACTTGTAGAGCGCACGCTGCCCGAGCCGGCGGAACGGCGCAAAGACGGGCGACTCGACGAGCCCCATCACATTGGGAAACGGCAGCGGCGAGTTGTAGATCGGGAGCTCGAACACGGCCTTGCCGCCGTCCTTGCCGGCCACGCGCTCGGCCAGGCGGCGCCCGGCCAGTGTGGAGAACGAGACGCCGTTGCCGCCGTAACCCACCGAATACCAGATGCGCTGCGCCGGATCGGGCTGGGCGATGCGCGGCATCATGTCGTGGCTCATGTCGACCCAGCCCCACCATGAGTAGTCGATGCCGATGCCCGCCAGCGGCGGAAACTTGCGCGCGATGGCGTCGGTGAGCAACTGCTTGTGCACCGGGTCTTCGGCCTGCGCGCCGGTCACCGCGCTGCGGCTGCCGAGCTGCAGGCGGTTGTCCTTCAGCAGCCGGTAGTAAAAGCGCAGGGTGCGCGTGTCGGTGAGGAAGGTCTGCGAGCGAAAGTTCGTGGCCTTCAGCTCGGCGTCGGTCAGCACGCGCGTGACCACCGAGTTCGACAGGATCGGCATCAGCTTGTTCTTCAGCAGCGGGTTGAGCTGCTGCGCCGTGTAGCCGCCGGTGCACACGGCCACGCGCTTGGCGCGCACGGTGCCGCCGGGCGTGCGCAGGTGGTGCACGCCGCCGTGCGTTTCCCAGCCGCGCACGGGGCTGGCGGTGTGGAGCTTGACGCCGAGCGCCTGGGCCTTGCGCATCAGTCCGAACGTGAACTTGAGCGGATGGATGCCCACGCCCTCGGGCTCGTAGAACGCACCCGCGGCCTCGCGCTCGTCGCAGTGCTCGCGCCTCAGTTCTTCGGCGCTGAGCATGCGCGTGCGGTAGCCGAACTGCTCGCGCATCACCTTGGCTTCGCGAGCCAGGAAGTCGAGCTTGGTCGGCCGGTGCGCCACCCACAGGTGACCGCCGTCGTAGGCGTCGCAGTCGATCTCCTGCGTCAGCTCCTTGAAGCGCTCGAAACCGCCGCGGATTTCGGCGTCGAGCTTCTTGGCGACCTCCAGGCCCCAGCGCTCGATCCACTGCGAGCGCTTGAGGCGCCCGCTCGCGTTCTGCCCCTGCCCGCCGCTGCGGCTCGAGCAGCCCCAGGAGGCCTGGTTGGCTTCCAGCACCGTGGCCTGGATGCCGTGCTCCTGCGCAAGGAAGAGCGCGGTGGACATGCCGGTGGCGCCCGAGCCGATGATGGCCACATCGACATCCATGTCGCCCTGCACGGGGCCGTCGTCTGGCGGCGGCGTGCCGGCCGTGGCGACCCAGTAGCTCGGCGCGTAAGCCCGGCCGGCGCCGGGGTCGTGCGCGACCAGCGGGTCGTAGCGCGGATCGTAGCTGCTGCTGGGGGGCAGCGCCGCTGGGTTGAACGGCGCAGTGTGCGTGGCGGCCATGGCAACTCCGGTTCGGTTCGTTTACTGGGCGGCGGGCAGGTTGGGCCGCGCCTTGCGGAACACGTTCTTGCTGTGGATCTTTGCGCCCTTGAAGGTGAACAGATCGATGCCATCGACCTCGATGCGGCTGCCGTCGGCGGCCGTGCCGGTGAAAGTCCATTGCGAAAAGCCCTTGTCACCCTGCACGAGGTGCGTGGCGTCGCGCCACTGCGCGTCGGGCACCGCCTCCCAGGCGGCGGCGAAGGCCTTGCGCACGGCGGCCTGGCCGACGTGGCGGCTGCCGAAGCGCTCGGCGCCGGCGGCGGTGTCGAACACGCAGTCCTCGCTCATGAAGGACATCAGCGCGTCGATGTCGTGGCGGTTCCAGGCCTCGCCGAAGGCGGCGAGAGTGGCTTCTGTGATCGTGGATGACTGGCTCATGGGTTCTCCTGAGGGCGAGCACTCGCCCTGATGCCGTCAGCGTAGAAAGCTTCGCCTTTCGCCGATAGAGCCAGATGCAGGGATTCGTGCGCGCCAGCCGTAGACTTCGAAAGCCATGCGCAACCCCCAGAGCACCCAGTGGGCCCAGCTCTTCGAGCTGCCCGAGCAGCCCGGCCTGCCGCTGCAGGGCCGCTTGCGGGTGGCCGTCGTGCAGGCGGTGCTCGACGGGCGGCTTTCGCCTGGCGCGCCGATGCCCTCATCGCGCGAACTGGCCCGGCTGTTGGGGCTGAGCCGCAACACGGTGACCTCGGCCTACGAGCAGTTGATCGACGAGAACTTCCTCGAAGCGCGTCCGCGCAGCGGCGTGTTCGTGGCGGCCAACGCGCGCGCGCTGCCGGCGGTGCAAGCCGAGCCGCTGCCGGACGGCGGTGGCCGTTCAGGCGCGGCGCCGGATTGGCAAGCCCGCGTGCTGCGCTCGCTGCTCGACCGGCCCACGCTGACCAAGCCGGATCGCTGGCGTGAATACGCCTACCCCTTCGTGTACGGCACCTACGACTCGCAGCTCTTCCCCACCGAAGATTTCCGCGAGTGCTGCGTCCGAAGCCTGGCCCGCGCGCAACTACCGCACTGGACGCCGGATTTCGAGACCGACGACGTGCCCGACCTCATCGAGCAGATCCGCCTGCGGCTGCTGCCCAAGCGCGGCGTGTTCGCGCTCAAGGACGAGATCCTCGTGACGGTCGGCTCGCAACAGGCCTGCTACCTGCTGGCCGAGGCACTGTTCGACACGGGCACTCGCGTCGGCTTCGAGGAGCCGGGCCATCCTCATGCGCGCAACACATTCTCGCTGCGCGACCCGCGCTGGGTGCCGGTGCCGGTGGACGAGGAAGGCGTGGTGGTCGACGGCATGCCGGGGCTCGATTACCTTTTCGTCACGCCCTCGCACCAGAGCCCGACCACCGTGACCCTGGGGTTGGAGCGCCGCCAGCGGCTGCTGCGCCAGGCCGAGCTGCAGGACTTCGTCGTCATCGAGGACGACTACGAAGCCGAGAACCTGTACGTCGGCGCGCCCATGCCCGCACTCAAGAGCCTGGACAAGACCGGGCGCGTGATCTACGTCGGCTCTGTTTCCAAGAGCCTGTCGCCGGTGCTGCGGCTGGGCTACATCGTCGCGCCGCGCAGCCTGATCGCCGAGCTGCGCGTGCTGCGCCATGCGATGGTGCGCCACCCGAGCGCCTTTCTTCAGCACGCCTACGCGCTCTTCCTCTCGCTCGGCCACCACGAGTCGCATGCGCGGCGCGTCAACCAGGCCCTGCAGGAACGCATGGCGCTGGTGGCGCAGGCGCTGCGCGAGCACCTGCCGGATTTCGAGTTCGCCCTGCCGCAAGGCGGCGCTTCGATCTGGGTGCACGCGCCGGCCTGGGTGGACAGCGGCGACCTGGCCATCATCGCGCGCCGCCACGGCGTGCTGATCGAAGTGGGCGACGTGTTCTATGCACGACCGCCCTACCCTTGCCCGTTCTTCCGGCTGCGGCTGTCGTCGATCGCCGCGGCACAGATCCCGGCGGGCATCCGCGCGCTGGCACTGGCGGTGGACGAGCTGGCGCACGCCCGCGGCGAAGCGCGCAGTACCCTGCGAACGCACTGAAAGCTCCCTCTCCCTCTGCGAGAGGGTCGGGGGCGAAGTGGGGCTTTCGAGCCGCATCCGGCGAGCCCACTGAGCGGTCCGGGCTTGCAAGCCCGGACGCGCACTGCAAGTGAGGGCCAGGCCGGAGCGCCCCTCACCCCCGCCCTCTCCCCAAAGGGGCGAGGGAGCAAGAGGCCAGGCGTCTGCGCTGCGGGTATCCCCTGATCTGCTGGCCCTATCGCCGGCCGAGGGCTGGCACTTCCGGCCCCGCCCTGCCGCGCGCACAGTCGAGACAGCGATGGACGCCGCGCGCCATCGATTCACCGTCCGGGCTTCACAGGAGAAACCGATGAGCATGCAAAAACACCTTTCGATCTGGCTGGCCACCGCCTGCGTCGCCCTGAGCGGTGCGGCCGGTGCGCAGACCAAGACCGTCACCTTCGCCCACCAGGACATGCTGGTACCGCTGCGCCTGGTCATGGAGTCCGGCGAGGTGGAAAAGGCGACCGGCTACAAGATCAACTGGCGCCAGTTCGACGGCGGCGGCAACGTCATCCGCGCGATGGCCTCGGGCGACGTGCAGATGGGCGAAGTGGGCTCGAGCCCGCTGACCGCCGCGGTCAGCCAGGGCCAGGACATCCGGCTGTTCTGGATCTCGGCCGACATCGCCAACGCCGAGGCGCTCATCGCGCGCAACGGCTCCAACATCGACAGCGTGAAAGACCTCGTCGGCAAGAAAGTGGCCACGCCCTTCGTCTCGACGGCGCACTACCAGCTCATGGCCGCCATGAAGCTTGCCGGCGTCGATGCACGCAAGGTGACGGTGATGAACATGCGACCGCCCGAGGTAGCTGCCGCCTGGGAGCGCGGCGACATCGACGCGACCTTCATCTGGGACCCGGTGCTCTCGCGCATCAAGGACAGCGGCAAGTCCATCGCCACCTCCGGCAGCATCGGCAAGCAGGGCCACCCGACCTTCGAGGGCATTGCCGTCGATGCCAAGTGGGCCGCTGCGAACGAGAGTTTCATGGTCGCCTTCGTCAAGGCGCTCAACCGTGCCAACGACGAGTACCGCAGCAAAGGCGCGGGCTGGACGGAAACCTCGCCGCAGGTCAAGGCGATGAGCAAGTGGACCAAGGCCGATCCGAAGAACGTGGTGCCGACGATGGCGCTTTACGGTTTCCCCACGCTCGAGGAGCAGGCTTCCAGCACCTGGCTCGGCGGCGGCGCCGCCAAGGCCATGAGCAACACGGCCGCCTTCCTCAAGGAGCAGGGTCGTATTCAGGAAGCCAAGCCGAGCTACGCCGGCTACGTGACCGACGTGTACGTGAAGAAGGCCATGGCCCAGTAGCTCTGCCGGCGCGAGCTGGCCGCGGCACTGCCGCGCGCGGCTCGCGCCCTGTACATCACTCGCGAATACGCGGAGGCACCATGCCCACGCTCGACATCAAGGACCTCACGGTCAACTACGCCGTCAAGGGCGGCACGCTGCAGGCGCTGGCGCCCGTCAACCTGAAGATGCACGACGGTGACTTCGTGGTCGCACTCGGCGCTTCAGGCTGCGGCAAGACGACACTGCTCAACTGCATGGCGGGCTTTTTGCCGCCTTCCACCGGCAGCATCCTGCTCGACGGCGCGCCGATCGACGGCCCCGGCGCCGACCGGGGCGTGGTGTTCCAGAAGCACGCGCTGATGCCCTGGCTGACGGTGCGCGACAACGTCGCGCTGGGCCTGCGCATGCGGGGCGTCGGCAAGGCCGAACGCAACCGCACGGCCGAGGCCAAGCTGGCGCTGGTCGGCCTGGAGCAGTACGCGGATCGCGCGGTGTACGAGCTTTCGGGCGGCATGCAGCAGCGCGTGGGCATTGCCCGCGCACTGGCCAGCGACCCGGCGCTGCTGCTGATGGACGAGCCGATGGGCGCCCTGGATGCCTTCACCCGCGAGACGGTGCAGGAGATCCTGCTGCGCGCCTGGCAGGCCACCAACAAGATGGTGTTCTTCATCACCCACTCCGTCGAGGAGGCCCTGTTCCTGGCGACCCGGCTGATCGTGATGAGCCCGAGCCCGGGGCGCATCTCGCACGTCTACGACGACATGCCGTTCTCGCGCAGCTTCCTGAAGCACGGCGACGCGCGCAAGGTGAAGTCGGAACCCGAGTTCATCCGCCTGCGCGAAGAGGTGCTCTCCATCATTCATCACCGGGAGGCCGCTCATGCCTGACGTCATCGTTCCGGCAGCGACCGTGGTGCCGCCTGCCTCGCCCACGACGGCCCCGCCCAAGAGCGGCGCCGCCCTCAAGACCAGCAAGTTCAAGGTGCCGGGCGAGGGCTCGAGCGCCGGCATCAGCGTCGTTTCGATCCTGGTGCTGCTGCTGCTGTGGTTCGTGATCACCAACATGGGCTGGGTCAAGCCGCTGTTCCTGCCCAGCCCGCAGGCGGTGTTCCAGCAGTTCTACGAATACCTGACCGGCCAGGCCAACGACAAGCCGCTGTGGGAGCACTTCGCGGCGAGCATGTTCCGCGTGTTCTCGGCCTTCGCGCTGGCTTGCGCGACGGCCATTCCGATCGGAATCGCGATGGGGATGTCGCGCGTGGTGCGCGGCATCGTCGATCCGCCGCTGGAGTTCTACCGGCCGCTGCCGCCGCTGGCCTACCTGCCGCTCATCATCATCTGGTTCGGCATCGACGAGCTGCCCAAGGTGCTGCTGATCTTCCTGAGCTGCTTCGCGCCGCTCGCTCTGGCCGCCCGCTCCGGCATGCGCAGCGCCTCGCAGGAACAGATCAACGCCGCCTATTCAATGGGAGCGACCTACACGCAGGTGATCCGCCACGTGATCCTGCCCTCGGCCCTGCCCGACATCCTCATCGGCATGCGCATCGCCATCGGCTTCGGCTGGACCACGCTGGTCGCCGCGGAGATGGTGGCCGCCAGCACGGGCCTCGGCCAGATGGTGCTCAACGCGTCGAACTTCCTGCGCACCGACATCGTCATCATGGGCATCATCGTGATCGGCGTAGTGGCGTATCTGTTCGATCTGCTGATGCGCTGGGTGGAGCACAGGGCGGTGCCCTGGAAGGGGCGGATGTAGCTTGTGGCGCCTTCGGGCGCTGCGAGCCGGGCGGCTTCTCCTGAAAAGCTCTATGAATCTGCAAGTCCTCAGGCTGTGAGCGGGCTTGCGCTGCTAGCATCAGTTGCACAACAAGCAAGAAGAGCAGGGGCAACGATGCCGGAGGTTGATATCGAACCGCGCCGCTGCACAGGAGCACACAGTTTTTTGCTCCCGGTGAAGCTCGATCGAGAGCATCCGCCCGCGGCATGAACACGACAATCTGCGTTTCATCGGCCGCGGCAGCAAGCAATTGCAAAAGGGTTCGGTACCCGCTGTGACCCCATCGCTCTTCGCGCAGTTGGAGCGAATGCTGAGCGTCATGCTGTTGGACGCGGAAGAAGACCCGCTGCGCATACGCCGCTTGCAGGCGTTTGCGGAACATGTGCTGCTGCAAGCGCCGCATCGACAGGACGAAACGCTGTTCGCCCTGTTCCAGCGCAAGTCCCGAATGTCGGAGCGCTACAGCGTCGAGCATTCCTTGTCTTGTGCGCTGGTCGCAAACTGGGTGGCTTTGCAGCTGGATTGGACGATCGACGAGCGGCGCGCCCTGGTCAATGCGGCGCTCACGATGAACATCAGCATTACCGCGCTGCAAAACGAACTGGCTCACCGTGAGCGGCCGTTGACGATCGAGCAACGGCAGGCCGTGGCGGGCCACGCGCGGCAAAGCGCTGACTTTCTGCGCAGTTGGGGCGTTTCCAATGCGCTGTGGCTGAAGGCCGTCGAAGCGCATCATTTGCCACGGGAGCGGGGATTACCGCTGTCGAGCTTGGAGCCTTCGGACCGCCTTACCGAGCTTTTGCAGCGTGTCGACATCTTCTTGGCCAAGCTGAGTCCTCGCGCAGGACGTAGAGCGCTGCTCACGACTGTCGCGGCGAGAGACGCATACATTGGTTCAGACGGTCGGCCGGATGAAATCGGCACTGCGACTTTGCGCGTTCTCGGGCTGTACCCACCGGGAACATGGGTCAAGTTGGCATCTGGCGAGTTTGCAGTGGTTCTTTGCCGGGGAGCCCGAGCAGATCAACCCTTGGTGGCAAGCGTGGCGGACCCAAGGCGCCAGCCCTTCGAGGTGCCCCTCGTCTGCCGCACCGACGAGCCCCTGTCTGCGGTGCAGGCGGCCTGCCGAGCAGACGAGGTCCGGCTCACGTACGGGCAGGAGCTGTTGTGGAACCTGGTGACCGATCAAGCCCCGCTGGCACCGCCGGCCGAGACAAGCGCAGAACGCGACGGCGGCCGTGCATCGACGCCGGCCTCACCAACATGAACACGCGATCGAAAAAGCACCCGGCACCGCGGACCTTCAAGGCTCACACAGAACACGGCAAACAAAAAGCCCCGCAAGTCAACGACTTGCGAGGCTTGTGTTTCTGGTGGGCGGTGCAGGGGTCGAACCTGCGACCCCTGCTGTGTGAAGGCTAGCTCTGCGACGAACGAACCGCAGTGCTAGGCCGGCCTCGGTCAGCACCGTGATCGGGTCTTCCTTGGCATAGGCGTTGAGGTCGCTGATGACGAGCACGTCGTCGTCATTATTGTCAAGACGGTTTCGCCGGACGCCTACATTGCATGAGACCGGCTGTGATCCCCTGTGCGCGGTATCGGCCTGCGTAGCTAAATGTCGTTGTTCCTGTGTCGAGGGCGCCGTTTGCGCATCTTCTCGTATAGCGCCATCAGGGGCGTGACCGATATCCCGTGCGCGACGATCGAGGCCACCACGGCCGATAGCGTCAATGCGACCAGCGTCCGCGCAACGGTCGGATCGAGGCCATGCGTCATGGCATAGCCCAGGTAGTACATCGAGCCGATGCCACGCACGCCGAACCACGCGATGAGGCCGCGCTGGAGGCTGTCGGTCGACGTGCCCACCAGCCCCACCGCTACCGACACCGGTCGGATGACCAGAAAGAGCACCGGCACGAACCACCAGGGGACGAGCGACCAGTCGACCATCCACAGCATCACGCCCACCAGCACCACCGCGGCGACCTCCCCGATCCGCTCCAGCTGCTCGGTGGAGCCGAGCATGGCGTGCGCCATGAAGGCCGGTGCGTGAGCGGGGTGCGTGGCGACATGCTCCGCGTCGATAGGCGGTGTCGGGTTGGTCAGCGACTGCTCCATGATGACCTCCGGCGCCGGTGCCCCTGCGTCCAGGGTGTCGCGGCCGGCCTCGGTTTCGCTGTGCTCGACCCGGCGCAGCGCAACGCCGGCTGCAAAGACCGCGAGGAAGCCATAGGTCGTAGCCGACAGCGCGGCGCCATACGACAAGGCGATGAGCCCCAACGCAAGAAAGTCGTCGTAACCCACCGCCTGCTGGTGTCGCAAGCGCAGCCAAAGGACGAGCCGGCCCATCAGCGTGCCCAGCGCCGCACCGATGGCCAGCCCACCCAGGATGGCCCACAGCACATCGACCATGAGCCAGCGCGTGCCCCAGTCTCCCAGCGGGTGCAAGCCCAGCAGGCCCAGCCCCAGCATCACGAACGGGAAAGCCGTGCCGTCGTTCAGGCCACCTTCCCCGGTCAGCGCCATGCGCAGCCGACTGCGGTCTTGCGGATCGGCGACTTGCACGTCGGACGCAAGCACCGGGTCGGTGGGGGCGAGGATGGCGCCGAGCAGCACGGCCGCGCCGAGCGGCAACCCGATCGCCAGGGCGACGAGGGCGATCAAGCCGACCGTGATGACCATCGAGCCGATCGCCAGCCGTAGGGACAGCAGCCAGCGGCGGTCATCGACCGCGACGCTCAGTTTCATGCCGACCGTGAACAGCGAGACGACGACCACGACCTCGGCCAGATGCTCCAGCAGCTGGGCATCGACGATCGGATCGAAGCGCACGAGCCCCAACCCGAGCGGCCCGATGGCCAAGCCGGCGGGCAAATAAAACATGGCCGTGCTGAGCGGAAGGTGACGCAGGGCAGACCCGCTCAGCGCCATGAACATGAGGAGGCCGCCCACGATCAGCGCCCAGATGGCGACATTCATTTCGTTTTGATGAGTTTGGGAGGATGGGGAGAGCTTGGCAATCGTGGTGCCGCAACCCGGCAGTCGCCAACGAGCGCGACGGTTTCAGCGCCAGGCCATTCGGCGCGGCCGCGTGGCTTACGAGCCCAAATTGCTGCTGACCGCGCAGTAAGCGACGGGTGCTGAGACTGCCTCGGGCGAGGGGTTCAGTCTCGCTTCACTCATCGCGGCACCCGCGACAGCAGTACGCGAATCTCGCCGCGCAGCGCGGCCACCTCGACCGTCAGGGTGGCGATCGCTGCGGAACCCGCAAGCTCACCGTCGATGTTCTCTGCATCGCGGCCGACGAAGAAGGTGGCGAGCGTGGCGGTCACGTAGCCGAAGACCCCAAAGGCATAGAGCGCCAGAAAGACGCACAGCACGCGGCCCTCGACCGTCTCGGGCCAGAACTGCGAACCCATCGTCGTCATGATCATCCCGGTCCACCAGAGAGCCTGGCCGTAGGTGGCGAGCCCCCCTGCGGTTTGGTTTTCGAAGGCGTACATCCCGGCGGCGCCGGCGAAGGTGACCAGCACCGTCAGCGCTGCCACGTAAGCGAAACCGCGGCGGCTCAGGCTGGCCCCCAGCGCGCCCATGCCACGGTTCACCGAGCTGATGACGCGCAGCAAACGCAGTCCGCGCGCGGCGCGCGTGACGCGAAACACCCGGAGCACGCGAACGATGCGAAACAAGCGCAGCGCCGGCACCAGCAGCGACACCGCGGTCAGCCAGTTGCTCTTCAGATAGGCCAGTTTGCGGGGGGCGAGCACGAACTCGAGAACGAAATTGAGAATGAACACAATCCAGATGACCGTGCCGACGGTCTCGAACCACCGGCTGGTGCCCCAGATCAGCTCGATCACCAGCAGTGCCAGCCACGCGAAGGCAAGCACCAGCATCGGTGTCTCGAGCCAGCCCTCGAGCCGTTGCAGCAAGCGATAGCGCTCGCTCTCCAGCACTGTTGTGCCGGCTTCATCGGTGTTTTGCTGCTCTGAACCGCCTGGTTGACTCATGAGCGTCCTCGCCGTTTGACCATCCTGGCCGCCGCGGCCCGATTGCAGCAAATTTTGTGCTGACTGGTCGCATATGTGCCGACTCGATCGGCTCGCAGGTCAGCGCAGCACCTTTGAGCTCCGTAGGTGCGCCGCTTGCCCGAAGTTGCCACGCATCGTCGGCCAGGCTAGGCTGCGAGCTATGAAGTTCAGGTCGAAGGCGCGCGTGTGACTGGCGAAATTGCGGATCTGAACCGAGTGCGCGCTGTCGGCGAGCGTGTCGCTCGGCCGAAGTCGCCGATCCTGGATCGCGTCGATGTGAGGATGTCCGATGTCGTTGTCGATTGCACCGAAAAACGTCTCGTCGAGCTGGGTGCGGCCGATGCCGAGGTGCTTGTTCTCGCGCCCGACATCGCCGCCTTTCTGGATGCGCGCCCGGGTCTGAACAAGGTCGTCGTCACGCTCCAGCCTCCGTACGAGATTACCGTCGAGTCGCAGTTCTCGGCCGCCGGTTACTCGCTACCGCCGCCCGCGCCAAGGTGCGCGGCCGACTGGTCACCAGCAACGGCGCTCTCATGATGAAAATCGTCGACCTGCGCCTGGCCGGCTTCCCCATCGGCACGATGCCTGCCTTCGCCCTCGAAAGGCTGATCAATCCGCTGGTCGATTTGTCAGCACTGCCTGCCCCATCGCAAGTCACGTCCGTGCAGGTGTTGCCGGCCGCGGTGCTGCTGACCGCGAGCGGCAGCCAGAAAGTCGCATTGAGCGGCAATGGCGCTGCACATCTGCACAACCCGGTAAGCGAAGACTCCGGGCTCTGAACGCGGAGCCCTCCGCCTGACCGGGCTGCGTCCGCGCTTCATTGCGCCGGACTGCGTGATAGGTTCTCCATTCCGATTCAGAGATGCGGCTGTCCTGGTTCGTGTCGGCTCGGGAGAATTCAATGCTCGATCGTGCGAGTGGCCCGTGCGAGTGCGAGGCGGACCCGGACCGCCGGCTGAGCGCGGGCTGGCACGCCCGCAACCGCAGCGGGCACCGGTCAGCGCTGCGGCGCTCGAGGCTGCATGTTCCAGATCTGCGACGCGTAGGTGCCGACACTGCGATCGGACGAGAACGCCCCCATGCCGGCAACGTTGGCGATGGCATGCCGAACCCATCCTTCACCGTCGCGGAACAGCGCATCGACGCGCTGCTGCGCCGCCAAATAGGAGTCGTAGTCGGCAAGAAGCTTGTAGTGGTCGCCACCCCACAACAGCGCGTCGATCACGCCGCGGTAGCGGTCGGGCTCTTCCGGCGAGAACCGGCCGCCGGCGATCGCATCGAGCACCGCCTTCAGCCGCGCATCCCCCTCGTAGAGGCGCAGTGGCTGGTAGCCGCCTCGGTTGAGTTCGGCAATCTCGTGCGTCTTATGGCCGAACAGGAAGATGCTCGCCTCGCCGACCTGATCGCGGATCTCGATGTTGGCACCGTCCTCGGTACCGATGGTCAGCGCGCCGTTCAGCGCCAGCTTCATGTTGCCGGTGCCGGAGGCTTCGGTGCCTGCGGTGGAGATCTGCTCTGACAGGTCCGCGGCCGGCATGATGCGTTCGGCAATCGATACGCCGTAATTCGGGACGAACACCACCTTGAGCCGACCCCCGACCACCGGGTCGCTGTTGACGACGGCGCCGACGTCGTGGATCAGCCGGATGATCTGCTTGGCCATGTGATAGGAGGACGCCGCCTTGCCAGCGAAGATCACGGTGCGAGGCACCCAGTCGGCTCGCGGATCGCGCAGGATGGCGTGGTAGCGCGTGACGACATGCAGCAGGTTGAGAAGTTGGCGCTTGTATTCGTGGATGCGCTTGACCTGCACGTCGAACAGG
The DNA here is from genome assembly GCF_013817345.1 of Methylibium sp. Taxonomy (GTDB): domain Bacteria; phylum Pseudomonadota; class Gammaproteobacteria; order Burkholderiales; family Burkholderiaceae_C; genus Methylibium. Next base: position 15,480 of record NZ_JACDCW010000060.1, read on the forward strand.
CTGCCCGGGTCGATCGTCAGGCCGAGCTCGCGCGCCATCCAGGCCGCCAGCCGCTCCTTGTTGGCAAGCTTGACGCGTGCGAAAGCGGCGCGGAAGTCCGCGTTGTCGGACTGCGGCCCGAGGTCGCGCAGCCGGTCGAGCTCCTGACGCCAGCCGCTGCCGATGCTGCCGTCGATCAGCGCAGCCAGGCTGGGGTTCGCCTGAGCGAGCCAGCGGCGCGGCGTCACGCCGTTGGTCACGTTGGTGAAGCGCTCCGGATAGAGGCTGGCGAAGTCGGCGAAGATGGTCTTCACCAGCAACGTCGAATGCAGCGCAGAGACGCCGTTGACCTTGTGGCTGCCGACGATCGCGAGGTGCGCCATGCGCACGCGGCGCTCACCCGCTTCCTCGATCAGCGACAACCGGCGCAGAAAGTCGTCGTCGCCCGGGCGGTGGTGCGCTGCCTCCACCAGGAAGTCATGGTTGATGCGCAGGATGATCTGCAGGTGGCGCGGCAGCACGTGGTGCAGCAACCCGACCGGCCAGGTCTCGAGCGCCTCGGGCATCAGCGTGTGGTTGGTGTACGAGAACACCCGACGACACTGCGTCCAGGCATCGGCCCAGCTGAAGGCGTGCTGGTCCACAAGGAGCCGCATGAGTTCGGCCACCGCGATGGCCGGGTGGGTGTCGTTCAGGTGGATCGCCACCTTCTCGGCCAGGTTGTCGAGGCTGCCGTGCTCGGCCAGGTGACGCGACACGATGTCGTGCGCCGAAGCGGCGACGAAGAAGTACTCCTGGCGCAGCCGCAGCTCGCGTCCGGCCGGCGTGCTGTCGTTCGGGTACAGCACCCAGGAGATGTTCTCGAACTCGTTCTTCACCTCGGCCGCGCGGGCATAGTCGCCGCTGTTGAAGGCGCGCAGGTCGATGTGCGCCGGCGCCGCCGGCTTCCACATCCGCAAGGTGCCGACATGCCGCGTGCCGTGGCCCGGGACCACCATGTCGCAGGCCTTGGCGCGGACTTCACCCGCCGGATGCCAGACGGACACCTCGCCCCGCTGCTCGACCCAGCCGCCGAAGTGCACCGGCACATCGATGCCGGCACGCGGGAACTCCCACGGCGTGCCGTCGGCGAGCCAGGGATCGGGATGCTCGACCTGCCGGCCGTCGAGAATGTCCTGGGCGAACATGCCGTACTCGTAGCGGATGCCGTAGCCGAAGGACGGCAAGCCGAGTGTCGCCATCGAGTCGAGGAAGCACGCCGCCAGGCGGCCGAGGCCGCCGTTGCCCAGAGCCGCGTCCGACTCCTGTTCCTCCACGTCCTCGAGGCGGCGAGCGTGGGCCTGTACGGCAGCGGCCGCGTCGTCGCGCAGCCCGAGCGCAGCCAGCGCATTGCCGAGGCTGCGCCCGATGAGGAACTCCATCGACAGGTAGTAGACGCGGCGCACCTTCGCAGCGCGCTCGGCGGCCTGCGTATGCACCCAGCGCTCCGCCAGTTGCTGGCGCGACTCGTGCGCCACCGCGCGCATCAGGTCGGACGGCGTGGCCTCGTTGGGCGACACGCCCACAGTGGTGAGCAAGTGATAGTTCAATGCCGTCAGAGCGGTATGGTCGCTGCGGTCCCTGCGGTCCCTGCGGTCGAATTTCATCGGTGGGTTCCCCATCTGTAGTTGCGAACGCGGCGAGTACCGATGCAGTGATTGCGCTACGTCGCCGCGGCGTGCACTATCCGGCCTGCCACCCGGCCCTTCGGAGACGACATGCATTCTGCGGAACTGGCTCGCAATCTGGATCTCCCGAAACGAGCCGTCGCGCTGGTGCTTGCGGGTGGACGCGGGAGCCGGCTCAAGGATTTGACCGACCGCCGCGCGAAACCGGCCGTGTACTTCGGCGGGAAATTTCGGATCATCGACTTTACGCTGTCGAACTGCATGAACTCCGGGCTGCGGCGCATCGGCGTCATCACCCAGTACAAGTCGCACAGCCTGCTGCGGCACCTGCAGCGCGGTTGGGCCTTCCTGAAAAGCGAGATGAATGAATTCGTCGACCTGCTGCCTGCTCAACAGCGGCTCGACGAGGAGTCGTGGTACCGGGGCACCGCGGACGCCGTGTGGCAGAACCAGGACATCATCGACGGCTACGACGCCGACTACGTGTTCGTGCTGGCCGGCGACCACATCTACAAGATGAACTACGCGCTGATGCTTGCCGACCACGTCGCCAGCGGCGCCGAATGCACGGTCGGCTGCTTCGCGGTGCCGCGCGAGGAAGCCACCGCCTTCGGCGTGATGGCGGTCGATGAGCAGATGCGCATCGTCGATTTTGTCGAGAAACCCACCGATCCGCCGGCCATGTCCGGCCGGCCTGACATGGCGCTGGCCAGCATGGGCATCTACGTTTTCAACCGCCAGTACCTGAACGACGAACTGAAGCGCGACATCGCCGATCCCGGCTCGTCGCACGATTTCGGCAAGGACATCATTCCCCGTGCGGTACGCAACCGGTGCGCGGTGGCCCACCCGTTCAGCCTCAGCTGCGTGTCGACCCACGTGGGCGACGAACCCTACTGGCGCGACGTCGGCACGATCGACGCCTACTGGGACGCCAACATCGACCTCACTGCGACCGTGCCGAAGCTCGACCTGTACGACACGCGCTGGCCGATCTGGACCTACCAGCAGCAGTTGCCGCCTGCCAAGTTCGTGCACAACCAGCCCGATCGCCGAGGCTCGGCCGTCGAGTCGATGGTGTCGGGCGGCTGCATCGTCTCGGGCGCGGTGTTCCGCTCGGTGCTGTTTTCCAGCGTGCGCATCCATTCGCACGCCAAGGTGGACTGGGCCGTCGTCCTGCCCGGCGTGGAGGTCGGGCGCGGCGCGCGCATGACACGCGCGGTGATCGACCGTGGCTGCATCATCCCGGACGGCATGGTGATCGGCGAAGACCCAGCGGAGGACGCCAGGCGCTTCCATCGCAGCGAGAGCGGCATCACGCTCGTCACCCGCGAGATGCTCGCGCGGCTCGTTTGAAGGCGTCCGCCGCTGTGCCGAGAGTGCTCCAGTTGGCAGCGGAGATCTATCCGCTGGTCAAGACCGGTGGTCTGGCCGACGTGGTCGCCGCACTGCCGCCGGCCCTCGTTCGTGCCGGCGCGGACGTGCGCCTGCTGCTGCCCGGCCTGCCTGCCATCGCTGAAGCCCTGCTGCAACCGGAGACCGTTTGCGAGATCGGGCCGGCCTTCGGCGCCGCCCGCATCACGCTGCGACTGGGCCGCCTGCCGGGCAGCCCCGTTCGAGCCTATGTGGTCGATGCGCCCTACCTGTACCGCCGCGGCGGCGGCCCGTACCAGGACGACCGCGGAGCGGATTGGCCGGACAACCTGCAGCGCTTCGCGCTGCTCGGCTGGCTGGGCGCCCACCTCGCCGCTGGCGAGCTCGACCCGGGCTGGACGCCGGACGTCGTGCACGCGCACGACTGGCATGCGGGGATGGCCTGCGCCTACATGCGAGCCCATCCGGCAACCCGCGCCACGTCGGTCTTCACGGTTCACAACCTGGCGTATCAGGGACTGTTTTCGCCGGGCGGCTTCGGTGCCCTCGCGCTGCCGCCGCGCTACATGAGTCTGGAAGGCCTCGAATTCCACGGCCAGCTATCGTTCATGAAGGCTGGACTGAACTTTGCCGACCGCATCAGCACCGTGAGCCCGACCTACGCCAGTGAGATCGCCGCGCCCGAATTCGGCTGCGGCTTGGACGGCGTGATCAGGGCTCGCCAATCCGACGTGTCGGGCATCCTCAACGGCGTCGATCGCGACGTGTGGAGCCCTGAGAGCGACTCCGAACTCGCGTCGCGCTACAGCGCGGAGCGTCCTCAGGGCAAGCGCGAATGCAAGGCTGCGCTCCAGCGGGAAATGGCGCTCCCTCCCGACGCCGGCGCGCCGCTGCTCGCGGTAGTCAGCCGCCTGAGCGAGCAGAAGGGGCTCGATCTGGTACTGGGCGTGTTGCCGGCGCTGCTGCGGCTCGGCGCGCAACTGGTCGTGATCGGCACCGGCGAGCCGGCCCTCGAAGCTGCGTTGCGCGACGCCGCGCAGGCCGAACCGCTTCGCGTGGCGGTGCGCCTCGTCTACGACGAAGCGCTGGCCCATCGCGTCATCGCCGGCGCCGACGCGATCCTCGTGCCCTCGCGCTTCGAGCCTTGCGGGCTGACGCAGATGTACGGCCTTCGCTACGGCACGCTGCCACTCGTGCGACGAGTCGGCGGCCTGGCCGACACCGTGGTCGATGCCAGCGCGACGAATCTGCGCAGCGGCACGGGCACCGGTTTCGTGTTCGACGATGCCACGCCAGCCGCACTTGAACAAGCCGTCGAACGCCTCGTGGCGCTGTACCACCGGCCCAGCGACTGGCAGCAAGCCATGCGGCGAGCGATGGCCGAGACGTTTTCATGGGATCAGGCAGCCGTGCAATACATGGCGCTGTACCGCGGCGCCATGGCTACCACGTGACGGCAGGCCATTCAGCGTCGCGCGCGAAGCCGACCTCCGGTGAGAGTGCCCGGCCGCCTGCCTGCTTGAGCACAACAGGCGCTTCCCTGTCGCACTGGCGCATCGTCAATGGCACAACTCGATGGAAGACTTCATCGGATCAGTTGCCAACGCCATTCGTCACGAGCCATGGAACAAGCGATCAGACCGTGGGCCACGAGACGCCCTTCCGGCTCGAGGACACTCGGGCACTCCGCGTCCGACTTCAGATGGAAAACAGAGTACGCGAGCTTGGCGATCGACAGCAAGCTTGGCCGCTGCAACCCGGTCGGCCTTACTCAGCTTTTAGTTGTTGCTCGCTGGCGACTGCGGCAATTTACGGTCGCCGCAGCGTCCAGAAGCCGAGTCGGCCCAAGCTGGCCGCAAGGCGAAGGCGCGCCGCGCGCAAGTTCGCTTTCGACTGCAATTGCTCGAGTGACGCGCCGGCCTTCGAGCTCTGTGCACTGAGCAGGTCAAGCATGTCGCCCTCGCCTTCGCGAAACAACGTCTGTTCAGCCTGGAGCAACTCGCTGGACAGCTCCAACAGCCTCGTCGCGTCGATCATCACCCGCGTTTCGGTCTCCAAGGTGTGAAAGGCCTCCCAGACTTCGAGTGCGACCGTCTGTTCGACCTCCGAGACTTCAGAGCTGGCGGCATCGACCTGGGCCAGGGCCTCGCGCTCGCGGTAGTTGCGCGCAAAGCCGTCGAATAGCGGGATGCTCAGCTGCAACGACAGGCTGTTTTCGCGTACCCGAGCGTCGGGAATCTCATTGAAGCGCCTGTTGCCATAGGCCAGGCCGAGGGTCGGCCTATATGCCCGGCGCGCCGAGTCGGCGCTCGCGCGTGCGGCGTCGAGACGCAGGCGCGCCGCTCTGATTGCCGGATGTGCAGCCTGCGCCTGCCGCAGAAGTTCTTGAATCAACTGCACGAAGCCGAGATCCGGCGGTGGTTCATCCTCGGCCGCTATGTCGACCGCGATGTCGGGCCCGTGTCCCAGCAGGATCGCGAGCTGACCCTGAGCAAGGCGCAACGCGCCCTCGGCCCGCCCACGGTCCAGCGTGGCTTCGGCGACCGCAGTCCTGGCCTGAAGCTTCTCGGCAAGATCCACGTCCTCGTCTTTCAGCACTTCTTCGGCTTCGCGCACGATCTGCTCGCTGAACTGTTCGACTTCGCGCGCGATCGCCAGCTCGCTTTGGGCCGCAAGCAGCGTGAAGAAAGCGTTCGAAGTATCGAGAAACACGCGTTGCATCGTCGCGTCGTGAGTTGCGGTGGCTGCAAGCAAGGTGTGACGAGCGCCTTGGACGGCCGCGTCTCGTTGCCCGAAATCGAACAACATCCACGTCAGCTCGACGGCGCCGCTTTCGGCCGTCTCTGCGATCCGGCTCTCGCTGCCGTCTTCCCGGATGCGAAGCCGGTCGCGCGAGAGCTCGAGACCCGCGGATACTTCGGGCAGGTAGCCGGCCCTCTCTATGCCGAGTTGAGCCGCCGACGCCCTGGCCTGCGCCCAGGTTTGCCGCGTTCGCGGGTCGTAGCACAGGGCACGCGCGACTGCCTCGGCCAGCCCGATCGTGCCGCCTGGCACGCCGGGCGGGCAGCCAGCCTCAACACCGCCGGCCGCGTCCATCACGACGCCCAGTTCCGGAGGCGGTGGCACCCCGGCCGCGGTGCTGAACGGGTCCAGGCCCCAGGCGGGCCCGGCCACCGCCAGCAGCAGCGCACAAAGCGGTCTTCCTGGTTGCCTCGACATGGCACTCCTGCTTGGAAGTTCGTTTTCCGGTCGCTTTATGCTTATCCGGCAGGTGACAACCGCCGGCGTTCACCACCACGCGATCGCCATGATCCGGTGCTGCGCCGACATACGCCAAGCGACATGACGTCCGTAGCAGGTGCAGGCGGATCGCGATTCGACGTCGATCAGGATGTCATCGAAATCGAGAAACATCCGGTCGTGGGGGTACACAGCCTTGAACACCGCCTCCTTGATTGAGAACAGTGCCTCGACAGGGGACAGGGTGCCGCCGTCGCACATGGACCGACGTTCGAGCGGGCTCGCGACGAGCGCCAGCAGGTCTTCGTCCGGCGGCTCGATACGCTCGATGTCCAGACCCATGCCGCCCAGCACATCGGAGCGCCCGACCACGGCGGCCGCGAACACGTCGTCGTGCGCGAGCGAACCCACCGCGTGCTGCGGCCACGCCGGCATGCCGCCCGGACGGCGTACCAGATCGGTGGCTTCAAGGCCGATCGCCGCAAACAGCTCGCGGGCAAGTGCACGTGCCGCGCCGCTCGCCCGGCGCCGAACCGCAACCCGCGCCGGCAGGCTGGCGGTTTCAGCGGCCGTCAGCAACTGCTCATCCTGCGGTCGAATGCGCCGCAGCGCCCCGACCGCGCCGGCAGGCAGCATGCCGCGGAGCAGCTTCATGAGCAGGGCTTCTTCAAGGCAAGGCGGTGGCGATATGGTCGGCGCCAGCGGCGGGCACATGGACTTCCTTTGCCGGGTTCCCTCGCCAGTGCGACCGCACAGCCGGGCGCTCGCCCTTCATCAGGAATGAGTCGGCGTCCAGGCAGACGTCGTCGCCCATCTCGACGCTGTAATGAACAAAAGCCTTTCCGCCGATCGTGCAACCGTCGCCGATCACGATGCGGTCCGACTTGAAGGTGCCGTCTTCCAGCGAGTGACCCTGGATCAGGCTCTGGTTGCCCAGGGTGCAGTGATCGCCGATCGAGACCAGCGTCTTCTCCGGAATCGAACAACCATCGTCGAACAATTGCCGGCCCACGCGTACGCCGAGCATTCGCCACACCAAGCCCTTGAACGGTGTGCCGTTCAAAAGCATGAGCACCAGGTTGTCGTTGCTCATCCCGAGCTTCCAGTAGCGCTCATGGCGCCAGAAGGTCGGGTCGTAGATCGAACAGTAGCGCGGCTGCAGGCGCTTGAAGTCCCGCGACGCCCAGTCGACGAAAACGTGGTGCAGGATCAGCAGCCCGAACGTCGGAAACGTAAGCAAGGGGATGAACAGTGCGCCAAAGAACCCGAACGCGACATATGCCAGGGTCAGCGGTAGCGTGATCAGGTTGAAGACAATGCCGTAGGACAACACGAAGAACAAAATCGTCAGTGCATTCGAAGCGTTCTTGGCGGCGAGCCGGCGGGCCAGCACTTGCGGCTCTTTGCAGTCGTCGAACCGGCTATCGCGGCGTACCGAGCGAGGGATCTCGAAACAAGGCGACCCGAGCAGGCCGACATTGCTCCGCATCGGGCCATCGATCGGAATCATCGCTTTGGTCGCGAGCAGGCAATTTTCGGCCGTTTTGCCCTGCGGTGGATAAAACACGCTGTTGCCGATGAAGTTGTGCGCGCCGATCGAAACCTTCGATAACCGAAAGCTCGCGCAGGAGTACTCGGCATTCAGCAGCGCCAGACCGTCGGACACCATCGTGCCCCGACCGAACTCGCACAGCAACGGATTGTCGTGCTGCTGACTCTGGCCGAAGTTCGTTCCGGTCTGTTCGATGCCGTTGTTGAACCGGTAGCCGAGTGCACTCAGGTAATGCACCACGAACGAGCTGTCGCCGAAAAGCGTGTTGTAGAAATTCGAATTACTGATGTTGTGGATGTGGCGGTGCAAGAAGTAGTGAAACCCGTACAGCGGGTACGTTCGGTCGGGAGCGATAAACAGGTTCAGCAAGCGCGGTGCTGCGAGCACGAACGCCAGACCGGCCAGCAATGCACCGGCGTAGACGAGCGAGGTGATCGACATTGCCCCGAGCGCTGTCGTCCACAGCGGCGCGTCGTTCAGCGGCGCGGACGCCTGCAAGCGCTCGACGCTGTCCATGCGGGAGTACTGCTGCTTGCCTTCGAACAGCAAGCAGGCCGCGAACATCGGCAATGGCACATAGACGAGTAGCAGCGAAGCCAGCTGCACCGTTGAATAGGCGAGTCTGCGGACGATGCCAACGTCACCGTCTGGCAAGCGCCGGTACTGCGCCTGAGTTTCCTGCGCCGGTGAGCCGTGGTAGCGGCGCCCGGCCGTCAGCCGCTGGCCCGTCTGCAACGACGACGCATGGCCGAGCTGGCTGCCGTCTTCCATCACGGTGCCGATGTCGAGCACGGTAGCTTCGCCGATGAAGGTGTTGCGTCCGATGTCAATGCGTCCGCAGCTGACTCGGTTCGATTCGGCCTTGTACGCCGCAAACATTACGTTCTTCGTGATCACCGCTCGCTCGCCAATCGAGACCAGGTCGGTGCACACCGGTACATCAGGCGACAGCACCACCGCATTCCATGCCACCTTCGCACCGAGCAGCCGCAGGTAAGCCACGTACAACGGCGATCCGACGAATGCCACCATCGGGTTCAGTCGAGTCAGCAGCCGTACGGCCCAGAAGCGCAGGTACTTGATTCCCCAGACAGGAAACGTCTCTTCCTTCCAGCGTCCGATCAGCAGCCACTTGAGCAGCACGGGCGCTCCCGCCGCAATGACGAAAGCGCCGGCGCCAAACACTGTGGCGCGCAGATAGGTCGATAGCAGATCGACCGCTTCGACGGTCCAGAGAAACCCTTCATAGAAGATGAAGGCCTGGAAGTACAGGTAGGCGAACGCGATCGCCACCTGCAGTGCGCCGCAGGTCCCGTAGGCAAGCCCGCTCGCCACATGACTCGCGTTGTCGCGCCGCTCCGCGACCGACTGTTGCGGCAAGGATGCGAGCAAGCCAGCCAGCTTGCGCACGCTCGGCTGCAGGTAGATGTCCCTCATCGAAACGTTCGTGATCTGCAGCTCTTTGCGCAGCTTTGCGTTGAAGCGCGCCATCAGCAGCGAGTTGGCTCCCAGGTCGTCGAAGAAATGATCCTCGACCGAGACCCGGTCAAGCTGCAGCAGCTCGCCCAGCACCTGGCACACAGTCGACTCCAGCGCCCCGATTGGCGCCACGTACCGGCTATCGTCGCTGTGCAGCCGTGTGCCGTGCGGAAGTGGCAGGGCTTTGCGGTCTGCCTTGTCGCTGGCCAGCATCGGTATCGATGCCAGGTGCTCGCAATACGCCGGAACCATGTAGCCGGGCAGCCTGGCACGCAGTTCCCGCGCCACGTCGTTGGCCGAAAGCGGCTGCGTGTCCGGATGCAGCGTGTAGTACGCCACCAGCTCCGTCGCGCCGGGCGCGGACTCCCAAGTGTTGACCACGGCCTGAGCCACCTGCGGGATGTGCATGATGACCGACTCGATCTCCGTCAGCTCGATGCGGTAGCCGCGGATCTTGACCTGCGTATCGATGCGCCCGAGGTACTCGACCTGCCCGCTCGGATCGATGCGCCCCAGGTCCCCGGTTCTGTAAATGTGCCCCGACGGATTGTTCGGTATGCCCAGAAAGTCGGGGATGAACGCCTGGCGGGTCTGCTCCTCGCGGTTCAGGTAGCCGGCGGCCACGCCAATGCCGGCGATTCCGATCTCGCCAACCTCTCCACGCGCCAAGGCCTGGTTTTCACCCGGCGTCAGGATGACGATCGAATAGGTCGGCAGCGGCCGGCCGATCGTCACCCGCTCTTCGGGCATCAAGGTCGCGATCGTGGCCGTCACGGTGGTCTCGGTCGGGCCGTACGCATTCAGGATCCTGCGGCCCGTCCGGTGCCAGCGCCTGACCAGATCCCGCGGGCACGCTTCGCCCGACACGATCAGCAGGCGCAGGGCGGGCAGGTCGTCTTCGAGTGTGGCCAGCAGCGTCGGCACGCAGCACATCGCAGTGACCCCGCGAGCTCTGGCGAATGTGCACAAATCGCTGCCGAGCAGGCTGACGCCGGTCTGGTTCGGCACCAAAGCGGCACCGACCACCAACGGTACCCAGACCTCCTCGACCGCGAAGTCGAACGCCATCGTCAGGCCCTGGTAGACACGATCGGTCTGCTCATAGCCGTAAACCTCCGCCGCTACGCGGACGAAATTGCAGATGCTGGCGTGCTCGATCGGCACGCCCTTCGGGCGCCCGGTCGAGCCGGAGGTGTAGATCACGTAACACAGCTCGCTGACCGGCGGCGCCGTCTCATTTGACTCGAGTGGAGTGTCCGGCTGTGCGTCCATCTGCGCGACGAGCTGATCGATGCAGATCAGCGGCACGCCTGCGCCCTCCGCAAGCCCGAAGTAATTGGTCAGCGTCAACAAGGCACCCATGCCGGAATCGCGGACGATGTAGGCGATGCGATCGGCTGGAAATACCGCGTCCAGCGGCACGTAGGCCGCGTTGACCTTCAGCACCGCCAGCATCGACACGTGACTGTGAACGCTCTTGTCGAACAGCAACCCGATCACATCCCCGGCGCCGATGCCCTGCTGAATCAGCAGTCGAGCCAGCTGGTTTGCCCGGGCGTCGAGTTGCAGGTAGGTCAGCGCGCCTTCGGCGCCGTCGACTGCCTGGTGTTGCGCATCACCCTCGGCCACGAAGCGGGCGCATCTCTGCTCGAACAAATGCTGCAGACGCTCGCCGGGTTTCCAGCGGGGGCCGTTGTACGCATCGGCGCAACAAAGGACTTCGCGTCGGTAAGCGTGGCCTCAAGGCCCTCTTGCCCGTTCACGACGAGATGCGCACGATCGCCTGATCGAGCGCGCCTGCGATGGTGTGCATCAAGCCGGTAATGCACATCATGGACAAGCAAGTCGTAGG
>NZ_JACDCW010000159.1 GCF_013817345.1 Methylibium sp.
TGTGGCTGGCACCGACCGGCAGCGGCATGCTGGCCTTCAAGGTGCTGCCTCTGGCCGTGCCGCTGGCCGGGCTGCTCAAGCGCCGGCTCTACACCTACCGCTGGGTCAGCCTGCTGGTGTGGCTCTACTTCACCGAAGGCGTGGTGCGCGCCACCAGTGATCGTGGCCTTTCGGCCTGGCTGGCGGGCATCGAAGTGCTGCTTTGCCTCGTGCTGTTCGCGGCCTGCGCCTTGCATGTGCGCTGGCGGCTGCGGCATGCGCGGGCGGCGCAAGCCACGCCATGAGAGGCCGCAGCACAGCGGCGCGGGGGCACACATGAGCCACCGGGCCGTTCCTGAGGCGAATACCGCAGCGCGCAGCGCGCAGCTTGCCTGATGAGCGCTCTTCTCGACACCTTGCGCGCGGCCGTCGGGCCAACGCATGTGCTGGCCGAAGGCGACCTCGCGGCCTGGGAGCTGGACTGGCGCAAGCGCTACCGAGGCCGCGCGCTGGCCGTCGTGCGGCCCGGCAGCACAGCCGAGGTGGCGGCGGTGGTGCGCACCTGCGCCGCACACGGCGCAAGCCTGGTGCCGCAGGGCGGCAATACCGGTCTGGTCGGCGGAGGCGTGCCCGACGCGAGCGGCAGCCAGATCCTGCTCAGCCTGACGCGCCTGAACCGCGTGCGCAGCATCGATGCCGCCAACCTCGCCATGACGGTGGAAGCCGGCTGCGTCCTGCAGGCGGTGCAGGAAGCCGCTGCCGCGCAGGGCCTGCTGCTGCCGCTCAGCCTCGCCGCCGAAGGCAGTTGCACGATCGGCGGCAACCTCGCCACCAATGCCGGCGGCACCCAGGTGCTGCGCTACGGCAATGCGCGCGATCTGTGCCTGGGCCTGGAAGTCGTCACGGCGGCCGGCGAAGTGTGGGAGGGTCTTTCGGGCCTGCGCAAGGACAACACCGGCTACGACCTGCGCGACCTGTTCATCGGCAGCGAAGGCACGCTCGGCGTCATCACCGCGGCCACGCTGCGGCTGTACCCGCAGCCGGCCGCGCGCAGCACCGCGCTGGCTGCCTGCGCCAGCCTGGACGACTGCGTGGCGCTGCTGCAGCTGGCCCAGGCCCGGTTGGGCGCCGGGCTGACCGGCTTCGAGGTCATGAACGCCTTTTCGCTGTCGCTGGTGGCAAAGCACTTCCCGGCCCTTCGGCAGCCGCTTTCGCCCGGCCCGTGGACGGTGCTGCTGGAGCAGTCGGACACCGAAAACGAGGCGCACGCCCGCAGCCTCTTCGAGGGCCTGCTCGAAGCCGCGCTCGAGGCCGGCACGATCACCGATGCCGCGGTGGCCGAAAGCCTTCAGCAATCACACGAGCTCTGGCATCTGCGCGAGAGCATTCCGCTCGCGCAGGCCGAGGAAGGGCTGAACATCAAGCACGACATCGCCCTGCCCGTCTCCGCCATCCCCTCCTTCGTGGCGAGCACCGACGCCGCGTTGATGCGGGCCTTTCCGGGCGTGCGGCTGGTCGATTTCGGCCACCTGGGCGACGGCAACCTGCACTACAACGTGCAGGCCCCCGAGGGCCATTGCGCGGCCGGTTTCCTGAGCGAGCGCGAGGCGGCGGTCAACGCGCTGGTCTACGACGCGGTACAGGCCCACGGCGGCTCGTTCTCCGCCGAGCATGGGATCGGTGCGCTCAAGCGCGAGGAACTGGCGCGGCGCAAGTCGCCGGTGGCCCTGGGCCTCATGCGCGCCATCAAGCAGGCGCTCGACCCGGAAGGCGTGATGAACCCGCACCGGCTGCTCTGACGCGGCAGCAAACTCATCCTTCTCGCTCTTTTCCGCCTCCGATAGAAGCCCACGATGCAGCTCATCCTGTCTGCCGGCGTGATCCTCGTCATCGTGCTGTGGGGCCTCGTGTCGCCCGCTTCGCTCGGCGCGGTGTTCGACCTGGCGCTGGCCACCCTGACCCGCAACTTCGGCTGGTTCTACCTGTGGGTGGTGCTGGCGCTGGTGGTGATGGCCCTGCTGCTGGCCTTCGGCCGCTACGGCAGCCTGAAGCTCGGCGCCGAGGACGACGAACCCGAGTTCTCGATCGGCGCGTGGTTCGCCATGCTGTTCGCCGCCGGCATGGGCATCGGCCTGGTGTTCTGGGGCGTGGCCGAGCCGATCTCGCACTACGCGACGCCGCCGCCGGGCATCGAAGCGGGGACGCCCGCCGCGGCCAATGCCGCCATGCGCTACAGCTTTTTCCACTGGGGCCTGCACCCCTGGGCCGTGTACAGCATCGTGGCGCTGGCCATCGCCTTCTTCCAGTTCCGGCGCGGCAGCGTGGCGCTGGTGAGCAGTGCCACCGAGGCGCTGCCGTGGCGGGCGGTGCAGCGCTGCTCGATGCTCTTCAACGTGCTGGCCGTGATCGCCACCGCGTTCGGCGTGGCGGCCTCGCTCGGCATCGGTGCGCTGCAGATCAACAGCGGCCTGAACGCGGTGTTCGGCCTGCCGGTCGGGCCGGCGGCGCAGGTCGGCATCATCGCCGTGACCACGGCGCTTTTTCTCGGCTCCGCGGTGACCGGCGTGACCCGGGGCATCAAGTGGCTGTCGTCGATCAACCTGGTGATTGCCGGCTTGCTGGCGCTGACCATCTTCGTCGTAGGCCCCACCGTGGCCATCATCGACACCTTCACCAACACGCTGGGTAGCTACCTGAGCGAGTTCATTCGCATGAGCCTGCGCATGACGCCGTTTCGCGAGAACACCTGGGTGGGCGGCTGGACCGTCTTCTACTGGGCCTGGTGGATCTCCTGGTCGCCCTTCGTGGGCCTGTTCATCGCACGGGTCTCGCGCGGGCGCACGATCCGCGAGTTCGTCATCGGCACGGTGCTGGCGCCCACCCTGGCGGTCTTCGTCTGGTTCTCGGTGTTCGGCGGCACCGCACTGCACCTGGAAATCTGGCAGGGCGCGCCGATCGCCGAGGCGGTCGAGGCCGACGTCTCGACGGCCCTGTTCGCCATGTTCGACGCCCTGCCGCTGGGCACGCTGATGTCGGTGGTCGCCACCGGGCTGGTGCTGGTGTTCTTCGTGACCTCCGGCGATTCCGCCACGCTGGTGCTGGGCATGATGAGCACCGGCGGCAACCCCAACCCCTCCGCCAGGGTGAAAGTGGTCTGGGGCGTGCTCGTGGCCGCCATCGCGACCAGCCTGCTCCTGACAGGCGGCGTGCAGGCAGTGCAGACGGCCACCATCGTGTTCGCGCTGCCCTTCACCTTCGTCATCCTGCTCATGGCGGTTTCGCTGTGGCGCGGCGTGCGCGAAGACTGGAACGAGGAGCAGCGCCAGGAAAAGCTGCTGCGCCGGCGGCTGCGCGAGATCGCGGCGAAAGAGGCTCTGGAATAGGCCGCACCCTCTCGGCCGCGCGCGCCTTTGCAGGCCGGTGCCCGAGGTCCGCGCCTGGATGGCGGAACCCGTTTTGCGCTACTGTGTCTGAGTGCTTGTGACTCCGGCGAAATGCAAAGGACAAAGATGAATCGATTCGTGTACGCAGGAGTGGCGGTCCTGATCGCTGCCGTGCTCGGCGGCGGCTACTGGTGGTGGAAGCAGCAACAGCCGCCGGTCATCATTAATCTGCCGCCGCCTCCGGTGGCCGAGGCGCCCTCGGCGCCGATGCCTGCGCCCGCCCCGTCCGTGCCGGCGATCAAGTACCCGATCGACGCCCAGGCGGCCGCTTCCGAGCCGGGAGCCGGGCTCGCGACCGTGCCCCCGCTCGACCAGGCCGACCCCGTCGTGCGCTCCAAGCTCGGCGACCTGCTCGGCCGCAAGGCCGTGCTGTCGTGGCTGCAGACCGAAGCCTTCGCCCGCAACCTGGTGGCCACGGTCGATAACCTGGCACGCCCGCACGCTGCGCCGCGGCTGTGGCCGGTCAATCCCACCGAGGGGCGCTTCAGCGTCGTTCAGGACGGCGACAAGCAGCGCATCAGCCTCGACAACCGGGCGCGCTACACGCCCTTCGTGCTGTTCGTCGAGCGCATCAACGCCCGCCGTGCCGCGGCCGCGTATGCCGAGCTCTATCCGCTGTTCCAGCAGGCGTATGAGGAACTCGGCTATCCCGGCCGCTACTTCAACGACCGGCTGATCGAGGTGATCGATCACCTGCTCCAGACGCCCGAATTCGAGCAGTCGCCCGAGGTAAGGCTGACCGAGGTCAGGGGACCGATGAAGTCCGAGCGCCCCTGGGTGCGCTACGAGTTCGCCGACCCGGCGCTGGAGTCGCTGTCGTCGGGGCAGAAACTGCTGCTGCGCATGGGGCCGGTGAACGAGCGGCGCCTGAAGATCAAGCTGAGGGAGTTCCGCAAGGAATTGGTGAGCGGCAGTCTGGTGCGCTGAGAGCTGCGGCGCTGAGCCGGACTTGCCGTCCGCCGCGGACGGAAACCGAGCTCCTGCACCGGTTACCACAGGCAACCACAAGTCCAAGCGTGAAGAGCGACCGCTACACTGCGCCCTTTTCGCGAGCCTTCGTCGCCTGCCCTCATGGCCGTTGCCCAAAAAGCGAATGTACCCACGGCGCTCGAGATCAAGAGCGCCGCGCTGACCCTGATCGCGGTGGTGCTCAAGACCACCGACCTGGCCGCCCTGGCACGCGAACTGGACGCTCGCGTGGCGCACACGCCGGGCCTGTTCGAGCATGAGCCGGTGGTCATCGACCTGGGTGCCGTGCGCCAAGAGCCCGAGCCGATCGACTTCGCGGCCCTGATCGAACTGCTGCGCCGCTACGACATGCTGCCCATCGCCGCCAGACGCGGCGGCACGGAGCAGATGCTCGCCGCGCTCGCCGCGGGGCTCGCCGCAGCGCCTGAGGGAGCGCCGACTGCCGCAGCGGCGCCTGCGCTCGCCGCAACACCGGCGCCGCAAGCCGAGGTGATGTTGACGGAAGTGATCCGCGAAGTCCCGGTGCCGGTGCCTGCGGCCACCACGCTGGTGATCGACAAGCCGCTGCGCTCGGGCCAGCAGGTCTATGCGCGCGGCGGCGACCTGGTGGTGATGGCGGCGGTGAGCTTCGGCGCCGAGGTCATCGCCGACGGCCACATCCACGTCTATGCGCCGTTGCGCGGGCGCGCCATCGCCGGCGCGCGCGGCAACACCGAGGCACGCATCTTCAGCACCTGCATGGAGCCGCAACTGGTCGCCATCGCAGGCACCTATCGCACGCTCGAGGCGGATCCGGCGGCCGATGTGTTCGGCAAGCCGGCACAGGTCCGGCTCGAAGGAGACAAGCTGCTGGTCGAGGCGCTCGGCGCCTGAGCTGCCAACGGACAACACGCTACCGCCCGCCGCCAGGCCCGCAAACCCACTCAACATTGAACTGAAAGAACCCGCCCCGATGGCCAGAATCATCGTCGTCACCTCCGGCAAGGGAGGTGTAGGCAAGACCACCACCAGCGCGAGCTTCGCCGCCGGCCTCGCGCTGGCCGGCCACAAGACCGCCGTGATCGACTTCGACGTCGGCCTGCGCAACCTCGATCTCATCATGGGATGCGAGCGCCGGGTGGTCTACGACCTCATCAACGTGATCCAGGGCGAGGCCAACCTCCACCA
>NZ_JACDCW010000061.1 GCF_013817345.1 Methylibium sp.
ATGGCCGCGCCGATGGTGTCGGTCGCGCAGACCACGTCGCTGCGTTTCCAGAGCACCTGGCCGTCGAAGGACATCTTCCACGAGTACGCGCTCGACTTCGCCAAGAAGGTCAACGACATGGCCGGCGGCCGGTTGAAGATCGAAGTGCTGCCGGCTGGCGCCGTGGTGCCGGCCTTCCAGTTGCTCGACGCCGTCAACAAGGGCACGCTCGATGGCGGCCACGGCGTGGTTGCCTATCACTACGGCAAGAATTCGGCCCTCGCGCTGTGGGGTTCCGGCCCGGCGTACGGCATGGAGCCGAACATGGTGCTGGCCTGGCACAACTATGGCGGCGGCAAGGAACTGCTCACCGAGATCTACAAGAGCCTGAACCTGGATGTCGTGTCCTACCTGTACGGCCCGATGCCCACCCAGCCGCTGGGCTGGTTCAAGAAGCCGGTGGCCAAGGTCGAAGACCTGAAGGGCCTGAAGTTCCGCACCGTGGGCTTGGCGGTCGACGTGTTCACCGACATGGGCGTGGCCGTGAACCCGCTGCCGGGCGGTGAGATCGTGCCGGCGCTGGACCGCGGCCTGATCGACGCGGCCGAGTTCAACAACGCCTCGAGCGACCGGCTGCTCGGTTTCCCGGACGTGGCCAAGATCTGCATGCTGCAAAGCTTCCACCAGAGCGGCGAGCAGTTCGAGATCCTGTTCAACAAGGGCAAGCTCGAAGCGCTGCCGGCCGAACTCAAGTCCATCATCGACTACGGTGTCCAGGCGGCCAGTGCCGACATGAGCTGGAAGGCCGTGGAGCGCAACTCGCAGGACTACATCGCGCTGAAGAAGGACGGTGTCAAGTTCTACAAGACGCCCGACGCGATCCTGCAGGCTCAGCTCGCTTCCTGGGACAAGACCATCGCCAAGAAGGCCGGCGAGAACGCCCTCTTCAAGAAGGTGCTCGATTCGCAGAAGGCTTACGCCCAGCGCGCCGGTCAGTGGCACAACGACTACACAGTCGACTTCAAAATGGCCTACAACCACTACTTCGGGCGCGCCGCCAAGTCCTGAACGAGCGTGACAATGCGGGGGCGCCGACAGCGGCGCCCCCGTTTTTTTGAGGCGAGGGATCGGAGAAGTACAGATGCAAAAAGCATTATTGGCGGTGGATCGCTTCTCCACCTGGTTCGGCAAGGTTTTCGCCTGGCTCGCCGTGGCACTCACGGCACTGATCAGCTGGGAAGTGTTCTCGCGCTACGTGCTCAACGAGCCGCACGCCTGGGTGCTCGATGCGCAGATCATGCTGTACGGCACGCTCTTCATGACGGCCGGTGCCTACACCCTGAGCAAGAACGGCCATGTGCGCGGCGACGTGCTTTACGGCTTCTTCCGCCCCCGCACCCAGGCCACGATCGACCTGGTGCTCTACATCGTTTTCTTCCTGCCCGGCGTGTTGGCGCTGACCTGGGCCGGCTGGACGTTCGGCCAGGAATCGCTCGCCATGCGAGAGCAGACCTTCAACGCCGACCCCATTCCGGTCTACCCGTTCAAGTTCGTGATTCCGATCGCCGGCGCCGTTCTGCTGCTGCAAGGCTTCGTTGAAATCATCCGGTGCGTGGTGTGCCTGCGTGAGGGCGCCTGGCCGTCCCGCGAGGAAGACGTCGAGGAGGTCGACGTCGATCAGTTGAGAGAGATGGTCCACGTGAAAGATGCCGACATCGACGCGGTCGACAACAGCCGACCGCTGCCCCCCGCACAACGCCAGGAGGGTGCGTGATGCCGACTTTGCGCAAGGAACTGTGGTTCGGTTTCAGCCTGATGGCGATCCTGGTCGCCGGCGCGGCCTACATGCTGCTGTCGGCGCCGGTCATCACCAACGGCCACCTGGGCCTGCTGATGCTCGGGCTGGTGGTGGTGGCGATCATGCTGGGCTTCCCGACCGCCTTCACGCTCATGGGCATGGGCATGATGTTCGCCTTCTTCGCCTACCACTCGGGCCGGCAGACCATAGGCGGGGCCACGGCTCAGACGCTGGACCTGATGGTGCAGCGGGCCTATTCGGTGATGTACAGCGACGTGCTGATCGCGGTGCCGCTGTTCGTCTTCATGGGCTACCTGGTCGAGCGCGCCAACCTGATCGAAAAGCTCTTCAAGAGCCTGCATCTTTCACTCGCACGCGTTCCCGGTTCGCTCGGTGTGGCCACGCTGGTGACCTGCGCAATATTCGCTACCGCCACCGGCATCGTCGGTGCGGTCGTGACCCTGATGGGCCTGCTCGCCATGCCGGCCATGCTGCGCGCCGGCTACAGCGTGCAGTTGTCGGCGGGTGCCATCACCGCGGGCGGCTGCCTCGGCATCATGATCCCGCCATCCGTGCTGCTCATCGTTTATGGCGCGACCGCCGGTGTGTCGGTGGTGCAGCTCTATGCAGGGGCCTTCTTCCCGGGCGTGATGCTGGCCGGGCTGTACATCCTCTACTTCATCGTCGTCGCCAAGCTCAAGCCGCAGTGGGCTCCGCCGCTGACTGCGGAGCAGCGCATCGTGCCGCTGCCTGCACCGCTGGAGCGCGTCGGCGCCACTGGCGAGCGGCGTGCGCTGCCGGTGTTGATGACGGCCCTGAAGGGCAAGCGCAACCACGACGTGCCGACCGGCTATCTGCTGAGGCAACTCTTCGTCGCGTTGATGCCGGCGCTGCTGTTCCTGGTGGTCGCGGTGTGGAGCTATCAGACGGCAACCCGTGTCGTTCCCGTCGTGGCATACACCGGGCTGCAGCAGATCGGCGCGGTTGCCTACGAGTCGGATGCTCCCAGCGTCGGCGGCCTGCAGGAGCCGCCCACGAGCGGGGTGCAGGAACCGCCCGTTGAAGGAGGCTTGAGCGAACCTCCCGGCGCTGCAGCGGTCGCTGAGCCACCGGTCCCGGGCTCGACGAAGCCGGGTACACCGACCAAACCGGCACCTGGTGCTGGCGCCAACGTCGCCACCACGCAACCCGCCCCGGCCGGCTACTGGATCGGTCTGGCCGTGGGCGCGGTCGCCATGGCGGCCTACTACCTGCTGCTGAGCTTCGCCAGGCTCGAGATCTTCAAGATGCTGCTGTCGAGCTTCTTTCCGCTCCTGATCATGATCATGGCGGTGCTCGGCTCCATCGTTTTCGGCCTGGCCACGCCGACCGAGGCGGCAGCCATGGGGGCGCTCGGTGGCTTCGTCCTCGCCGCGGCCTACCGCCAGCTCAATCTGAAAATGGTGCAGGAGTCGGTCTTCCTCACCGCCAAGACCACGGCGATGGTGTGCTGGCTGTTCGTCGGCTCGGCCATCTTCTCCGCTGCCTTCGCGCTGTTGGGAGGGCAGGCACTGGTCGAGGATTGGGTGCTCGGCATGGACCTCACCACGACGCAGTTCCTGATCCTGAGCCAGATCATCATCTTCGTGCTCGGCTGGCCGCTGGAATGGACGGAGATCATCGTGATCTTCATGCCGATCTTCATTCCGCTGCTCGACAACTTCGGCGTCGATCCGCTGTTCTTCGGACTGCTGGTGGCGCTGAACCTGCAGACCGCCTTCCTGAGCCCGCCGGTGGCGATGAGTGCCTTCTACCTGAAGGGCGTGGCGCCCAAGCACGTGACGCTCAACCAGATCTTCGCGGGCATGATGCCGTTCATGGGCATCCAGGTCGTGGCGATCATCCTGCTGTACAACTTCCCGGCCATCGGGCTGTGGCTGCCCAACGTGCTGTACAAGTGAGCGGCAGAGCCGACCGGTCGAGGCGATCACGCCGATGAGCCAAGCACCAGTCGAGTTCTATTTCGATTTTTCCTCGCCCTACTCGTACATCGCCAGCGAGTGGGTCGAGGCGATTTCCGCGCGCCACGGCCGCACCGTGCGCTGGCACGCGATCCTTCTCGGCGCGACCTTCCAGGCCGCCGAGTTGAAGAGCCCGGTTTCCCACCCGCTCAAGCGCGAATACTCGGTGGCGGACTTTCAACGCTCAGCGCGCTTCGAGGGCGTGCCGTACGTGGCCCCGCCGCAGTTCCCGATCCCGACACAGAACGCCGCGCGGGTGTTCTGGTGGCTGCATGCGCAAGACGAAGCAAGTGCTGCGGCCTGGGCCCATGCCGGCCTTCGCGCCTACTTCACGCGGGGCGTGATGCTGAGCGACGCCGGCAGCCTGCGCGCGTTGTGCGTCGAGACCGGCCTCGACGCCCCGGCCGCCGAGGCGGCATGGAGCGATCCGGTCTGGAAAGAGCGCCTGAAGGCGGAAAACGACGCGGCCATTGCCGCCGGCATCTTCGGCGCGCCCGCTTTCGTCATCGACGGCGAGCTCTTCTGGGGCAACGACCGCAAGCCGCAGATCGAGCGCTGGCTGTCGAGCGGGCCGTTCTAACGATCCAAGCTCTCTGCGGGCGCCCTCGAGGGCTGGCTAGAATGCATTGACGTTGACGTTGACGTAAACGTCAACCGAGTGCGGCCGAGCGGCCCGCGCTGCACGCAGGAGAGTTCATGCCGGCCCTCGAATCCAAGCTCGATCCGCGCTCCGGGGAGTTCAAGGCCAATGCCGCCGCGATGCGATCGCTGGTCGATGACTTGAACGAGCGGTTGGCGCGCATCGCGCTCGGTGGCGACACCGACACGAGCCGCGCCGCCCGTGCGAGGCACCTGGCGCGCGGCAAGCTGCTGCCGCGCGATCGGGTCGAACTGCTGCTCGACCCCGGCACACCGTTTCTGGAGATCGCACCGCTCGCTGCGATGAACGTCTACGCCGACAAGGACGGCGGCGATACCGCTCCCTGCGCCGGGCTGATCGCCGGCATCGGCCGCGTCAACGGTGTCGAATGCCTCATCGTCTGCAACGACGCCACGGTCAAGGGCGGTACCTACTATCCGCTGACCGTGAAGAAGCACTTGCGGGCACAGGAAGTGGCCGAGCAGAACCGCCTGCCCTGCATCTACCTCGTCGACAGCGGCGGGGCCAACCTGCCGAGTCAGGACGAGGTGTTCCCGGACCGCGACCACTTCGGCCGCATCTTCTACAACCAGGCCAACATGTCCGCGCAGGGCATACCGCAGATCGCGGTGGTCATGGGCTCCTGCACGGCCGGCGGCGCCTATGTGCCGGCGATGAGCGACGAGACCGTCATCGTCAAGGAGCAGGGCACCGTCTTCCTCGGCGGCCCGCCGCTCGTGAAGGCCGCCATCGGCGAGGTGATCAGCGCCGAGGCGCTGGGCGGCGGCGATGTGCACACGCGCCTGTCAGGCGTGGCCGACCACCTGGCGCTGAACGACACGCATGCGCTGGCGCTGACGCGACAGATCGTCGGCACGCTCAATCGCCGCAAGCCGCAGCCCTTGCTGCTGCGCGAGCCCGAGCCGCCGAAGCACGATCCCGCCGAGCTGCACGGCTCGATCCCGCTCGATGCCCGCAAGCCCTACGACGTGCGCGAGGTCATCGCCCGCATCGTCGACGGCTCCGAGTTCAACGAGTTCAAGGCGCGCTACGGCGCCACGCTGGTGACCGGCTTCGCACACATCGAGGGCCTGCCGGTGGGCATCGTCGCCAACAACGGCATCCTGTTCTCCGAGTCCGCCCTCAAAGGCGCGCATTTCATCGAGCTGTGCTGCCAGCGCCGCGTGCCCCTCGTCTTCCTGCAGAACATCACCGGCTTCATGGTCGGCCAGAAGGTGGAGAGCGAGGGCATCGCCAAGCACGGCGCGAAGATGGTCACCGCGGTGGCCACTGCCACCGTGCCCAAGTTCACCGTGATCATCGGCGGCAGCTTCGGCGCCGGCAACTACGGCATGTGCGGCCGCGCTTACTCGCCACGTTTTTTGTGGATGTGGCCGAACGCGCGCATCGGCGTCATGGGCGGCGAGCAGGCGGCCAGCGTGCTCGCCACCGTGCGCCGGGATTCGGTGCAGGCCAAGGGGGGCGAGTGGTCAGACGAGCAGGAGCGCGCAATCAAGGATCCCATCCTCGAGCAGTTCGAACGCCAGGCGCATCCGTACTACGCCAGCGCGCGCTTGTGGGACGACGGCATCATTGACCCGGCCGACACGCGCCGCGTGCTGGCCCTGGCGATCAGCGCCAGCCTCAATGCGCCGATTCCGGAGCATCCGAGATTCGGCGTTTTCCGCATGTGATGCACGATGTACATGAGTTCTTCTCATCGAAAGCCGTGCAGCGGCTCGAGCAACTCCATCGGCCGTGCCAGTCTGGCGTGGTTGACCATGGACAGCATTTACGTCGCTCCTGAGCATGAACTGCTGCGCGACCAGGTCGCGCGCTTTCTCACGCGGGAAGTGGAGCCGCACGGCGAAGCCTGGGAAGCAGCTGGCTGCATCCCGCGCGCGGTGCTGCGCAAGCTCGGCGCCGCGGGACTGCTCGGCCTGATGCACGCGCCCGAACACGGCGGCGCCGGCGCCGATGCGCTGAGCAATCTGGTGTTCGCCGAGGCGCTGTCGCAATCGACCTTCGGCGGCTTCGTCATCACGGTGCTGGTGCACACCGACATGGCCAGCCCGCATCTCGCCCATGCCGGTTCACCGGCCCAGCTCGAGCGCTGGATGCCCGGCATCACGCGCGGCGACCTGATCACTGCGGTGGGCATTACCGAAGCAGGCGCCGGCTCCGACGTGGCGGGGCTGCGTACGCGTGCCGTTCGCGGTACCGACGGAGACGGCGATCACTGGGTGCTCGACGGCAGCAAGCTCTTCATCACCAACGGCGTGCACGCCGATCTGTATTTCGTTGCCGCGCGCACCGGCGAAGCGCGGCATGCGATCTCGATGTTCATCGTCGAGAAGGGCACGCCCGGGTTCAGCGTGAGCCGTTCGCTGGACAAGACAGGCTGGCTGTCGTCGGACACCGCCGAACTCGTGTTCGAGAACTGCCGTATTCCGGCCGACAACCTGCTCGGTGAGGAAGGCCGCGGCTTCCAGGCGGTGATGAAGAATTTCCAGACCGAGCGCATTGCGCTGGCCGCCATGGCGGTCGGTCATGCGCAGCAGGCCCTGAAGCTCACGCTCGCACAGGTTCGTCTGCGCCAGGCTTTCGGTGCGACGCTGTGGGACAAGCAGGCCATTCGCCACCGGCTCGCACTGCTCGACGCGAAGACGCGCGCGGCGCGCCAGTACCTGTACCACTGCGCCTGGCGGGTCACGCAGGGGCACGACGCCGTGCAGGACGTGTCGATGCTCAAGGCGCTGACCGGCGAGCTGGTGAACGAAGTGGTGCAGACCTGCCAGCAGTTCCACGGCGGCATGGGCTACATGCGCGGCACGCCGATCGAGCGGCTCTGGCGGGATGCGCGCATCCTCGCCATTGGCGGCGGCGCCACCGAGGTGATGCTCGACGAGGCCGCCAAGCGCTATTGAAGGAGGGATCTCACATGAGCGAAAGCCCCATTCGCATCGACCGGCCGGCCGCCGCAGTGGCCTGCGTGACGCTCGACCGCCCCTCCGTGCGCAATGCCTTCAACGACGAAACCATCGCCGCGCTCACGCGCGCATTCCGTGAACTCGACGCCGACGACGGCGTGCGCGTGATCGTGCTGGCAGCGCAGGGCCCGGCTTTTTGCGCCGGCGCCGACCTGCACTGGATGCGCCGCATGGCCGACTACTCGCGCGACGAAAACCTCGACGATGCCGCGCGCCTGGCCGACATGCTGCGCAGCATCGCGAGCTGCCGCAAGCCGACCATCGCCCGCGTGCAGGGCGATGCGTATGCGGGCGGCATGGGCTTGGTCGCCGCCTGCGACCTGGCAGTGGCGGCGGACACGGCGCACTTCTGCCTCACCGAAGTCAAGCTCGGCCTGGTGCCGGCCACGATCGCCCCGTATGTGATCCGTGCGCTGGGCGCGCGCGCGGCGCAGCGCTACATGCTCACGGCCGAGCGCTTCGACGCGGCCACCGCGTTGCGCCTGGGTTTCGTTCAGGCAGTGACGGCGTCGGATCAACTCGACGCTTGCGTCCAGGCCTGGACCAGCGCGCTGCTCGGCGCGAGCCCGCAGGCCCTGACTGCCTGCAAGCAACTGCTGCACGAGGTGACCGACCGGCCGATCGATGCCGCCCTGATCGCGCGCACGGCAGCACTCATCGCCGATGCACGCGCCTCCGACGACGGCCGCCACGGCCTGCAAAGCTTCCTCGACAAGACCCCGCCGCGCTGGCGCGCCTGAAACATGGACGCCTTGCAGGCCCTGGGCACCCCCGAGCTGATCGCGTTGGCCGCCGCACTGGGCTGGGCCAGCGGGCTGCGCCTGTACGCCGTGCTGGCATTCACGGGCCTGGCCGGGTACGCCGGCTGGGTCGAGCTGCCGCCGGGCCTGCAGGTGCTCCAGCACCCGGCCCTGCTTGCCGGCAGCGGTTTCATGCTGTTCGTCGAGTTCTTCGCCGACAAGATTCCGGGTCTGGATTCGCTCTGGGATTTGGTCCACACGGTGGTGCGCATTCCCGCCGGCGCGGCGCTTGCAGCGGGTGTGTTCGGCGCCGACCAGGCCACCGCCGCCATGCTCGCCGCACTGCTCGGCGGCACCCTGGCCGCCACCAGCCATGCGGCCAAGGCGACCACGCGGGCAGCGGCCAACACTTCGCCCGAGCCGTTCTCCAACATCGGCCTGTCGCTGCTGGGCGACATGGCGGTGCCGTCGGTGCTGTGGCTGGCTTTCGAGCAGCCGCTGTTGGCGATGGTGGTGGTGGCAATGTCGGTGGTCGTGATGCTCGTGGTGGTGTGGTTGCTCTCCAAGTTCCTGGTGCGTCTGTGGGCGCGTTTGAAGACGCTGTACGGCCTGGCGCCTTCGACGCCGGTGTGAGGAGGCGGTCGCGCATGTTCAAGAAAATCCTGATCGCCAACCGCGGCGAGATCACCTGCCGGGTCGCCGCCACCGCGCGGCGCCTGGGCATCGCGACCGTTGCGGTGTATTCGGATGCCGACGCCAACGCACGACACGTGCTTGCCTGCGACGAGGCCGTGCACATCGGCGGCGCCGCGCCGCACGAAAGCTACCTGCGTCACGAGCGCATCCTCCAGGCCGCGCTCGCGACCGGTTCGCAGGCGGTGCACCCCGGTTACGGATTTCTCAGCGAGAACGCGACCTTCGCCCAAGCCTGCGGCGCAGCCGGCATCGTGTTCATCGGCCCCCCGCCGGACGCCATTCGCGCCATGGGTCTGAAGGCCGAATCGAAACGGTTGATGGAAGCAGCCGGCGTGCCGCTGGTGCCCGGCTATCACGGGGCCGATCAGGACCCGGCCCTGCTGCAGCGAGAAGCCGGCCTCATCGGCTACCCGGTGCTCATCAAGGCCAGTGCCGGCGGCGGTGGAAAGGGCATGCGCGTGGTGGCGAGCGAGGCTGAATTCGCGACCGCGCTGGCCTCCTGTCGGCGCGAGGCGGCGAGCAGCTTCGGCGATGACGCGGTGTTGATCGAGCGCTATGTGCAGCGCCCCCGGCATGTCGAGATCCAGGTCTTCGCCGACGCGCAGGGCCGCTGCGTGCACATGTTCGAGCGCGACTGCTCCGTGCAGCGCCGCCATCAGAAGCTGCTCGAGGAGGCGCCCGCGCCCGGCATGACGCCCGAGCGGCGCCGCGAAATGGGCGAGGCGGCCGTGAAGGCCGCGCAGGCGGTGGGCTACGTGGGCGCCGGCACGGTCGAGTTCATCGTCGAGCAGACGCTCGGCTATGGCCGGCCCGAGGGCTGGCGCTTCTATTTCATGGAGATGAACACGCGGCTGCAGGTCGAACACCCGGTCACCGAGGCGATCACGGGCCTGGATCTGGTCGAATGGCAGCTGCGTATCGCGGCGGGCGAGCCGTTGCCCCTGGCGCAAAACGATCTGCACCTTCACGGCCACGCGATAGAGGCGCGCCTGTGCGCCGAGAACCCGGATGCGGACTTTCTGCCGTCCACCGGCACGCTGGCGGTGCTGCGCTGGCCGGCGCATGCGGCCTTCCGCCGCAACGCCGAGGCACAGGCCGCACAAGCTCCCGCGCCGGTGCGCGTCGACGCCGGCTTCGGCGAGGGCGACACGGTGTCGCCGCACTACGACTCGATGATCGCCAAGCTCATCGTCTGGGGTGAGGACCGCGAGCAGGCCCTGGCCCGGCTCGACGCCGCATTGGCGCAGACTCACATCGTCGGCCCCCACACCAATGCCGCCTTTCTGCGTCGCGTGGTGCAGAGCGACTCGTTCGCGAAGGCCGAACTCGACACCGCACTGATCGAGCGCGAACGCGCCGCGCTGTTCGATGTCCCGGCCTTGCCATTGCCGGTGGCTGCGGCCGGCGTGGCCGCGCACGCGCTGGCCTTGGAGCGCGGCGCCGAGGATGCCGACCCGTGGTCACGCCGCGACGGTTGGCGGCTGTTCGGCGCGGCGGTGCGGCGCTTCGAGATCGACCACGCGGGCGGGCGCCACAGCGTGTCGCTCGAGCGCAGCCATGACGCAGCCATGCAGCTCGAGGTCGGCGGCGAGCGCTATGCGTTCACCGCCTCGCCGCTCGCCGTAGAGGCCGGGCATGACCGCTACGACGTGCGGCTGGGCGAACGCCGCCTGGCGCTCGCCGTTTACGCCGTCGGCGAAAGCGTCGCGGTGTTCGCGCCCGAGGGCTCGGCGTTGCTGCGCGAGGTCGATGTGCTCGTGCATGCCGGCGAAGTCGCCGAGGCCGGGCGTCTGACGGCGCCGATGCCCGGCAGGGTGATCGCCTTTCTTGCACAGCCGGGAGAGCGTGTGTCCCGCGGACAGCCGCTCGCAGTGATGGAGGCGATGAAGATGGAGCACACGCTCAATGCGCCGAGCGACGGCGTGGTGGCTGCACTGCGCTTCGCGGCGGGCGACCAGGTCGCCGAGGGCGAAGCCTTGCTGGACCTCGAAGAGCAATAAGGCGCGAAGGACGAGGCGCGCTGCGACCGAGCGGTGTTCCGTTTGCAGGCGCGAGGCGCGGTGGAATGCGCGCTCGGTTGCCGCAGGGCGCCCAGCCTGGGTGCGGCGCGGTACGGCGGCAGGGGCGCCGCCGCTCGAAAGGTCTGCGCTTTGCCGCCGCTCAGTGACGCGCGCCGCGCGGCTTGCCCAAGCGCAGCCAGTCGGCCGGCGCGAACCGGGACGGCGGTTCGTTCGTCGGCTCGAGCGACGCCGGCGCGGACTCGAGCCCGGCCGGTGCCTGCGTGACGCCGAAGCCGCTCGTGTGGCGCGACCAGGCCAGATCCTGCGGCACGGCGAACGCGCGCTTCGGGATCTGGGCCAGTGCCGCCCGCGCGCGTTGCGCCGCCTCGGCCATGTGGGCCTTCGCGTCCTCCGCGGCGCTCTCGTCGTCGAAGCGGTCGGCCATTTCGAGCAAGGCCAGGTCGTCGATGCCGCGGCAGATATCGAGCACTTCTTCGGCGTAGTCGCGCTCGCTCAGCATCCGGCGCACGTCGATGCCCCGCTTGAGTTCACGCAGCAGCGCGAGGTGAATGCGGGTGGCAAGATGCAGGCGGGTCAGGACGGTCAAGGCAGGCTCCACGAATGCGTCGATGCTGCGTCTCGGCGGCGTGTTTGCCCACCCCGCACAATGGTGACGACGCGCCCCGGGTCGGGGGGTTGAACGAATTTTCCGCTAGCGCGAGTCAGATTTCCGTGAGGTATTTCACATGCTCCCGAGCCGCGTGACTTTGCTCGATGTAGGTCCGCGCGACGGCCTGCAGAACGAACCGGCGCCCGTGCCTGCTGCCGACAAGATCGAGCTGGTTCACCGTCTGCAGGCCGCCGGCCTGCACGAGATCGAAGTCACCAGTTTCGTCAGCCCGAAATGGGTGCCGCAAATGGCCGACAACGCGCAGGTCATGGCCGGCATCGCGCGCCGGCCCGGCGTGCGCTACAGCGTGCTCACGCCCAACCTCAAGGGCCTGCAAGCGGCACTGGCGCCGGCGCGCGAATGGTGGCCGGACGAGGTGGTGGTGTTCGGTGCTGCGAGCGAAGCTTTCAGCCAGCGCAACATCAATTGCGGGATCGCGGAATCGATCGAGCGTTTCGCGCCCGTGGCCGAGGCGGCGCGTGCTGCCGGCATCAAGGTGCGCGGCGCGGTCTCGTGCGCACTGGGCTGCCCTTACGAAGGCGAGATCGATCCCGACCGCGTCGAGTTCGTCGTCAGGCTCATGCGCGAGATCGGCGTGCAGCATGTCGGCGTGGCCGACACCCTCGGCACGGGCACGCCGCAGCGCGTGCAGGCGGCGATGGAGCGCGCGCTCAGGCATTACCCGATCGACGAGGTGAGCGGCCATTTCCACGACACCTACGGCCAGGCGCTGGCCAACATCTATGCGTGCCTGCAACTCGGCATCCATCGCTTCGACGCCAGCGTGGCCGGTCTCGGCGGCTGCCCTTACGCCAAGGGCGCGACCGGCAACGTGGCCACCGAAGATGTGGTGTTCTTGCTGCAGGGCCTGGGCATCGAGACGGGCATCGAGCTCGATGCGCTGGTCGATGCAGCGGCGTTCATCTCGGGCAAGCTGGGCAGGAAGCCGGTGTCGCGGGTCGCGAACGCCGTTCTGGCCAAGCGCGAGGCGGCAGCAGCGTGAGCACACGCAGGAATAACGCCCCGCCCTCCGCGGGAGACGGCGAAGCGGGGACATTGCTGCCTCATGAAACGAGCGGCCCGGTCGCTTCCCCCTGCACGAACGTGTGCCGCATGAACGACGCCAGCGGCTGGTGCGAAGGCTGCTGGCGGACCATCGACGAGATCGTCGCCTGGGCATCCCTCGACGACCCCGCCCGTCGTGCCGTCTGGCTGCAACTCAATGCGCGCCGACGCAGCACCGAGGGCGGCCCGCGATGACGCCGATCACGTTCTGGTTCGACCCGGTCTCGCCCTACGCCTATCTCGCTTTCGAGCGCCTGCCGCAGGTGCTGCAGGGCTGCTCGTATTCGGTGAGCTATCGCCCGCTGCTTTTTGCCGGGTTGCTTTCACACTGGGGCCAGCTCGGCCCGGCCGAGATTGCGCCGAAGCGCGATTGGACCTACCGGCAGGTGGCCTGGCTCGCGCATCGCGATGGCGTCGCGCTCACCATGCCGGCGGCGCACCCGTTCAACCCGCTGCCGCTGCTGCGCCTGCTGGTGGCCTGCAGCGAAGACGGCACGGCGAACCGCGACCAGTGCGAGACGGTGCTGCACCAGGTCTGGCGCAGCGGCGGTGCGGGCGACGATGCGCCGGCGCTGGCGCGGATCACCGCGCAGCTCGCCCCCGTGCGCGATCCGCAGTCGGGTGCGGTGAAGCAGGCGCTGCGCGCCAACACCGACGCCGCCATCGCGCGCGGGATCTTCGGCGTGCCGACGCTCGAACTGCCGCGCAGCGACCCGGCGCTCGATCCCTTGCTGTTCTGGGGCGCCGATGCGCTCGATATGGTGGCCGCTTGCCTGCGTGGCGAACCGTGGTTCGAGGCCGACTGGGACCGCGCCGCCGGGGTCGCGGCCGGAGTGCAGCGCTCGCGTTGAGGCTGCGCTGCCGCGGTGAACCGGCCAGCTTCGGCAGGCCGCCCCGCCGTGCGGTTGCCGGCACCGACTCAGCGTCGAAACCTGCCGTCGGCACCGATGATGGACAGGTCGGCGAAGTCCAGGCCGGTGTGGTCGGTCGGGCTGTAGTTCAGTTCCATGCCGCCCAGGTCGTATTTGCGAATGCCGTTGAGCGCTGTGAGCAGCTTCTCCCGCGTCGGGCCGACGCCGGCGCGGCTCAGGCCCTCGACCAGCACCTTCGCGGCCGCAAAGCCTTCCAGCATGGCCGGTGACACACCATCCAGCCCCTTGGCCCGGGCGAGCTCGATCGCCTCCTTGACCAGCGGGGATGCGATCGAACGCGCATTGGGGAACACCTGCGACACGATGGTGCCGCGGGCGTTCTCGCCCATCTGCGTGATGAAGCCCCCCGAGGCGTTGTTCGACATCGTGACGATCTGCGCCTTGGAGCCGGCTGCGCGAATCGCCCGAGTGCCGTCGGCCACTGCCGCGCCCGAGCCGATGAACACGACCGCTTGCGCGTTGGTCTTCGCCACCATCGGTGCGAGAGCGCTGAAGTCGGGCTTGGCACGGTTGAAGGTTTCGTTCATCACCGGCTGCAGGCCGGCACCGGTGAAGCCCTTGACGGCACCGGCAGCCACGTCGGCGCCGAAGGAATCATCGGTGCGCAGGATGGCGATGCGTGTCAACCCGGTGAGCCCCAGGTGCTGCACCGCCCGTTCGGCCTCCCGTTGATAAGTCGCACGCACGTTGAAGATGTAGGGGTGCACCGGTTCGTGCAGCACCATGGCACCGGTGGAAGGCCCCACCAGCGGCAGCCTGAACTCCATCAGCAGCGGCGAAATGGCCTCGGTGTGCGGCGTGCCGCGGTTGAGGAACAGCGCAATCACGTTGTGTTCGGTGATCAGCTTGCGGGCGTTCTCCGCCGCGAGCTTGGGCGTGAACTTGTCGTCCAGCGAGACCAGCCTGATCGGTTGCCCGTTGACGCCGCCTCTGGCGTTGACCGCGTCGAAGTAAAGCTTGGCCCCTGCAGTGGTTTCCTGCACTCCGGCGGCGACGGCGCCGGTGAAGCCGGCCGTCTGGCCTACGACGATCTGTGCAGCGGCCGGCAAGGCTGCAACTGACAGCAACAGAAGTTGGGCGAGACAGCGGAAGGCTGTCGAGAGATTGCGCATCTGGAACTCCTCGGTGCGTTATCGACGAATGTTTACATCAGGTTACTCATCTGTACGCTGGCGCGCATTGGGAAGAACCGATATGCCGCCGCTGCGGCGTGACAAAGACCCGCTTCGCAGGGACCGTGGGCGCATCCCTAGAATCTTTGGCCTCACCCCCGGGACCCCCATGCCTAACGGTCAACGCCCACCCGGCGTGATCCGCATTCGCGGCGCGCGCCAGCACAATCTCAAGAACCTCGATCTCGACTTGCACACCGGTGAGCTGACGGTGGTTACCGGGCCCAGCGGCTCCGGCAAATCGAGCCTCGTCTTCGACACGCTGTACGCCGAAGGGCAGCGCCGCTACGTCGAAACCTTCAGCGCCTATGCGCGCCAGTTCCTCGACCGCATGGATCGGCCCGCGGTCGACCACGTGGAAGGCGTGCCGCCGGCCATCGCCATCGACCAGACCAACCCGGTGCGGACCTCGCGCTCGACGGTCGGCACGATGACCGAGCTGAACGATCACCTGAAACTGCTGTTCGCGCGGGCGGCGGTCCTGTTCGACAAGCAGAGCGGCAAGACGGTGCGGGAGGACGACCCGGAGTCGATCTACGCCGAGCTGCAGCGGCGCGCTGCACCGGGTCAGCGCTTGGTCGTCACCTTTCCGGTCGAGCTGCCGGCCAACACGTCGCAACAGGACATCGAGCAATGGCTGGCGGCCAGCGGCTATACCCGCGTACAGGCCGAGCGCGAGATCGCCACGCCGACGGGGCCGCGCAAGCTGCTCGATGTGGTGGCGGATCGGTTTCGGCTCGACGGCGTGGAGAAGTCGCGCGTGGTGGAGGCTCTCGAGATTTCGCTCAAGCGGGGCAGCGGCAGACTGAACGTCTATGCGTTGGCTCCCTCCCCCGCCCCGGCGGGAGAGGGCGGGGGTGAGGGTGGGGCCGGCCCCTCACCCCAGCCCTCTCCCCAGAGGGGCGAGGGAGCCGAGCCGTCGGTGCATGAGGGAGGGAAAGTCGAGCCGCCTCTGCAGCGAGAAGTAGAGCCGAAGCCATCGCTTTCCCGAGAAGCCGGCATCTGGCGCTTCTCTTCGGGCCTGCACTGCCCCGACAGCGACACGCGCTACAGCCATCCGCAGCCGGCAATGTTCTCGTTCAACTCGGCTTACGGTGCCTGCGAAACCTGCCGCGGCTTCGGCCGGGTGATCGGCGTCGATTGGGGCCTCGTCATTCCGGACCCTCGCAAGACCCTGCGCGGCGGTGCGGTCAAGACGCTCGCCACGCCGGCCTGGAAGGACAGTTTCAAGGACCTGCTCGATTACGCCGGCGAGGCCGGCATCCCGCGCGACACCGCCTGGGCCCAGCTCTCCGAGGCGCAGCGCGAGTGGGTCATCGAGGGCACGCCGAACTGGAAGGGCAACTGGAACAAGCAGTGGTACGGCGTGCGTCGTTTCTTCGAGTACTTGGAGAGCAAGTCCTACAAGATGCACATCCGGGTGCTCTTGTCCAAGTACAGAAGCTACACGCCGTGCACCGTGTGCGGGGGCGCGCGGCTGAAGCTGGAATCGCTGCTGTGGCGACTCGGCACCAAGGAGGGCGCCGATGCGGTGCTGCCGCCCGGCAAGCGCTTCATGCCGCAGGGGGTGGCGTGGACGCGCGAACAGCTCGAAGCGCTGCCGGGGCTGAGCCTGCATGACCTGATGCTCATGCCCATCGACAAGCTGCGGTCGTTCTTCGACCGACCGTTCACTCCGTCCCCCCCTGGGGGAAGGCCGGGATGGGGGCCAGCCGGTACCGGCGCCGACACCGGGCCGGGCCCCCACCCCAACCCTCCCCGAGAGGGCGAGGGAGCAGACATCGACGGGCAGGACCGCACGTTCGGTTCGCACGCCGACGTCGCCCCTGCGGCGGAGGCCATCGACACGGCGCTGCACCTGCTTTTCACGGAAATTCGCACGCGCCTGAAGTACCTCTGCGACGTGGGCCTCGGCTATCTGCAGCTCGACCGTCAGAGTCGCACGCTCAGCGGCGGCGAGGTGCAGCGCATCAACCTCACCACGGCGCTGGGCACCTCGCTGGTCAACACGCTGTTCGTGCTCGACGAGCCCTCGATCGGCCTGCACCCGCGCGACATGAACCGCATCAACCAGGCGATGC
This sequence comes from Methylibium sp., assembly GCF_013817345.1. Lineage (GTDB taxonomy): Bacteria > Pseudomonadota > Gammaproteobacteria > Burkholderiales > Burkholderiaceae_C > Methylibium. The sequence goes on from NZ_JACDCW010000061.1 coordinate 16,764, forward strand.
TCCGGCTGCGCGACGCCGGCAACACGCTGGTCGTCGTCGAGCACGACCCGGCCGTGATGCTGGCCGCCGACCGCGTGATCGACATGGGCCCGGGCCCCGGCACGCAGGGCGGGCGCATCGTCTTCGACGGCACGCCCGAAGACCTCAAACGCGCCGACACCATGACCGGCGCCTACCTCGGTGCGCGCCGCTCGATCGGCCTGGGCCTCAAGCGCCTGGTGACTGACAACACGCCGCGCCTCATCGTCGAAGGCGCGCGTGAGCACAACCTGCGCGACCTGACCATCGAGTTCCCTTTGCAGCGGTTGGTCTGCGTGACGGGTGTCAGCGGCTCCGGCAAGAGCACGCTGATGCAGGACCTGCTGTTCCCGGCATTGGCCCGCCACTTCGGCAAGGCCACCGAAACGCCCGGCGAGCACGACCGCCTGCTCGGTGCCGACCACCTGAACGGCGCCGTGTTCGTCGATCAGTCGCCGATCGGCAAGACGGCGCGCTCCAACCCGGCCAGCTACGTCGGCGCCTTCGACACGCTGCGTGCGATCTTCGCCGACGCGCCCATCGCTCGCCAGCGCGGCTACGGGCCGGGCATGTTCAGCTTCAACGCCGGCGACGGGCGCTGTCCGACCTGCGGTGGCTCGGGCTTCGAGCACGTCGAAATGCAGTTCCTGAGCGACGTGTACCTGCGTTGCCCCGATTGCGACGGCAAGCGCTTCCGGCCCGAGTTGCTGGAAGTGAAGATCGAACGCGCCGGCAAGCCGCTCGACGTGAACCAGGTGCTGGAGCTGACCATCGCGGACGCGGTGCGCTACTTTGCCCAGGACCGCGAGGTGCTGCGCGCGCTCACGCCGCTGGTCGATGTGGGCCTCGACTACGTGAAGCTCGGCCAGCCGGTGCCCACGCTCAGCGGCGGCGAGGCGCAACGCCTCAAGCTCGCCGGCTTCCTGGCCGACGCGGCGAAGAACGCGACGGCCACGCGCCAACCCGTGGCGAAGAAGGGCACGCTCTTCATGTTCGACGAGCCGACCACCGGCCTGCACTTCGACGACATCGCCAAGCTGATGCGAGCCTTCCGAAAGCTGCTCGAGGCGGGGCACTCACTCGTCGTCATCGAGCACAACCTTGATGTCGTGCGTTCAGCGGACTGGCTGATCGATCTGGGCCCGGAGGGTGGTGAGGCGGGCGGAGAGCTGGTGTGCTTCGGCCCGCCGGATGAAGTGAAGCTGCATCCCACCTCGCACACGGGTGCTGCGCTGCGCGACTACGAACGATCGCTCGGCGAAGGTGGCGCAGTCGTCGAAGTGCGCGAACGGCTCCCTCTCCCGCTTGCGGGAGAGGGATGGGGGCGAAGCGGGGCTTTCGAGCCGCACGCGGCGAGCCTGCTGAGCGGCTCCGGCCTGCAAGCCGGAGCGCGCACTGCAAGTGAGGGCGACGGCGCGAGCCCGCAACCAGTATCGCGGCGCCGTGCCGGCCCTCACCCCAACCCTCTCCCAAATGGAGAGGGATCAATACAGGGCGAGGGAGCGATACAGATCGTCAACGCGCGGGAGCACAACCTCAAGGGCTTGTCGGTCGATATTCCGCGCGGCAAGTTCAGCGTGGTCACCGGCGTCTCCGGCTCCGGCAAGAGCACGCTCGCCTTCGACATCCTCTTCAACGAAGGCCAGCGCCGCTATCTCGAATCGCTCAACGCCTATGCGCGCAGCATCGTGCAGCCTGCCGGTCGGCCGGAGGTGGATGCGGTGTACGGCATCCCGCCGACGGTGGCCATCGAGCAGCGCCTCTCGCGCGGCGGCCGCAAGAGCACGGTGGCCACCAGCACCGAGGTCTATCACTTCCTGCGCCTGCTGTTCGTCAAGCTCGGCACCCAATACTGCCCGCATTGCACAGCGGATGCTGGCGTGGCGGTGCGCCCGCAGACGCCCGAGTCCATCGCCGCGCAACTGCTGCGCGACTACCGCGGCCAGCACATCGGCCTGCTCGCACCGCTGGTCATCAACCGCAAGGGCGTCTACACCGATCTCGCCAAGTGGGCGGCGCAGCGCGGCCACACGCACCTGCGCGTGGACGGCGAGTTCCTGAAGACCTCGCCCTGGGCGCGCATCGACCGCTTCAAGGAGCACACGCTGGAGCTGCCGGTCGGTGACATCACCGTGCAGCCCGACAACGAGGCCGGCCTGCGCGCGCTGCTGACCAAGGCGCTCGAACTCGGCAAGGGCGTCGTGCACCTGCTCGCCCCGCTCGACGGCCTGCAGGCGGCCATGGCCGACGGCACGCCGACGCACCGCGTGGGCCGCGTCAAGGTGTTCTCGATCAAGCGCGCCTGCCCGAGCTGCGGCACCAGCTTTCCCGAGCTGGACCCGCGCATGTTTTCCTACAACAGCAAGCACGGCTGGTGCGGCGACTGCGTTGGCACCGGGCTGGCGCTCACGCGCGAGCAGCGCAAGGCGCTCGACGATTCGGTGCGGGACGAAGACAGTGGCGGCCGCGAGAAAACCTTCGCCGAGCCGGACGTGGAAGACGTGTTGGACGCGCCCTGCGCTACCTGCCAAGGCGCGCGCCTGAACAAGGTTTCGCTGGCAGTGCGCTTCGGCAAGGCGGACGGTGGCGGCAGCCATCATGGCGAGCAGTCCATCGCCGCCGTGGCCGCACGCTCGGTCGTTGACGCGCGCCGCTGGATCGAGGCGCAAAAGCTCGACGGCCGCGAGGCGACGATCGCGCGCGACGTGATCGCCGAGATCCGCTCGCGGCTGAGCTTCCTGGAGCAGGTCGGCCTCGGCTACCTCACGTTGGATCGCGCTGCACCGACGCTCAGCGGCGGGGAAGCGCAGCGCATCCGGCTGGCCGCTCAACTCGGCAGCAATCTGCAGGGCGTGTGCTACGTGCTCGACGAGCCGACCATCGGCCTGCACCCGCGCGACAACCGCATCCTGCTCGACGCGCTGCACGTGCTCGGCAGCCAGGGCAACACACTGGTGGTGGTGGAGCACGACGAGGACACGATCAGACGTGCCGAGCACATCATCGACATCGGCCCCGGTGCCGGCAAACGGGGCGGGCGGCTGGTCGCCGAAGGCACGGCCGCCGATCTGCTGCGCGAGCCGGCGTCGGTAACCGGGCGGCTGCTGGCGCATCCGATGCGGCATCCGCTGCAGGCGCGGCGGCCGGTGGTGGATCGATCGGTGACGGAGCCGCGCACGCTTCCCCCGGCGCGCGAGGCTGACTTGCTCCCTCGCCCCTCTGGGGAGAGGGCTGGGGTGAGGGGCCGGCCGGTTGCCGCCGGTCGGCAGGGTCAGGCTGCTGCGTTGGCCCTCACCCCCACCCTCTCCCAGAGGGAGAGGGAGCAAGACGGGTCGGGCGAACTCGTCGGGCTCAGCCTCGCCGGCGCCTATCTCCACAACTTGCAGAACATCGACCTCCACATCCCCCTCCAACGCCTCGTCGCCGTCACCGGCGTCTCCGGCTCCGGCAAGAGCACGCTGGCCCGCGACGTGCTGCTCGCCAATGTCCATGCCGCCGTCGCCATGAAGGCCACCAAGGCCGGCCGCGATGCGCTTGCCGCCGGGCAGCGGCCAAAATGGACGGGCTGCACCGCTCTCACCGGCTTCGAGCCGATCGATCGCGTGCTCGAAGTCGACCAGACGCCCATCGGCAAGACCCCGCGCTCCTGCCCCGCCACCTACATCGGCTTCTGGGACACCATCCGCAAGCTCTTCACCGAGACGCTGGAAGCGAAAGCACGCGGCTACCCCGCCGCGCGCTTCAGCTTCAACACCGGCGCCGGCCGCTGCCCTGGCTGCGAGGGCCAGGGCCTGCGCACCATCGAGATGGCCTTCCTGCCCGACGTGAAGGTGGCCTGCGACCAATGCCACGGCGCGCGCTTCAATCCCGAAACGCTGGCCGTCACCTGGCGCGGCAAGAGCATCGGCGACGTGCTGCAGATGGAAGTGGACGAGGCCGTCGATTTCTTCGCCTCCATGCCCAGCATCGCGCACCCGCTGCAACTGCTCAAGGACGTCGGCCTGGGCTACCTCACCCTCGGCCAGCCCTCGCCCACGCTCAGCGGCGGCGAGGCGCAGCGCATCAAGCTGGTCACCGAGCTCAGCAAGGTGCGTGACGACATCACACGCCGCGGCCAGAAGCCGCCGCACACGCTGTACGTGCTCGACGAGCCGACGGTCGGCCTGCACATGGCCGATGTCGAGAAGCTCATCCGCGTGCTGCACCGCCTGGTCGACGGCGGCCACAGCGTCATCGTGATCGAACACGACCTCGACGTGATCGCCGAGGCCGACTGGGTGATCGATCTCGGGCCCGAAGGCGGTGGCGGTGGCGGCCGCGTGGTGGCGGTCGGCACACCGGAGGAGGTGGTCGCGGCCGGCACGCACACGGGCGTTGCATTGCGGCCCGTGCTCGACCGGGCTCCCCTGGCCGTGGCGCCCTTGGCGGGCGCCGGTGCCTAGGAGGAAGCGGAGTTCGCTGAACGATCGGTGCCAGGCTGAGCTCCTTCTCCCGCTCGCGGGAGAAGGCGGGGGATGAGGGTCCGCATGCCGCGCCGTGCCTCACCTGCAGTGCATGTCCGGCCTGCGGGCAGGACCGCTCGGCCGGCTCGTTGACGCCCTCGGCGGCTCACGACGGTGGGTTCGACCTTACTCCCGCTCGCGCGCCAGCGCGTCGCCCAGTTCCTCCACCAAGCCCGGCAGCGCATCGACATCGCCGCGCAGCGTGCCGAAATTGACGATGCACGCGCGCAGCGCGAAGCGTCCGCCGATCAGCGCCTGGCTCAGGTAGGCGCGGCCGTCGCGCTGCAGGCCCGCGAGCAGTTCGCGGTTGAACGCGTCGAGCGCCGCCTCGTCGTGCAGGCCGGCTGGCCGGTAGCGAAAGGTGGTGATGCCGAGCTGCTGCGTCAGCGCCTCGAGCCGCGGCGTGGTCTGCACGCGCTCGTACAGCCGCTGCGCCAATGCGATGTCGTCGCCGATCATTTGCCGATAGCCTTCGCGGCCCGCGACGCGCAGCGCCAGCCAGACCTTGAGCGCGCGAAGGCCGCGCGTGTTCTCCGGCCCCAATTCGTGGAAGTTCAGGCCTTCGTCCTCGCCGGGCGTCGCGTAGTAGGGCGGGCGGTGGCTGAAGGCGTCGAGCAAGCTGCGCGGGTCGCGCACCAGCACGCAGCCCGCGTCGATCGGCGCATACAGCCACTTGTGCGGGTCCAGCGCCAGCGAGTCGGCTTCGCGCAGCCCGGCGAGGTCGGCGCCTGCGCTGCCGAGCAGGCCGGCGTGGTTCGAGTCGATGAGGCACGCTGCGGGCGCGCCGTAGGCGCCATCGACGTGAAACCACAGGCCGTGGCGGCGGCACAGCGCCGCCATCGCCGGCAGCGGATCGACCGCGCCCGTGCTCACGGTGCCGGCGGTACCGACCACCATCAAGGGCTGCACACCAGCCGCAATGTCCGCATCGATCGCAGCGGCCAGCGCGGCGACGTCGAGCCGCTGCTGCGCATCGGTCGAAATCCAGCGCAGCGATTGCGTGCCCAGTCCGGCCAGGTCGACCGCCTTGTGCAGCCAGCCGTGCGTCTCGTGCGAGGCATAGACCGCGAGCGCCGCGCCACGCAGGCCGCTTGCACGCACGTCCCACGGCAGCCTCGCCCGGCGCGCAGCAAGCAGCGCGACCAGGTTGGCCATGCTGCCGCCGCTCACCAGCAGACCGCCGCAGCCGGCCGGGTAGCCGACCAGCTCGGCCAGCCACTGCACGGTCTGCGCTTCGATCTCGCTGGCCATCGGCGCGGCATTCCATAGCGCCACGTTGCTGTTGACCGATGCGGCCAGCAGCTCGGCCAGCATGCCGATCGGTGCGGGAGACGCGGCGATGTAGCCGTGAAAGCGCGGGTGGCGAATGCGCGGCGTCTGCTCGAACAGCAAGGCGGCCGCTTCGTCGAGCGCGAGCGCGGCGTCTTCGCCGTGCGCCGGCAAACCGCGGTCGCCGAGCCGGGCGCGGATGCCGGCCGGCATCCGCGCCCCGTCGGCCACCGGCCGGCCGTGCAACGCGGCCAGTTCCTCGGCGATGCGCTCGACCAGCGCATGGCCGAGCGCACGAAACTGCTCCGGCGCCATGCTGAGCGCGGCAATGCGCGTCATGAGCGGCTCAAACCACCACGCCCTTGCTGCGCAGGAACTCGTCGACCAGTTGCAGCCGCACGAGCGGATCGGGCAGCTCCATCAGCTTTTGCTTGGCGGCCAGCGAGATCGGCAGGATCTCGCACCAGCGGTTGGCCAGCCAGCCCGCGCTGTCGAACTGATAGGGCTCGAGAAACGGCACGCTGCCCTGCTGCTTGAGCGTGGCGATGGCATTGGCCAGGCCCTTGGCCGAGCCGAGCAGCGCTTCGGTCGGTAGCACCGTTTCGTCTTCGGGCAGCAGTCGGGCCTGGGCGACCCACAGGTGGTCGGCCTGCTGCTCGATGTGCGTGGCCTCGAAGCGCTGTGTGCCGCGGCAGCGCACCTGCAGGATGCCGGGCTGCACGCTGTCGACCTCGATCAATTCGGCCATGCAGCCCACCGACTCCAGCGCCACCGGGGTTCTATCCGCCGCCTTGACCTCGCTGCCCTTCTTGAGCGCGACCACGCCGAACGGCTTTTGTTCGCGCAGGCAGCTCCCGATCATGTCGAGATAGCGGGCTTCAAACACTTTCAGACCGAGCAGGCCGCCGGGGAAAAGCACCGACTGCAGCGGAAACAGGGGCAGCTCGAAAGCGGCGGCGGCGTCAGTGATCATTGCCGTGGGAGAGTTCAGCGGGCGTCGAGTTCCCGGTGCCGCACCAGCACCGCGCCGCGGCCTTGAAAGCGCTGCGCGAGCTGCTCGGCGAAGTACACCGAGCGGTGCTGGCCGCCGGTGCAGCCGATCGCCACGGTGAGGTAGGCGCGCTGGTCCTGCTCGAAGGCGGGTAGCCAGCGCGCCAGAAAGGTTTCGATCTGCCCCAGCATTTCGCCCACCTCGGGCTGCTGCATCAGGTACTCGATCACCACCAGGTCGCGCCCGCTGAACGGCCGCAGCTCCGGCACGTAGTGCGGGTTGGGCAGCACGCGCACGTCGAACACGAAATCGGCGTCGAGCGGCACGCCGTGCTTGAACGCGAACGACTCGAACACCAGCGTCAGCCCGCCGCCGGTGGGAGCCTGCACCAGTTGGCGCACCCACGCGCGCAGTTGCGTCGGGCGCAGCTCGCTGGTGTCGATGACGGTGGCGGCCTGGCGCAGTTCGGCGAGCAGCTCGCGCTCGAGCTCGATCGCCTCGGTGAGGGCGCGATGCTGATCGACCTCGTCGCCCGGCGCGTCCTTGCTCAGCGGATGGCGGCGCCGCGTCTCGGAGAAGCGGCGCACCAGCTCGCCGGTACTGGCATCCAGGAAGATCGCGCGCACCACGACGCCGGCGCCGACCAGTTGCGACAGCAGCGGCAGCAGATTCGGCAACGAGCCGGCGCTGCGCACATCGACCGCGACGGCGATGCGGCGCACCGCGCGATCGGTGCGCGCGTTCTCGAGCCGCAGGAACTCGGGCAGCAGCTCGGGCGGCAGGTTGTCGACGCAGTAGAAGCCGGCGTCTTCCAGCGCATGCAGCGCGACCGATTTGCCCGAGCCGGAGATGCCGGTGACGAGCACCACTTCACGCGTCGTTGCTGCGGGCGCATTCATGAGTGCACCCTGGCGTTTCGCGCTGTCCCGCCCCGCGAGAGTCCGATCACCGTGGAGCCGAAGGTCGCACTTTGCGACCCGCCGCGGCCGCGCGTAAAGCGCATGCGGCCTTCGTCGCCTTCTTCCTGCCCGGCGAGGAGGCGGTGGCCTCGATCCATGCGGCTTGGCAACGGTTTCATGCGCGCTGCCGTTTCCGTTCATTGCCGGAACGGGGTGCCGGTGCGGGCGAGGCCGGCGCGACGGGCACGCTCGCGGCAGTGTCGAGCAGAGCGCGCGCATGCGCCAGGCTGGTCTCGCCGGCGGCCGTGCCGCCCAGCATGCGGGCGATCTCCTGCTCGCGTGCGTCGCCCGCAACCGGTTGCACGTCGCTCACCGTCCCCGCGCCGCGGGCTTGCTTGCTGACGACGCAGTGCCGGTCCGCGGCCGCAGCCACCTGCGGCAGGTGAGTCACGGCCAGCACCTGGCGGTCGCGGCCGAGGCGGCGCATGAGCTGCCCCACGGCATCGGCCACGCTGCCGCCGATGCCGGCATCGACCTCGTCGAAGATCAGCGTGCCGGTCTCACCCAGTTCGCTGGTGGTCACCGCGATGGCCAGCGCGATGCGCGACAGCTCGCCGCCCGAGGCCACCTTGGCGAGCGCGCGTGGCGTGCTGCCGGCATGGCCGGCGACGCGGAACTCCGCTGCTTCGAGCCCGAAGCGCTGCGGTTCGGCCAGGCGCTCCAACGCCACCTCGAAGCGCCCGCCCGCCATGCCGAGCTGCTGCATCGCCGCCGTCACCGCCTTGCCGAGCCGCGGCGCTGCAGCCTTGCGCTGCGCTGAGACTTCATGGGCGGCGGCATCGAAAGCGGCACGGGCCGTGGCCAGTGCGCGCTCCAGTGCCGCGAGGTCGGTGGCGGCATCGAGGCGAGAAAGCTCGTCGCGCCAGTCGGCCAGCAGCGCGGGCAGTTCAGTGGCCTGGCGGCGAAAACGCCGGGCCAGGCTCATCCACGCCGCGATGCGTTCGTCGAGCGCTTGCAGCCGCTCGGGTTCGAGCTCGCCGTGGCGTTGGGCGGCGGTGAGCGTGTGCGCCGCGTCCTGCAGTTGCGCCTGCGCGCTGCGCAGTACCTCCAGCGGATCGCGCAGCGATGCGTCGTGCTCTACAACGCCTTCGAGCGCGGCAATGGCCTGCGCGCTGCGTTGCTCGGCGGACGCTTCGTCTTCGCTGATAGCGGCCAGCGCAAGCTGCACTGCCTCCAGGATCGTCTGCGCGTGGCTCAGTCGTCGGTGCTCGGCTTCGAGCTCGGGCCATTCGTCGGCGCCGGGGGCGAGCTTGGCGAGCTCGCTGATCTGCCACTGCAGCCGCTCGCGTTCACGCTCCAGGTCGCCCTGCCGGGTGCGTGCATCGGCCAGGTGTTCCTGTGCGGTGCGCCAGCCGCTCCACGCTGCGGCGAGCGGCGCGGCGTCGACGCCGGCATAGCCGTCGAGCAAGGCACGCACCGCGTCCGGCCGGGTCAGGCTTTGCCACGCGTGCTGGCCGTGGATGTCCACCAGCCGCTCGCCGGCCTCGCGCAACTGGCCGATGGTGGCCGGGCTGCCGTTGATCCACGCGCGGCTCTTGCCTTGCGCATCGAGCGTGCGGCGCAGCAGCAAGCCGAGGTCGCCGTCGTCCTCGTTCTGAAAACCGCTTTCGGCCAGCCAGGAGAGCAGACCAGGCGGCGTGTCGAACTCGGCGCCGATCTCGGCGCGCGCCGCCCCTTCGCGCACGACGCCGGCGTCGCCGCGGTGGCCCAGCGCCAACTGCAGGGCGTCGATGAGAATGGACTTGCCCGCGCCGGTTTCGCCGGTCAAGGCGGTGAAGCCGGTTTGCAGATCGAGTTCCAGGGCCGGCACGATCACGAAATCGCGCAGGGTGATGCGCCTCAGCATGGCGGCGTGCGAGAAAGGCTCATGCGCCGGCTCCGCAAGTCTGCGCGTGTCCCCACGCCGCGCCGTCGCCGGCATCGGCGCGAGAACCGCTTCGATCCCCACTGCGCGGGGCCCCTCTTTCGCGGTTCATGCGCCGGTCTCGGGCAGCACGCCCTCGTTCCAGTGCAGCTTGCGGCGCAGCGTCGCGTAATAGCTCCAGCCGCGCGGATGCAGCACGCGCATGCGGTGCTCGCTGCG
>NZ_JACDCW010000160.1 GCF_013817345.1 Methylibium sp.
CCCGAGCCAATGCCGCGACCGACACGGCGCTTGGCATGCTTTGCGCCCGAGCCGGGCTTGATCGTGTTGAGTTCCATTGTCTTCTCCGAGATCAACCGCGGTCAGAGCACCTGAACCAGGTAAGCCACCTTGTTGATCATTCCGCGCACGGCGGGTGTGTCTTCGAGCACTCGCTCGCTGCCGATTGCGCGCAGGCCGAGCCCGCGAACCGTTGCGCGGTGCGATTCCTGGGTGCCGATCGGGCTGCGTACGAGCTTGACCTTGAGCGTCGTCTTGTCCGTCATGATGATTCCCCGGCGCGTCTCAGTTGAAAATCTCTTCGACCGACTTGCCGCGCTTGGCTGCGATTTCCATAGGCGTGGTCGAGCGTGACAGCGCGTCGAACGTCGCACGCACCATGTTGTATGGGTTGGAAGTGCCCAGGCTCTTGGCGACGATGTCGGTTACGCCCATCACCTCGAACACCGCGCGCATCGGACCGCCGGCAATGATGCCGTCACCCGCCTTCGCCGGCGCCAGCAGCACCTTGGCAGCGCCGTGCTCACCGGTCACGTTGTGGTGGACGGTACCGTTCTTCAGGTTGACCTTGATCATGTTGCGGCGCGCCGCATCCATGGCCTTGGTCACGGCCACCGGCACCTCGCGCGCCTTGCCCTTGCCCATGCCGACCCGGCCATCGCCGTCACCGACGACAGTGAGCGCCGCGAAGCCCATGATCCGGCCGCCCTTGACCACCTTGGTCACGCGGTTCACCTGAATCATCTTTTCCTTCAGGCCGTCGTCGCGGCCTTCGTCGGAAATGCGGGGTTGAAACTTTGCCATGTCAGATTCCTAGGGTGTGCGGTGCTTCTCGTCCGAGCTCACGCGAACTCAGAACTGCAGGCCGGCTTCGCGAGCCGCCTCGGCGAGCGCCTTGACGCGGCCGTGGTAGGCGAAGCCGGAGCGGTCGAACGCCACCTTCTCGATGCCGGCCGCCTTGGCTCGCTCTGCGATGCGCTTGCCGATCAGAGCAGCGGCTTCGGTATTGGCGCCTTTGCCGGCGGCCCCGAGCTGCGTGCGCATTTCCTTTTCCACGGTCGAGGCGCTCGCAAGCACCTTGGAGCCGCAGTCGGAAACGACGCTGGCGTAGATGTGCGTGTTGGAACGGAACACCATGAGGCGCGCCACGTTCTGCAACGCAATGCGCGCCCGCGTCTGGCGGGAGCGGCGAAGGCGCTGATCTTTGCGGTTCAACATCGTGCTGCTCCTTACTTCTTCTTGGTCTCTTTGATCGTGATCTTTTCATCCGCATAGCGGATGCCCTTGCCCTTGTAGGGCTCGGGAGGACGGATCGCGCGCACCTCGGCAGCGATCTGCCCCACCACCTGGCGGTCCGAACCCTTGATCAGAATTTCGGTCTGTGTCGGGCACTCGACCTTGATACCCTCGGGCATGTCCTTCACCACCGGATGCGAGAAACCGATCTGCAGGTTGAGCTTGGCGCCCTGGGCCTGGGCGCGATAGCCCACTCCCACGAGCGTGAGCTTCTTCTGGAAACCGGTGCTTACACCATTGACCATGTTGGCCACCAACGCACGCATCGTTCCCGACATCGCGTTCGCCGCCGGCGACTCGTCGATCGGCGTGAAGCTCAGCGACCCGCCATCGTTCTTGACCGTGACCAGCCGGTTGCCGGCACGCACGAGCGTGCCCAGTGCACCCTTGACGCTGATCCGCTCGGCCGTGAGCGATACGTCCACGCCCTTGGGCACGGCGATCGGCATTTTTCCTACGCGAGACATTCTTTCAGCTCCTTCGCGTCAGGCGACGTAGCACAGGACTTCGCCGCCGATACCGGCAGCGCGCGCCTTGCGGTCCGTCATCACACCCTTGGGCGTGGTCACGATGGCCACGCCAAGGCCGTTCATGACCTTCGGAATCTCGTGGCAGCCCTTGTAAACACGAAGCCCCGGTCGGCTGACGCGCTCGATACGTTCGATCACCGGGCGGCCAGCGTAGTACTTCAGCCCAATCTCGAGTTGGGGCTTGAAGCCCTCGCTCTTGACGGCGAAGCTATCGATATAGCCTTCGTCCTGCAAGACTTGCGCAATCGCCAGCTTCAGCTTCGACGACGGCATCACGACAACAGCCTTCTCCACCATCTGCGCGTTGCGGATGCGGGTCAGCATGTCGGCGATGGGATCACTCATGCTCATAAGTTATCTCCTGTACGTTCGCGTGCCGGCCTACCAGCTGGCCTTGACGACACCGGGAATGTCGCCCTTGAACGCCAGTTCACGAATCTTGTTGCGCCCCAGACCGAAGGTGCGGAAGGTGCCGCGCGGACGGCCGGTCAGGCCGCAGCGGTTGCGCAGACGGCTCGGATAGGCGTTACGCGGCAGTTGCTGCAGTTGCAAGCGCGCGGCGTAACGCTCTTCCTCGGTTTTGCCGAAGTCGTTGATGACCGCCTTGAGTTCCGCGTATTTCTTCGCGTACTTGGCGACCAGCTCTTCCCGCTTGAGCTCACGCTGCTTGATCGAAGTCTTTGCCACGGCCAATCCTCAGTTCTTGAACGGAAACTTGAATGCGGCGAGCAGCGCCTTGCATTCGTCGTCGGATTTGGCCGTCGTCGTGAAGCTGATGTTCAGTCCGCGCAGCACGTCGATCTTGTCGTACTCGATCTCGGGAAAGATGATCTGTTCCTTGACGCCGACGTTGTAGTTGCCGCGGCCGTCGAAGGCCCGACCGGAGATGCCGCGGAAGTCGCGCACCCGGGGCAGCGCAACGGTCACGAAGCGGTCGAGGAACTCGTACATGCGTACGCCGCGCAGAGTCACCATGCAGCCGATGGGCACGTTGTCGCGAATCTTGAAGCCGGCGATGGCCTTCTTCGACTTGGTAATGACGGGCTTCTGGCCGGAAATCTTGGACAAGTCACTGACCGCGTGGTCCATCACCTTCTTGTCCGACACCGCCTCGCTCACGCCCATGTTGAGCGTGATCTTGCTCAAGCGCGGCACCTGCATCACCGACTTGTAGCCGAACTTTTTCACCAGTTCGGGCGCGACTTTCTCGCGATAGAACTGCTGAAGGCGCGCCGGCTGGGCCGAGCGCTGCTGCGTCTGTTGTTGAGCCTGCTGTTTAGCCATCTCTTACCTCGGCCTCAGGCCTTGATCTGTTCGCCGCTGGACTTGAAGACACGCACTTTCTTGCCGTCGTCCAGGAGCTTGATGCCCACGCGGTCGGCCTTGCCGCTCACGGGGTTGTAGATCGCCACATTCGACTGATGGATCGGCATGGTCTTGTCCACAATGCCACCGGTCGAGCCCTTGAGCGGATTCGGCTTGACGTGCTTCTTGACCATGTTGACGCCATCGACCAACAGGTGGTCGGCATCGACACGGGAAGCCACGGAGCCCCGCTTGCCTTTGTCGCGACCGGTCAGCACGATGACCTGGTCGCCTTTGCGAATCTTGTTCATGCTCAGTTTTCCTTGGCGCTCGGCTCAGAGGACCTCGGGGGCCAGCGACACGATCTTCATGAAGCGCTCGGTGCGCAATTCGCGCGTGACCGGGCCGAAAATGCGAGTGCCGATGGGCTCGAGCTTGGCGTTGAGCAGGACGGCGGCGTTGCCGTCGAATTTAACCAGCGAGCCGTCCTGGCGACGCACGCCCTTGGCAGTGCGAACCACCACGGCGCTGTAGATCTCGCCTTTCTTTACGCGCCCGCGCGGCGCAGCTTCCTTGACGGTGACCTTGATCACGTCGCCGATGCCCGCATAGCGGCGCTTGGAGCCGCCAAGCACCTTGATGCACATGACGCTTTTAGCGCCCGTGTTGTCCGCGACGTCGAGCCGCGACTGCATTTGAATCATGTTCCGTCCCCAACTTGTCCCGCTTGCTGCCCATCGTGGGCCGCTGCGAGCAGTCTTGGGCCCGTCATTTGACGCGTTGCGCTCAATCCCCGAAGGGCTTGCCGCACTCGCGCCATCTGCTTAGGGCGAGACCGAGGCCGCCTGGAGCGATCCGGCTCCTCAAGCAAATGAGGCCCGGCAGTCCCGCAGGCAGCGTTTCGGCGAAGCTGCAAAGTATCTGCGAAAGCGCAGCGGCTGTCAACAGATCGACAGCACTGAATTCACCGGACTCGAAGGCTGCGGGCCTGCGCAAGCAGCGTCTCGGCGTCGCTGACTTCAAACTTGCCCGGCGCTTCGACATTGAGCGTCTTGACGACGCCGTCCACCACGAGCATCGAGTAGCGCTGCGAGCGCATGCCCATCCCCCGCGCGCCCAGATCCAGGGTGAGGCCGGTCGCGCGGGTGAACTCCGCGCTGCCGTCGGCCATCATGCGCAGCTTGCCGTCGGTCTTTTGATCGCGCCCCCACGCTCCCATCACGAACGGGTCATTGACGGCCACGCACCAGATCTCGTCGATTCCGGTAGCCCGCAAGTCGTCCGCATGCTTCAGATAGCCGGGTACATGCTGCGCCGAGCAGGTCGGTGTGAAGGCGCCCGGCAGAGCGAACACCGCGACCTTCTTGCCGGCGGCGAGCTTGTCGATCTCGAAACTGTTCGGACCGAGCGAGCAGCCATTGCCCTCGACCTCGATGAATTCATAGAACTTGCCCGCGGGCAGCTTGTCGCCGACTTTCAGCATCACGTCTCTCCAGGGGTTTGGCGAAAGCGCAGCCAAGCTACGCCGGAATGAAAAACGACCGGACGCCAGCATGCCAGCGATCCGGTCGTTGTATCGACGCTCCTTCGAGAGCCCCGACAGCGTTCAGTGTCAGAGCACCCGTGCCTTTTCCAGCGTCCGGGTCACGACCCACGCCTTGGTCTTGGAGATCGGCCGACCTTCGGCGATCTCGACCATGTCGCCCATCTTGCACTCGTTGTTCTCGTCGTGCGCGTGGTACTTGCGCGAGCGGGCAATGATCTTGCCGTAGAGCTCGTGCTTGACGCGGCGCTCGACGAGCACCGTGATGGTCTTCATGCGCTTGTCACTGACGACGCGACCCACCAGGGTGCGCGTGTTCTTCACCACTTGTTCTTGCGGTTCTCGAGCTTGAGTCGTCATTGCGACGCTCCCTTCTTCTTCTCGGCCAGGACAGTCTTGGCGCGAGCGATGTCACGACGGGTCTTGCGCAGCGTCGAGGTGTTGGTCAGCTGCTGCGTGCCCTTTTGCATGCGCAGGCCGAAATGCGCGCGCAGCAGGTCCTTGACCTCCTGCTCGAGCGCAGCAACGTCCTTGGCGCGGAGTTCGGATGCTTTCATGTCTTTCCTTCCGGCCGGCTCAAGCGCCGACCTGACGCGCCACGAAGGTGCACCGCAGCGGCAGCTTGGCAGCTGCGAGGGTGAACGCTTCGCGGGCCAGCGCTTCGGGCACGCCGTTGATCTCGTAGAGCACCTTGCCGGGTTGGATCTCGGCCACGTA
>NZ_JACDCW010000161.1 GCF_013817345.1 Methylibium sp.
ATCTTCCGGTTTGCCATCGCGCACGAGGTGGTGGCAACCGACCCGACCTATCCGCTCAAGCCGGCCGAAATCTTCAAGCCGCGCAAGGTGGCGCACCGGGCCGCGCTGTCCGAACGCGACGTGCCGGGCTTCCTGCACCGGCTGGCGGCCTATGAGGGCGATCCAGTGACTGCGGCGGCGCTCACCTTGCTGATGCTCACGGCCCTTCGCCCCGGCGAGCTGCGCGGCGCGCGCTGGGACGAAATCGACGTGGAGCGCGCTTTGTGGCGCGTGCCCGGCGAGCGCATGAAGATGAAGACCGAGCACACGGTGCCGCTGTCGAAGCAGGCCCTCATGGTGCTGGAAGCAGTGCGGCCCCTCAGTGGGCGCGGCGTGTTGGTGCTGCCCTCACCGTTCTACCCCGGTAAGCCGCTGAGCGACGGCACCTTGAACAGTGCGCTGGCCCGCATGGGCTACAAAGGCATCGCCACGGCGCACGGCTTTCGCACGCTCTTTTCAACCTGCGCCAATGAGGCGGGCTGGAACCGCGACTTCATCGAGAAGCAACTCGCGCACGAGGATCGGGACGACGTGCGCGGCGCCTACAACCGGGCGCAGTGGCTCGACGAACGAGCGAAGATGATGCAGTGGTGGGCCGACCGCATCGACGCGCTGCGCAAGGGTGCTGACGTGCTGCCGTTCAAGGCGGCGTGAGGGCGCGCGAGACCCACAGAATCACTTTGCTGCGCCTAGCCCGAGGCCGATCTCCGAGGGCGAAAACCGGGTTCCCTTGCCCGGCTGGCGTGGCACCCTCAAGGAAGCGAAGGGACAACTCGATTGAAACTGGATTTGCAGCATTGCCGGCACCCCGTGACGCCCACGGTAGAAGGCGACATCATTATCGCGACGCTGACGAACTATTTTGAAACGCACCCGGTCGATGCCAGCCGGGGTGCTTTCATTACGGATCACGTTTCTGAAATGAGGCGCGGCGGCGGTGTGAGCCTAAGAGGCTGGCTCATGCGCTATGCCGCCTCACTACAGCGGCCGCAGGAAGACGCAATTCCCCAGTTTGGCATCTTGGCCTTAATGTGTTGTGCCTTCAGCGTAGCGGCAAGCATCGAAGACAAGAAGCTGGCACCGAATAGGGCTTGGGAGTATGCAAGCCAAGCCCAGTTTCATCTCGGTCTGTTCGGCGGGGCGATGGATAGCTTCGACCGACAACAGCTCGCGCTTGACATCCTCCAAGAGCGCGCGGCAGCGGCGCGGCACGCGGAGAACCGAGCGATGAAGGCTGACGTTTTCGCATGGTGCGACGCAAACATGGCGGGCTTTACCGGAAGCATGGACGACGCTGCGTTTTTCATCGCGGAGAAGCTCGTTCCCATCAGGTTTCGCGCCGTCAGAGCGCACATGACTGAATGGAAGCGGCTGCGGTCTGCTGGGACGACGTAATACCCCCTCGCAGACCTTGCGGCGAACGCGCACTCGGGCTGGGCGGTAAGCGTCGGATAAGGAAAAGATTGGGCCATGAAGTCCGGGGGGTTCCCGGGCGATGCGGAAAGCGCACATGGCAGCAGACACATTCCGACAGGCCCTCGACGCGAAGGCTCTCGCGCGGAGGCGGCAGGTTGAACAGCTCGTTCAACTCTCCCGCTCCACTATCTACGCGAACGTCAAGGCCGGCACCTTCCCGGCACCGATCCGCATCGGCGCTCGCGCCGTCGCGTGGCGTCTGGCAGACGTGGAAGCCTGGCTCGAAGCGCGGCCCCTGGCCAGCGCCACGGTCTGAGCGGGGGCGGCACGATGACAAAAGAAAAGGCCACCCCGGCAAGCGAAGCGGCCCTCAAGAAAACGCACCCGAAGTCTAGCGCCGGCATCGGCAACAACAGCGCCACGGCGCAGCGGCGGCGCGCACTTGACCTGCTTCGCGCCGGCCCGAAGAGCACGATCCAACTGCGCCGCGACGGCGACATCCTGGCGCCTGCGGCCCGCATCATCGAATTGCGGCGGCACGGCTTCGACATCCTCACCCATTGGGTGCAGCAGGCCACCGACTGCGGCAAGCTGCACCGCGTGGCGCTGTACGTGCTGATGCGCGAGACGGGCGGGCAGCCATGAGGCCGCCGGCATGGCTGGAACGCCTCCAGTGCCTCGCGGCGCACTTGCCGGGGCATGGGATAGGCGCAGACCTGACGGCGCTGTCTGAGACCGATCTATGGGGCGTGTACCGGTTCCTCGTTCGCGCATCGCGGGCGGGCGCCTGAGCATGGCCCGCTCCAAGTCGAAGGCCGGCAAGCACAAGCGCGACGGCAGCAGGTTCGTGGCCCTGCCGATGGTCGTGCTCGACAGTCCCGGCTACCGGCAGGCCAGCCACACGGCCCGCTCGCTGCTGCTCGACATCGCCCGGCAGTACAGCGGCAACAACAACGGCAAGCTGACCGCCTGCGCGAAGTACCTCGTGCCGCTGGGCTGGCGCAGCAATGACACCATCGTTCGTGCGCGGCGCGAGCTGCTCGACTGCGGCTTGCTGGTCGAAACCCGCAAGGGCGCGCGGCCGAACAAGGCGGCCTGGTTCGCGTTGTCCTGGCTGGCGCTCGATCACGGGCAGGGGCTGGACTTCGATCCGAAGTGCTACCGCACCGGCGACTACATGCGCCCGGAAAAGCCGGCGAACAAAAACGCATCGCTTGTTCCGTCAGACGGTGCAGCAGCGGCCGTCATTGCACCGCCTGGCGGTGTAAGCGCCTCAAACCCTGCACCGTCTGGCGGTGCTGTCCGGGAAACTTCGACCCCCTCGCCTGCACCGTCTGGCGGTGCGTATCTAGAGACACCATCTGCACTGCCCGGTCGGGGGGTGTTATCTCTGACTTTGCTCTGCGGGCGGCGGCCTGAGCTTGGCGCGCAGACTCGCACGAGCGGCTGACGCAGCGCGACCGCAATGCAGACGCGGGCGCTGCATGGTGACCGCAGCGGCCGGCTACCCGGTGCCGAAGATCCTGCAAACGGTGCGAGGGCTTCGCGCCTGCGCCGCAACGACGTGAACGAGCGTGAACAAGCCATGACCAAAGCCAAGACGAAAAAGACGGCGCCCACGGTGGCGAACAAAGCGAGCACTCTGGAAGTAAGCGCCGAGCCGGGACGAACGCCCGAGCGAACGCTGGCCGATGCCGTGGCGGCTGGCACGCTCGGCAATGCGTCCGTCATGCGTTCGTTTGCATGGGGCACCTTTGGCGAACTCGACATCACGGAATGCGCGCGCGCCTTGAAGGCCGGCGCTGCTACCGCGAAGGCCGGCGATCTCAGTGGCGCAGAAAGCCTGCTGACTACGCAGGCCGCCGCGCTCAATGCGATCTTCGGAGAGCTGGCGCGCCGCGCCGCGCTGAACATGGGCCAGCATCTCGACGCGACCGAGCGATACATGCGCCTGGTGTCAACGCCGACTTAAAACTGACCCACTTTGCTCTTGATCGCCGAAGTAAATCTGACCCACCTGGCGCTTGCGATTGCGCTGCTCGGACGCGAAGGGCGTAGCCCGTAGCGGCTGAGCAGCGCGGCGCGGGTCATGCCAGCGCTGGTGTCCTCTTCGTTGCCTGCCCGGCCTTGCGCTTGTCCTTGAGCCGGTAGCTCTCGCCGGTGATCTGCACGATGTGCGCGTGGTGCAGCAGGCGGTCCAGCATTGCCGCCGTCATCGTCTGGTCGTCGGCGAAGGCGCCCGCCCATTGCGTGAACGGCAGGTTGCTCGTGAGCACCATGCTGGCGCGCTCGTAGCGCTTGGCCACGACGTTGAAGAACAGCGTCGCCTCCTCGCGCCCGAAGGGCAGGTAGCCGATCTCGTCGACCACCAGAAGCTTCGGGCCGATGACGGCGCGGTTGAAGTATTCCTTCAGCCGCCCCTGCGTCTTGGCTGCGGCCAGCTGCAGCATCAGGTCGGCCGCGCTGATGAAGCGCACCTTGTGCCCGGCCATCACCGCGCGGTGGCCGAGCGCCAGCGCGATGTGGGTCTTGCCGACGCCGCTGGGGCCGAGCAGCACCACGTTCTCGGCGCGCGGCACGAACGCCAGGTGGGCGAGCTCCTGGATCTGTGCCTTCGGTGCACCGCCCGCGTGGCTCCAGTCGAACTGCTCCAGTGTCTTGACCGCCGGCATCGTCGCCAGCCGCATCAGCGTCGTGCATCGGCGCTCGGCCCTGGCGACGATCTCGCTGGCGAGCACGCGCTCCAAGAAGTCGGCGAAGCTGGCCTCGTCGCGGGCGGCGTCCTGCGCCAACGCCGGCCATTCGGTGCCCAGGCGCGCCAGCTTCAATTGCTCGCACAAGGCCGCGATGCGCTCTGCTTGCAGCGTCGTCATGCGAACACCTCCAGCAGCGCGGGGCACAGGAGCGCGTCGTACACCGCCAGCGGGTGCTGCAAGCTCTCTACCGGCATCGCCACGCGTTGCGCGGTAGGCGCCGGTGCCTTCAGCGCCGGCGCCGCCAGCATGACCGCTTGCTCCTCGGCCAGGCGCACTGCCGGTACAGCCTTCGTGGTGCCGTGCACGCGGGCGTTGGCGATCTCGTCGAGCCAGCGCCGTACATGGGCGTTGGCGAGGTCGATCTCGAGCCGGAGTCCGCTGGCCTCGAGGGTGGCCGCGAGCGGCACGACGAAGCTGCCCTTCAAGTACGAATTGAAGCGCTCGACCTTGCCCTTGGTCTTGGCCCGGTAGGGCCGGCACAGGCGAGGTGTGAAGCCACAGGCCTCGGCGAGCGCCTTCATCTCGTCGTTCCAACGGTGCAGCCCGGGCCCGTAGGCGTCGCGCTCGATGACGACCGCCTTGGTGTTGTCGAAGAGGACATGCTCGGGCACACCACCGAAGTAGCCGAAGGCTTCGCGCAGGCCAGTGCACAGGGTGGCGGCGTCTTCGCGGGCGGTGAACTTGACGAACGTGGCGCGGCTGTAGCCCATCGTGGCTACCAGCGCGATCAATGGATCGCGGCCGCGGCGCACATGCGTGAAGTCGGCCTGCATCTGCTTGCCGGGCGGCGTCTCGAAGCGAACGACGGGTTCGAGCTCTGTCCTCTTCAGCGGCGCCAGCCACGCCTTCAACTGACTGATGCCGCCACCGTAGCCGCGTTCGCTGATCTCGCGCAGCAGCACCGTCGCCGGTATCCAGCGCGGGCGGGCTTGCTCGATGCGCTCATGCAAGTAGCTCCTGTAGTCGTCGAGCTTGCACGCACGCGCCTGGCGCGGTCCGTAGCGACGCGCTGCCTCGTCACGCAGATACCGCCGCACGGTGTTGCGCGAGCAGTCCAACTGCCGCGCGATCGCTCTGACCGCCTCGCCCCTTCGGGCCATGACTCGTATCTCCACTGCTTGCTCCTGGGTCAACATCGACGGCACCGAAAAGGCCGTCATCCTTACCCAGGTGGGTCACTTTTACTTC